>PBOU01000121.1 GCA_002724415.1 Planctomycetaceae bacterium
GTCGATGTAGGCCCAGGTCTCCATCGGGTCGTCGAGACGCACCCGCACCACCGGAAGGGGAGGGCGTTCGGGACCCCGCCCGTAGTAGTACGAGTCATACGCGTCGTGCACCGACACGTCCAGGGCCGTCGCCCCAGGCAGCGCCCCCTGGCGCAGGCGGGTGACCCGGGGCCAGTGGTTTTGCGGCGGTTGAGCAATGCGGAATACACTTTCACGGTTCGTGATCTGACAGGAGTGCCCCTTGATCCGGCTCGCGAGTTTCCCGGCGACAACGCGGCAGGTGAAGGCTTCACCAACACCGGTGCTGGACAGGCGATGTCTCCAGCGCTGCTGCGGAAATATCTCGAGGCGGGCAAACACATCGCCAGCCATGCCGTGTTGTTGCCCGACGGGATCCGATTTTCTACCAAGAATTCGCAACGTGACTGGACCGACGAAAAATTGGTTGAAATCCGGGCGTTTTACCAGCGGTTCACTCGTTCAAACGATCTGGGGGTTGGTGACAAGGTTGGCAATGTCAACGTACACGGCAACACGCGATTGGGGGTTGCCGGTCAGTTGCCAATTGAACGCTACTTGAAGGCGACCCTCGAGGAACGGGAACGGTTGCGGTCGGGGAAAACCACAATCTCGGCAGTGGCCCAGCAGCGCAAGCTGAGTCGGCGGTATCTCCGCCGACTCTGGAATACCTTGAATGGCGGCGGAAAGTCGTTGATCCTCGACCGGGTGCGTCACAGGTGGAAGCAGGCGAAGCCGGACGAAGTGAAGGCGATTGTGACCGAGGTGACGCAGTGGCAACAGGCGCTCTGGATTTTTGGTCCGGTTGGGCTGGTGGGGCGTACCGGTGGCCCGAAGCTCTGGATGTCAGCGGTCGATCCGTTGTTGGAAACGCAGCAGTTGCGTCGTGCATTTCCAACTCCCAAGGCTGGCGAAAAATCCGCCAAGCCGGTCGTCCTGTCACTGTTGATTGGAGATGCGGGTGATGGTTCGGCCGGTGATGTGGTTGTGTTCCAAAAACCAAGACTGGTGAAGAAAGGTCAGCCAGATGTCTTGCTGAAAGATGTCCGAGAAATGACCGGAGACGTAGCCGGTGGCCCGTGGGGGCTGGATCCCGGCCGGTTTGGCAGACATCCCGCAGACGGGAAGGGCGCCACTCCGATTGCCGCTGAGTCGTTGTGCGTGCAGGCCCCTGCGGTGGTCACCTTCCGGTTGCCGGCGTCCCTGGCTGTAGGGCGAGAGTTCGTGACGACGGCGACCATCGAATCGCACGGCGGTGACAACGGTTCGGCACAGGTCGCACTGCTGGATGGCAAGGCGGTGATCGGGTCGGGATTGCGAGTGACTCGTGTGACGACCAGGTTTTCACAGGTGACACACCTGTTTTCCGACACCCGCGTGACCAGCTTCGAGAATGCCGTGCTTGTGGCCGGCCCACCGGCATCGGGTGACGACGCGCCGGTGACATCCAAAGAGAAGTCGGCGACGAAGAAAACGCCGCGATCGACTGCCGGCAAATCCAGGTTCTTGAAAGCTTTTGCTGAGTTTCGCGACCTGTTTCCGATGGCGTTGTGTTACAGCCAGATCGTTCCGGTGGACGAGGTGCTGACGATGACGTTGTTTCATCGTGAGGACGGCCACCTGTCGCGATTGATGCTGACGGCCTCTGAACGTCGTCAACTGGATGACTTGTGGCGCGAGTTGAGGTTTGTCAGCGACTGGCCCTTGAAGAAGGTGACGGCCATGGAATTGCTGATGGAAGTGATGGAGGGTGTCAACCAATCGCAGTACAAGCCACTGATTCCGATCCGCGGGCTGACGTTGAAAGAGGCGGCAATCTTTCAACGGGACAAGCAACGTGCCGAGTCCGGGCACCTGGTGGCCGTATTGGATCTGGCCGGTCGTGCGTATCGCCGACCTTTACGTCGCGACGAGACGGCTGAGCTGAAAGGACTGTATGCCCAGTTGCGGGACCAGGGTGTTTTGCACGACGAGGCGATCCGGATGACGATTGCCAGGGTGTTTGTCTCGCCAGCGTTTCTGTATCGCCTGGAACGTGTTCCCGATGGTCCGGGGGCGGCGGCTGTGACCGGTCACGAGGTCGCCACTCGGTTGAGTTACTTCCTGTGGTCCTCCGGACCCGATGCGGAATTGCGGAAAGCGGCAGCGTCTGGACTGCTCTTGGACGAATCGCAACTGTTGACGCAGGTCAGGAGGATGCAGCGGCATCCCCGGATTCGCCGCCTGGCGACCGAGTTTGGTTGCCAGTGGCTGCATATTCATGACTTCCCCATTGTGTCGCTCAAAAGTGAAAAACATTATCCGGAATTTTCCCGTTTGAAAGACGACATGTATGAGGAAGCGATCAGGTTCCTGTCCGATGCGTTTTCCTCGGACCGGTCACTGATGTCGGTGTTGAATGCGGATCACACTTTCGTCAACAAGCGATTGGCGGCGTTCTACGGGGTGCAGGAATTCGAGGTGCCCGAGGCTGAGGGAGAATGGCAGCGAGTGACGGGAATGCGATCGCGGGGCCGCGGTGGGGTGCTGGGATTGGCTGCCACATTGGCCAGACCATCGGGAGCCGCTCGAACCAGCCCGATCCTTCGCGGCAACTGGATTTCGGAAGTGTTGCTGGGCGAGAAGTTGCCACGTCCACCCAAACAAGTGCCGCAGTTGCCTGCCGATGAAACAGAGACCGACGGTTTGACCATGCGACAGTTGGTTGCCAAACACAGCGAGGTGAAGACATGTGCACGCTGTCACCAGCGGATTGATCCATTTGGATTTGCGCTTGAGGAGTTTGACACGATCGGCCGATCCCGTAAGCGAGATCTCGCCGGACGTGATCTTGATGCCACCTCCCGACTGCCCGATGGTTCGATTGTCCGGGGCCTGCCGGGGTTGCGGACGTACCTGGCAACCAAGCGGCGGGACGATTTTGTGAGGCAATTCAATCGCAAGTTGCTTGGCTATGCCTTGGGCCGGCAGACACAACTCTCAGATCAACCCCTGCTCGACGATATTCACCAGCGGATGAAACAAAACGACTTTCGCCTGTCTGTGGCAATTGAGATGATTGTGCTGTCTCCTCAATTCCGCCAGATTCGTGGGCGAGAAACCCGGGTGACCGAAACATCCCAGCGATAGAACGTCTCCCGTGATCTCTATCGGTCCGGTGACATTACAAAGGGGCTGCCGATGACGCATGAGTACTCACGGCGCACGTTTTTGCGTGGGGCCGGTGGTGTGACACTGGCATTGCCGTGGATGGAATCGCGTCGTGTCTGGGGCGACGAAAAAACATCGAAAGCGCGGGCTCGTCGGGCGGGAAATGTCGGCAGCCAGGCTCCCACGCGGCTGGCCGTGCTGTTCTCTGGTAACGGATTTCACTCGAGTGAATTCAACGCCAAGGGGGCTGGATCGGCGATGGAACTGGGAAAGGTGTTGACGCCGCTCGTTGAGTTTCGTGAACGCCTCACCTTCATCCGCGGCCTGTTCAATGCCGAAGCGCTCAAAGGCAATATTCACAGTTCACAGACCGGCAACCTGTTGTCGGGTGCCAGCCTCGCCTCGGGTGGAGCAATTCGGTCGGGCACGAGTTTTGACCAGGTCATCGCCCAGCGGTATGGGTGTTCGACTAAGGTGCCGAGCCTGGTACTGGGGTGCGAGCGGTCCAACCCGGGGATCCACAAGGATTACTCGATGTTGTACAGTTCGCACATCTCGTGGAGTTCGCCAACGAATCCAACTCCGTTGGAGGTGTATCCCGCACTGGCGTTCGATCGGCTGTTCAACAACCGGATCAGTCGTGGTGACCGGAGCGTCCTGGATGCGGTGTTGGCCGAGGCGCGTCGTTTCCGACAGGGAATCAGTCGAGTCGATCAAAGAAAATTTGACGAGTACCTGAATTCGATTCGCGAGGTGGAGCGCCGGATCGAGCGTTCGGGAAAGAAAGGCGAATTGCAGGGATGGAGACCGGCGCTGGAGAAACCCAATATTCCTCGCCCGCCCGATGGAATTCCACAGGATTTGCCCGAGCACATGAAGTTGATGTGTGACATTGTCGTGCTTGCATTCCTGACCGATTCGACTCGCGTGTGTACCCTGAAACTCAATAACGATCACAGTTATCTTCGATTTCCACACCTGGGAATCGAAGTGGGCCATCACGAGTTGTCTCACCGAAACAACGCGAATTATTTGAAGGTCAACCAGTTCATGTTCAGCCAGATGGCCTACATCGCAAAGAAACTCGACGCGGTGCAGGAGGGGGGGCGGACTGCGTTGGACAACACCATCATGATGTATTGCTCGAGCATGATGTCGGGCGCTCACAATGCGTCGCAGTTGCCCGTGGTCTTGCTGGGCGGTGGTGGTGGAAAATTGGCAGGTGGTCGAATTTTGGATTACCAGGGCAAATCGCATCGCCAGATGTGTAGCCTGTTCCTGTCGCTGATGGACAAGTTCAATATTCAGTTGGACCGTTTCGGAGATTCGGCCACGCGGTTGGCCGAGGTGTGAGTGTTTGTGTGGATGGTGTTTTGACGTCCCCTGGTAGAGGAAGTGAACTCGTGCGAGCGTTGTCTTTGACTGGGTTGTTGTTTTTGTTTCTTGGTGCCGGATGTGGCTCGGATAAGAGTTCTTCCAACCAGGCCCAAACGCCTCCCGTGGGGGATTCGGCCGCAAAGGTCAAGAAGGTGGTTTCCGATGACGAGGCCACCGTGTCTGCGCTGAAAGATTTGGGAGCGGTGTTCAAGCGTGGGGGTGACGGACGGATAACGGAAGTCAGCCTGCGTGGAGCCACTCTCAAGGATGCTGACCTGGCCGCCCTGGAGTCGCTGTCCAATCTTCAGTCGGTACTGTTGAACGATACCGGGGTGACGGACAAGGGGCTGGAGACACTTGGCAAGATCTCCAGTTTGCGGAATCTTGATTTGCGAGGNTGNGGAATCACAAATGACGGGTTGGTGCATCTTGCCGGCCTTGTTTCCCTACGAGCTCTGCGGCTTTCGGGGAAAAACAACGCGACACAGATTGATGATGACGGCATGCCTCACATTGGAAAGCTGGTCGGCCTGAAGGCTTTGCTGCTCGATTTCCTGTTTGTCAGTGAAGTGGGTTTGGCCGAATTGAAGGAGTTGAAACAACTCCAGGAACTCTACCTGGCGGGAACCCTGGCGGGTGACGAAGCTGCGGGCGTCCTGAAACAGTTTCCCGACCTTCGCAAGGTTCGATTGTCACAGACGCAGGTCGGTGACGCGGGGCTGGAACAGTTGAGAGGTGTTGAGACACTTGTGGAATTGGACGTGAGTGAAAACAGTTTGATCTCCGATGCCGGGATGGTTCACCTGGGCGGGATGAAAAACCTCAAGAAACTCAACCTGTGGCGGGTACAGATTTCTGACGTCGGCCTGGAACCGTTAGGGAAATTGCAGAATCTCGCCTGGTTGAATCTCGACAACACGTTGACCACCGACGTGGGGCTGCCGGCGCTCTCTGGATTGCTGAAGCTTGAATTCCTGCACCTGGGTTCAACCTCGATCACTGACGAGGGCCTGGTGCACCTGGCGGGTCTCAAGTCATTGAAGGACCTGAAAGTGACGCGGACCAATGTCAGTGAGGCGGGCGTCACGACGCTCCAGAAGAAATTGCCCGAGACCAAGATCCAGTTGAAATACATTGCNGGCGACGAGGGGTAAATCCCCTGCCGGCGGACACGAAAAAAGGGCCAGGCGCGGCTGTGCCGGGCCTGGCCCCTGGGTTCGGNTGGCGAGAATCGGTCAGGCGACTTCCCAACCTTCGCGGTACTCCTTGCGGATGTACTGCATTGCCTCGGCACAGTTGGGAGCCTCAAGAGCTGCGGCGTCCCATTCGAGGGCCTTGCCGGTGCGGTAGCTGACGTTGCCCAGCAGGACCGACTCTGTCAGTGCNCCGGAGTAATCGAAGTTGCACGTCGTGGGCGTGCCTTTCTTGCAGGCTTGGATCNACTCGGCGTGGTGCCCNATCGATCTGGGGATCGACTTCTTGGGGGGTTGGAAGCTCTTGAACTTGTCCTGTGGGTAGAGCTTGTAACGACCGTAGTCGGCAAACATCTGGCCTTCGGTGCCAACAAACATCACTCCACTGCCGGGAACACGGTGTCCGGCGACCTGGCGAGGAATCATGTTGCCGTCGTACCAGGTCANCTTGACCGGAGCCAATTTTCCTCGCTTGGGGAACTTGTATTCGACCTTCAAGCCCAAGGGGCATGTTTCCGGATGCANCTTTGGCCCGGTGGAATGACAATGGGTCGGATGNACAAGTTTCAGGGCCCAGAAGGGCAGGTCCATGTAGTGGCAGGCCATGTCACCAAGAGTGCCCTGTCCGAAGTCCCACCAGCGACGCCACTGTGCCGGGTGGTAACGTCCGGCGGCGTACGGGCGAACCGGTGCGGGGCCAAGCCAGAGATCCCAGTGGAGATTCTTGGGTGGTTTTTGTCCGGCCTTGGGGCGGTCACCGCCACCCCAGCCTTTGCCGACCCACACGTGCGCTTCGGTCACGTCGCCGATTGCACCCGACTGGATGATCTCCACCACTCGACGGTAGTTTTCCCCGGCGTGGATCTGGGTTCCCAACTGTGTGGCAACGCCCTTTTTCTTGGCTGCTTCGGCCAACACGCGTGCTTCGTGGACGGTGTGGGCCAGGGGTTTTTCGACGTAGACGTGCAATCCCTTGTTGATGGCTCGGAGTGCGGCCGGGGCGTGGTGGTGGTCGGCGGTGCCGACAACCACCGCATCGATGCGGCCAGCTTCGGCTTCGATCATCTCGCGATAGTCCACGTAGGTCCGAGCATCCTTGAACTGGGCCTTGGCGCGGTCAAGATAATTGGTGTCGATGTCGCACAAGGCGACGATATTCTCACCCTTGACACCCTGGATATCGGCAGCGGCACGATTGGCTGTCCCAACACACGCAATCCGCAGTTTTTCGTTGGGGGACCGTTCGGCTGCGGCCGCTCCACCGGTAAACACACCGGTGGAGATGGCAAGTGCACCAGCACTGGTGGTTTGAAGGAAGTCGCGGCGGTTGACTGTGTGCGATCGCGTCATGTGTCCGGTCCGTTGCTGGAGGATTGAGCCGTTAAAGGCCGGGGAAAGCTTGTGTCGCCTAACAGTCTAATAGGATACCTCGACTCCGGCATACAGCGAAAGGCGAGGCATNGGGTCGCGGCGAGGAATTTCGGGACTCGTTTGTCACAACAATTGGTGGACATTTTCGGGAGGTCGTCCCAGGACTGCCCGATTTCCTCGCACGACAATCGGTCGCTCGATCAGGATCGGGTTGGCAGCCATGGCCGCGAGCAGTTCCGCGGGCGATCGGTCTCCCGCGGGGGGGATGAGTTGGTTGTAGGCGGCTTCCTTGCTGCGTATGAATTCACCGGGTTGCATGTCGAGTTGATTGGCCAACGTCGCGAGTTCCTCGGCGGTGGGTGGGTGGTCGAGATACTCGATCACTCGTGGAGAGATCCCGGCGTCTTCTAGCAATGCGAGCGTTTGTCGACTCTTGGAACACCGTGGATTGTGGTAAATCGTGATCGGTTCGTCTGACATCCGAGGGGTCCTGTCCTTCCTGTGGGCGGCGACAAGCCCTGGAGCACGAATCGCCGGTCCGACTCTACCAATTGTCAGGTGGCTTGTCTGTTGGAGTAATGTGACTTCGGAATGTTGGTTGGGGAGCAACTTGTTCTACAATCCCGGGTGGAGAGTCCCGGACCACACTCGGTCCAAAACCGTCCTCGGAAAAGACCTCGCGATGTGGAATGCCTCTCGGTTCACCCGTCCGTTCTGGTTGTCCGTGCCGGTCGGGTTGATCCTTTCGGTGATTGTCATGGGAGCCGACGACAGTGCCGAAGTCCGGGGCGTTCGTTTCTTTGAAGAGAAGATTCGGCCGGTGTTGGTCACCCGGTGTTACGGGTGCCATTCGGAGAAAGCCCGATCCACCAATCGCCTCAAGGGAAAACTGTTTCTCGACACCCGGGAGGGGATCCGGGCGGGCGGTGAGAGCGGTCCGGCTGTCGTGCCCGGAAAGCCTGGCGACAGTTTGTTGATTGGTGCGTTGCGGTACGAGTCGTTCAAGATGCCGCCCAAGAAACAGTTGGCTGCTGGCGTGATCGCTGATTTTGTGACCTGGATCAGGATGGGAGCTCCGGACCCGCGCAACGGGAAATCGAACAGTGGCCGGTCACCGGATTTGGCGTCGGCACGCAGCCGCTGGGCGTTCCGTCGGGTCGAACGGCCCCCGGTGCCGCGAAACCACAAGCATCCCGAATGGCCTCGTACCGACCTGGATCGCCTGGTCCTGTCAGTCGTGGAAGCCCAGGGGCTGGAACCGTCGGCTGATGCGGGTCGCCGGGCACTGATTCGTCGTGCCACATATGACCTGATCGGTCTTCCTCCGACAGGGAATGAGGTCGAGCAATTTCTCGCAGATCGGGAACCGGGAGCGTTCGGCCGGGTCGTGAACCGGNTGTTGGACTCTGTAGATTTTGGTGTTCGTTGGGGCCGCCACTGGCTCGACAACGTTCGGTACTCACTCGACGATCCGACCTGTGCGGCGAACAAGAACGAGAATTTCTCGATCGGCGCGTATCGGGATTGGGTGGTCAAGTCATTCAACCGTGATTTGCCCTATGACGAATTCGTCCGACAGCAGGTCGCCGGTGACCTGTTGCCCGTCGACCGCCCCGGGGCACTGAATTCGGATGGCCTGACGGCTACGGGGATCTGGGCCCTGGCTCACCTCGTGGAGGGCAATGACAAGGAAAAGGTCCTTGCCGACTGTATTGACGAACAACTTGATGTGCTCGGCCGAACGTTCCTGGGACTGACGGTCTCATGTGCGAGGTGTCACGACCACAAGTTTGATCCCATTTCCCAGCAAGATTACTACGCGCTGGCGGGGATTTTTTACAGCAGCCACATGTTCACATTTCAGGGCAGTGCCCGATTGCGCCGCCGATTGCAGCAACCGTTGGTGTCCGATGAATCGGCCGCCCACGGTCTGCGGATGCGAAAGTCGGTTCTGGATGGGCTCGAGTCGACGATCAAATCACTGGACAAAAAACTNGGAAAGACGCGTCAACTGTTTCAGGTTCAGAAGGAACTGGTGTCACTTCGTAAGAAGATGGCAAGCGAGCCGGATGAAAAACGCAAGATGGAGTTGTCGAAGGCCATCAAGGCAGCGCAGGCCAAGGAGAGAGAATTGCTGGCCGACCAGAAGAAAAATGGATGGACAGTCGACGCCCAGGAGTTGGAACACCGGGATCGCCTGGCCGCCGAACGCGACCGGCTCAGCCCGCTGGTTTCAAGAGTCGTGTCGCGCATGGTAATGCGAGATGGGCCGGTGCCTGGGACTCGCCACAAACGAGTCGGGGACGCGCGGTTGTTCATCCGGGGTGACCACCTGTCGCCCGGGGCGGTTGTTGCTCGTGGGTTTCCGCGGGTGTTTGCCGAGGCGGACCGACCGGCGCCGCGGATCAACGGGAGTGGTCGCTTGGAATTGGCGAGGTGGCTGACGCGACCGGATCATCCGCTCACAGCGAGAGTGATGGTCAACCGGGTGTGGCAACACCTGGTTGGAGTGGGGATTGTTGAAACTCCCAGCAACTTTGGTCGACTGGGCCGGCCNCCGACACATCCACAGGTACTGGATTGGCTGGCTGTGAAATTCATCAAGTCGGGCTGGTCGATCAAATCCCTGGTGCGGCTGATTATGACGTCGAGTGTGTATCGACAGACAAGCCTCTCGTCGTTGGATGGACGTCGTCGGGATCCTCGCAACCGCTGGCTGAGCCGGATGAATCGCAAGAGACTGGATGCGGAATCGTTGAAGGACACCCTGTTGTGGCACGCCGGGCAAGTGAGTCGGGCGTCGGTGGAAACGTGGCAGTCATCAAAACGGTCCCTGTTTTCTGCACCAACCCGGAGCGCTCCGGATCCATTCCTGAGCCTGTTCGATGGTCCGGATCCGCACTTGGTCATTCCACGGCGAGTGGATTCGACATCGGCTCCACAATCGTTGTTCATGATGAACAACCCACTGGTCCAATCGACGGCCAGATCCATTGTCNCGAGGCTATTGAAAACCGGTGAAAACGACGAAGTGATGGTCGAGGCGTTGTANCAGCGTTTGGTGGGGCGTCCTCCCACCGCGAACGAACAGCGACTGGCCAGTCAGACTCTTGATGAAGCACGCCAACTGCGGAGGCGGCTGACCGAAGCGGGACAAAAGACCGCTGGTGGCCGAGACGGTGCNTGGGAGGACCTGTGCATGGTCCTGCTGTGCGGTAACGAGTTCATTTATATTGACTGATCAGGGGATGATGGAAATTGTCCGGGTTGTTTGAGGATCCTGCCGCCGTGAGCACAACCGTCTCGGGAGATTGTCGGTNTGGTCGGCGCGAGATGTTGGGCCGCGCAGCGGCCGGGTTCCCGTTGTTGTCGCTTTACGGCCTGTTGGCCCAGGAGTCACAGGCGGCGGTCCCGAGCCGCAACCCTCTCGCTCCGCGTTTGCCGCACCATGCCCCGCGGGCCAAGAGCATTATCTTTCTGTTCATGGGAGGTGGCCCGTCGCAGGTCGACCTGTTTGACCCGAAGCCGGAGCTGGCCAAGCACGACAAGATTCCGATCAAGCTCCCTCGGATCACTCGGGATGCGACGCCAAATTGTCGACCGTCCCCTTTTCGGTTTCGGCAATACGGTGAGTCGGGGGCGTGGTTGAGTGAGCTGATGCCTCATCTCTCCCGTCACGCCGATGACCTGTGCATTGTCCGGTCGATGCACAGTGGCCAGCTTGAGCACAGTGGGGCGATTCGTGAAATGACGACCGGCGACGGGGTCCTGCCTCGGCCCAGTGTTGGAGCATGGACGCTGTATGGATTGGGAAGCGACAGCGACAGCCTGCCGGGGTTCGTGTCAATCAGCCGTCAGAGCAACCTGGCTGGCAAGGTGATTCATGGTTCGTCGTTCCTGCCAGCGGCCTTCGAGGGGACTTCAATTCCAGACGTCAAGAAGCCGGTCGAAAACCTGTCGATGTCCGTTCCTCGGGAGATCCAGGCCACAAGGTTGGCGGGCATTCGACGCTTGGCGGCGCTGTACCGTACTCGCCGTGAGGACGACAGTCGGCTTGATGCCCGCCTGGCGGCGTACGAACTCGCGTTCCGGATGCAGACGCGTGCTCCGGAGGTCTTTGACCTGTCACGAGAGAGTCGGGCCACCCAGGAATCCTATGGCATTGGCCAGAAGGAAACCGAGGAATATGGTCGGCAATGCCTGTTGGCTCGGCGACTGGTCGAGCGAGGTGTGCGGTTCGTGGTGGCCAACGTCGACAACAAGTGGGACGCCCATGGCAATGTTCGTGACCATGAAAAAACGTCTCGGGAAACCGATCAACCGGTGGCGGCGTTGATCGCAGATTTGAAGTCAAGGGGATTGCTCGACCAGACTCTTGTCGTCTGGGGTGGGGAATTCGGACGGACCCCGACCGGGCAGGGTGGGGGCCGCGACCATCACCCCTATGGCTTCACCATGTGGTTGGCCGGTGGCGGTGTCCGTCGGGGGCTGACTTTCGGGGCGACCGACGACTTTGGTTTCTTTGCGGTTCAGGACAAGGTTCATGTCCACGATCTGCACGCGACCATGCTGCATTTGCTCGGACTGGACCACGAGGCGCTGACGTACCGGTACAGCGGACGGGACTTTCGGCTGACCGACGTCTCTGGCCGGGTGGTTGACGAGATTGTTGCATGACCCGTCACCGTGTCGGTGTCAGCGGTTTGCAGGGACTCGCCATCGGACCACCTCGGCGTGCTTGACTCTCTTGGCGTCACGATAGGTGTAGGCGGTCAGCAGCGTACCGTCTTTGAGAACGATCGTTGGGCCAAAACCTCCTCCACTGGACTGGCCGGGTGGAGTTTTGGTTTCCAGGAGCAATTCGTCGTGCTTCATGTCAAATTGAAACCCGTCGCGAGTTTCAATGCCCAGAACGGCGCGGACACCCAGTTGTGGGGCGATCGCACGTTGAGTGAAAGTCAGCAGCAGGCGTTTGTCTGGAAGTCGTGCGATGGCGGGGTACATCTGACCATACCGACCCAGATTGCCGGTGAAGGTCCAGTTGCGGCCTCCATCAGCCGAGGTGTAGGTGAGCATTCTTTCGGACTGGTCGGTGTTGCCCGGGTCCTTGGTGCCCTTGATGGGCCACGAATTGGCCGAGCCAACTCTAAGGATCGCGTGGAGACGACCAGAGCGTGCTTGCCACAGGTGTGCCTCTCCGAGGAGCGTGTACGGATATTTCGGCGGCACGCCGGAAAAAGTCGCAGGAAACCGTTCCGGCCAGGTTTTTCCCCCGTCGGTGCTTTTCCAGAACACGTTGCCACTCTTGGGGGCATGCTCGCTGATCCCCACCAGCAACGCACCGTCAGCAGTTTCGAGAACGTTTCGAGCCGTGAGCACCGTGGTGCCTTTTCGGAATGATTTTGGCTGCAGTCGGATGCTGGTCCACGTGTGCCCCTCGTCGGTCGAGCGATGCAGGTAACTGTGTGTGTGGCCATGCGTGTTGCGGATGTCCTGCCTCAGCAGATGTCCTGTGATAAACAGTGTGCCGTTGCGGGTGATGGACAGGTAGGGTTCCCGACCCAGGAGAAGTGGATGCAGCTCTGGCCCGGACCACGACAATCCCTGGTCCTTGGAACGGTACGTCCGGGTGATTTCGCGGATCTTTCCCCCGCCGACCTGTTTGCCGGCAAAGACAACCAGCAGCAGGTCACCGGAGGGCAATTGGACAACCGAGGGCTTGTAGTCCTCGGGTTCGCCCAGGGCAATACGGCGACACGGGATGGTGTTGACTGCAATTTGCTTGTTGTGTCGAACGACAATTGGAGGACTGCCGTCCTTGGCAGGTTGTCCGAGGACTGGTCCCGCCAGGGCGGTGGCAACCAGAAGGGAGCTGAGAAACGAAACTGGTAGAGCAAGTGGTTGAGCCATGAATGTCACTCGAACAAGGTGAGGGTCAGAGCAAAGCCAGGACAATCGACACTCCGATTAGGATAGCACCGGCGAGTCGCTTGAGCATCAGGCTGGAGTTTGGTGCGGTGGCGGTGAGTCCCAGTGAACGCGAGAGGGTCCATGTGAGCAGCACGCCCCAGAGTCCACGCAGCGAATAGACAATGTTGACCCGCGTGGCATCGCCGAACGTGGCAATCGTGAATGTCATTCCGAAGGCCTGGACGGCCATCAACAGCGAGCCCACAACCAGGGGCCAACAGAGTTGTGAACGAATGGTCCGTTCGCGGGTGCGAGCAAACGGAAGCAGGCCCAATGACAAAATGGCGGTGCTGCCGAAGGCGATTGGCAGAAAATAGCCGGCGCCCCAGGCGGGGGCCCATTTTTGAATCAACAGGTCAAAGACGGTCAGTGACACGGCGGCCAGCAGGGCACAGAGGATCGAGATCCGGATTCGGGGGCGATCGATCTCATCGTCTGTCGACTGGATGAACAGGATGCCGGTCATCGCGATTGCTGCCGAGATCCAAACCTGTATGTCGGCGACATCGTCGACGATCAGGAGGGCCATGGCCGGCACCAGTAGGACTTTCACGCCCTGGACGGGTGTCACGATCGAAACATCCCCGATCTTGATTCCTAGGAATGTGAATCCCAGGCCGGCCAGGAAAAGCGCGCCCACGCTGACCGGTTGCCAGAGGTGCGACAGCGGTTGCATGGTGCCGCCGGTCAGTGTCAGTGCCGTGAAGGCGATGGCCGTGAGCCAGGTGACCACAATCAGCGTGGCCCAGGTCGACGTCACCTGGGCCTGGGCCCGTTTGAGCAGCAGCAGGCCGAACACGGTCAGGATGCTGGAGAAGAAGGGGAGCAACAGGTGGATGGCGACCACTCCTGGTGGGGAGGCTATGCGAGGACGTCGTGGACGACGTGTCCGTGGACGTCGGTCAGCCTGCGAGCGAGTCCGTTGTGGTAGAAGGTCAGCCGAGTGTGATCGATTCCCATGAGGTGCAACAGCGTGGCGTGGAAATCATAGACCGTTACGGGATCCTCGGCGGGCCTGTAGCCAACCTCGTCGCTGATTCCGTGATGAAAACCCGCCTTCAGCCCGGCTCCAGCCATCCAGCCGGAGAAGACAAGCGGATGATGATCGCGTCCCTTGCCCGCGTCACCCTGCGTAAATGGTGTGCGACCAAACTCGGAGGACCAGACCACCAGCGTGTCATCGAGAAGGCCTCTTTGTTTGAGATCCTTGAGTAGCGCGGCGGCCGGTTGGTCGAGGTGCCGGGCCTGGTTGCCATGGTTGCGGACAAGGTCCTCGTGGGCGTCCCAGTTGATCCGAGGACTCCCCAGGGCACCTCCGTTGTATACCTGCACAAAACGGACGCCGCGTTCGATCAGTCGTCTCGCCAGCAGGTAATTTGAGGCGGATGGGGCCAGGGATTCGTCGTCGAGGCCATACGACCGTTGCGTGGCCTGGGTCTCGTCTCGGAAGTTCACCGCGTCAGGAATACTGGTCTGCATTCTTGCTGCCAGTTCGTACGAACGGACACGGGCTTCCAGTTCATCGTTGCCGGGGTTGGCCGCAGCGAAGGAGCGGTTGAATTGGGACAGAAACTCGAGGCTGGCGCGCCGCCCGGAACGCGAAACTGTTGTCGGTGTCTTCAGGTTTGCGATTGGCTCGCGTTTCCCGTCGGTGGCAAACGCAGTTCCCTGGTGCTGGGCTGGCAGAAACCCCTGGCTCCAGTTGCTGGTTCCCCCGTTGGGGAGCCCCCGGGGATCGGGCAGGACAACAAAGGTGGGAAGTTCGTTGTTGAGGGTTCCCAGACCATAGGACAACCAGGAGCCGAGACTGGGGTAACCCACCTGGGTGAAACCCGTGTTCATCTGGAAGCACGCGGGAGTGTGCGATGAACTTTTTGAGACAAGCGTGTGGAAGTAGGTCAAGTCGTCGGCGCAGGTGGCCAGGTGAGGAAATAACGAGGAAACCCAACTGCCACTTTGGCCGTGTCGGCGAAACTTGTAGAAACTCTTGCGTAACACACCCACCTTGCCAAAGAAGGTGTCAATTTCGCCCTGGCCCAACAGTCGCTTGCCATCGAGACGTTCGAGAGCTGGTTTGTGGTCGAAGGTGTCCACCTGGCTGACGCCACCGGGTGAAAAAATATGGATGCACCGTTTGGCCCGGGCTGGGCGGTGTGGGCTGTGGAGGATGCCGCCGGTGCCAGCGGAGTCGGCCAGGCAGCCGTCGGCATCGAGCAGGCTGGCCAGCGCAATGGTGCCCAGGCTGGCGGCCATCTGGCCACCGAATTCACGGCGGTGGAACTGGGTGTGTTGGGAGTCTGTCATGGAGTGTCAGGGCAGATAGAGGAATTCGCTGCTATTGATGAGTGCCCAGCAGGCGTATTCGAGTCCATGGTCACGAATGAGACGTGTCAACTGGTTCCGTTCTGGCGGTGTGGGCGGCCTGGCCAATGCCAGTCGAACGGCCCACTCAGCCTGTTGGCCCTGGCTTTCGGGAGCCTTTTGGCTGACACGGCGAGCGAATCGCCGGGACTGTCGCAGTACGAAGGAATTGTTCATCAGGGCCAGTGCCTGGGTGGGGGTGACGGTGGTCCGCCTCCTGGGTGTTGCCACCGAAGGGGATGGGCAATCAAAACAATCCAGCAGCGGATCGCGACCGGTGATCACGTTGGCGCGATAACAGGTCCGACGATTGAAACGGGCATCGGGGCTGTCAAACAGGTGGTAGAAGTGGGTGTTGAAGACCGTGAT
The DNA here is from genome assembly GCA_002724415.1 of Planctomycetaceae bacterium. Classification (GTDB taxonomy): domain Bacteria; phylum Planctomycetota; class Planctomycetia; order Planctomycetales; family Planctomycetaceae; genus UBA8437. Next base: position 15,810 of record PBOU01000121.1, read on the forward strand.
GGAAAATGGTTGAACACTGGGGCCGGACATCGTCGGGTTGAGTTCCCCGCTGACGGCCAGCATCGCATCACGGACGACCTCGGCCTCGAGTCGTCGGGGCGCAAACCGCCAGAGCCAACGATTGCCAGCATCGCGGGCCATGGCCTGTGGCTGACGGGCTGTGGATTGCCGGTAGGTCGACGAAAGCACGATCAGCCGGTGGAGATGCTTGAGGCTCCAGCCGGAGTGGATCAATTCGGACGCGAGCCAGTCGAGCAGTCGCGGGTGTGAGGGGCGGCCGCCATTGAATCCAAGGTCACTGGGGTTCTGGACCAGGCCGGATCCGAAATGGAATTGCCAGACCCGATTGGCCATCACGCGGGCTGTCAGTGGATTGCGGGGGTGGGTGATCCAATCCGCGAGTTTTCGTCTGCGATCGGCTTCCGGGGCGTCCTGGTCCAGTCCTAGATCGCCGGGCAATTCTTTGAAGAGGGAGAGGCCACGGGGCGTGACACGGGGGCCCTGGGCCTTGATATCACCCCGCAACAGCACGTGGGTGGCGGTGGGTTGGTGTCGAAATCCGATGTAACCAATTGGAGGGGCCAGGGAAGCGATCTTTGCGGCAAGCGTCTTCATTTCAGCGAGCAGCCGTTGCTCCTGTTTCATGATCGATTGTTGGGCCGACTTTGCTGAACGGCCCGAAAGATCGTCAAAACGATCGGTTTTGAGCGTGTCGAAGTTCCACAAGCCGACGGTGTGTTGGTCGGCCACAAAGGGAGCCGGTGAGGCCTGGTTGACTGGTCGGATGGTGTTGGAGATTCGCACGTCGTCTACCGCACCGTCACAGCCAACCGGCTCGGCGGAATACGCCCCAAGGTCGAGTGTGCCGAGCGGACCGGGTTGTCGCTTCCGGGTGACTTGTTGCTGGCGGACCTGTTTTCCGTCCACGAACAGTCGAACCGAACGTCCATCAAATTGCATGGCCAGGTAGTGCCAACGACCGTCGGTTATCACCACGTCAGACCGAATGGTGGCCGGTTCGTAGGAGGGCATGTAGACGGTGAAGTCTCCCTTGCCGGTGAACGAATAGAGTTCCCAGTGCTCGGAGGACTTGTTGTTGTTGGAGACGAAGACGTTGAACCGATCACGACTGTGGGCCAGTCCCCAGCATTCGACCGTCAACGGGGGCTGATGGAAAACCGTCTTGGAAGGAAGGCTGGCGTGGGTTCTTGCAGCGTTGAGTGCTTTTCCGTGTTTGCCAGTGACCAGGATCTGTTCGGCCTTGCCGGCAGTTTTGAGGATTGCGTCTCCGGGGAGCAATTGGCGGATCTTGGCCAGTTTCGCCTGGAGCGATTTCTGCCGACTGACCAGCGGGAGTTTTTCCCGTTGGAGTTGCTGGGCTTCTCTTTGTGGCAAGATGGATCGGTTGCCCGGCGCGCTGCCTCGACTGTGGTCGACGCCGTCAAAGACCGCTCGAATGCGGTAGTAGTCGGTTTGTGGCAATGGGTCGAACTTGTGGTCGTGGCATCGGCAGCAATGAACCGTCAGTCCCAGGAACGTACCGGAGACGGTGCCGATCATTTCAGCCAGTTCTTCTTCACGGGCCCGTCGCATTTCGCTCTTGCTGGCACCCACGTGCTGAACTTCATCCCACTCTCCGGAGACGAGAAATCCGGTGGCAGCAATGCTGGTTCGGCTGGGTGTGTCCAGGACGTCACCGGCAATCTGTTGGCGGACAAATGCGTCATAGGGCAGGTCGTCGTTGATGCTGTTGACGACATAATCACGGTATCGCCACGAATGAGGACGAAACTTGTCGTGTTCAAATCCGTCACTTTCGGTGTAGCCGATCACGTCCAGCCAATGGCGTCCCCAGCGTTCGCCGTGGTGAGGCGAAGCGAGCAGGCGGTCCACCAGGCGTTCGTCGGCGCCGGGCGCGGTGTCGGCGAGGTAGTCGGCCATTTGCCGTGGGGTGGGCGGTAGGCCGAGCAGGTCAAAGGTCACGCGACGTAAGAATCGACGCCGGTCGGTTGGGGGATTGGGAGACAGGTTGTGTTCAGCCAGTTTCGCTGCAATGAACTGGTCGATGGCGTTTGCGGTCTGGGGCCCAATGGCGCGAGGAGGCAACGGGGTTCGGATCGGTTGCAGCGACCACCAGTCGCGTCCGGCCCAGCGATCAGTGGTGACGTCATACCGATCGATCTCTTGGGATTTTGGCCACGGGGCGCCTTGCGTGATCCAGCGTTTGACCTTGGCGACCTGGGCTGGGGTCGGACGCACCGTCTCGGTTTTTGGAGGCATCGTGCCATCGGTCAGCCGTTCGAGCAGGATACTGGCCAGAGGTTGGCCGGCCACGATTCGAGGGCCATTGTCGCCCGGCTGGAAAGCCGTCTTGGCGGTTCCCAGGTCAAACCCTCCCTTGGGGTCGCTGCTGTTGTGACATCCGACGCACGCTGTGCGAAACAGCGGTGCCACGTCGCGTTGAAACGAAACGCGGCCGCCGGGTTCGGCTCCGATGATACCGGTGGTGATCAGGAGCGAGGCGAAAACAGTGGCAATGGAGGTGACGGAATGCATCGACTCACGATTGGTCGGAATGGTCCGGAAGAGGCCGTTTCTTGTCGCGAGATGCAACATGGCCAGATTCTCGGGCAATCGATGAGACGACGCAACCACGACCGTCCCGGTCGGTCGACTCGACGTGACTGAATTTCTTGAGGATAATCTGCCGAGGGGTCACTGCGAGGTGCCCCAAAATGAAATTGGTCTGACACGAGGGGTGACCATGACACGCCGACTGACTGTTTCCAGGTTGTTCCCCGTTGCACTCGCTGTTGTGCTGGGGGTCGGGCCAACACTGGCCATGGCCGAATCGGTTTCGTGGCTGTTTGCGTCTTTGTTGCGGGAAAAGAAAATCCTGACGTACATGAGGATGCCTGTCTCGGGGAAATTGGTGCAACTCGACGTGATCAAGACTCCGGCCGAACCGGCACACATGAATGTGTCCCCGGACCGCCGCACGTTGTTCGTGTCCTATCGGTCCACCGGCGAATTGGCCAGTTTTCGTATCAATCCGGCCAACGGAAAACTGACACCGTTGAGTGTCGTGGCAGGAGGTGAGGACCCGGCGTTCATGCAACCGGATTCAACGGGACGATTCCTGATCTCGGCCTATTACGTTTCGGACAAGGTCACCGTTCATGCCGTCGACGGGCAGGGGCGAATTTCCGAGAAGCCGTTGCAGACGATTCCCACGGCGGACAAGGCTCACGGGGTGGCAATCGATTCGAAGGACCGTTTTGTCTTCGTGCCACATACCGGTGGCAATCGCATTCATCAGTTCAGTTTCGATCGGGACCATGGGCGGTTGCGGGCTTTGGATCCACCGTTTGTGGCTCGACCTCCGGGTGAGCATCCTCGTCACCTCGTGATGCACCCCAGCGATCGATGGGCATACACCAGCAACGAGGCGGGTGATTCGCTGGGAGTTTACGCCGTTGATGGTCGCTCGGGAAAATTGAAGCCGTTGCAGACGCTCAGCAGTCTGCCCAAGGGGTTTGATGGGGCGAAGAACGCGACGGCACGTTGCGAGATCACGCCGGACGGGAAGTTTGTCTATGTCGCCAATCGTGGGCACCAGAGTATCGCGTGTTTTTCGGTCAATCCGAAAACCGGCCGGGCCACGTCGCTGGGCCAGGTGCCAACCGAGAAAACTCCCCGGTCGTTCACGATCGATCCCACCGGTCGCTACCTGTACGCTGCCGGCGAGTCGAGCGGCCGGATCGCATCGTTCCGTATCCTGGATGATGGTTTGCTGGAACGCTTTGCCACCGACAACGCCGGGCCGGTGGCCTGGTGGGTGATTGCCGTGGACACACCCCTTGGGAAATGAGCAGGTTGGCCAGTGCGGCGTTACTCGAACAACGCGGCCAGGGCCTTGCCATTTTCGACCAGTGGCGTGGGGCGGTCCTGGGAGTCGGGAATGCGGGTGTCGGGCGAGATGCCCAGCGAATGGTAGACGGTGGCTGCCAGGTCGGCAGGAGTGACGGGCGATTCGGCGGGGTAAGCCGAGTGCTTGTCGGAGACACCGTGGATCAGGCCGCCACGGACGCCCGCTCCGGCCAGCAGCATCGGAAAACAGTATGACCAGTGGTCGCGACCGTCCTGGGATCCCCTGTTTTCGAATTTCGGTGTGCGTCCCATTTCTCCACCGGTCATGACAAGGACCTCGTCCAGGAGGCCGGTGTTGCCCATGTCGTCGAGCAGGGCCGAAAGCCCCACGTCGAGACCGGGAAGCAGATGGTCGCGATTGATGCGAGTGAGTTCGCGGTGGCTGTCCCAGCTTGTTGTGTCGTCGCCCCGGACGGTCATGTCCCAGCCCACCGTGACAAACCGGGCGCCGTGTTCGATCAGTCGTCGAGCTATCACCAGGGACTGTCCGAACAGGTTGCGGCCGTAGGTGTCGCGGAGACGGTCGGGTTCCTCACGGATGTCGAATGCCCGGGCGATGTCGCTGGATTGCATCAGGCTGAGAGCCTGTTGTTGTTGTGCGGTGTACGCACGAGTGGCCGGTGACGTGTCGATTGCCCGACGTCGGATCTCCAGTTGTTCGAGCAGTCGCTGTCGTGTGTTGAGTCGGTCGAGCGTGATGCCGGGAAGAGGGTCCAGGCCGGTGAGGCGAAAGTCCAGTTCCTGGTCGGTGCAGTCACGGAAGAAGGGGTTGTCGAGTGCATGTTTCTTGGGGATGGCCGTCGCCATCGGATCATAGGCCTTGCCGAGCCAGCCGGCGTATTGACCGAGAATGTCATACCCGGCGTAATGGCCCAGTCGTTGAGGCAGGTAGACGTAGGGGGGGAAAGACAATTGCCCTGTCGGTGACGCCTTGTGGTCGAGATAGGAAACGACCGAACCGAAGGCGGGCCAATCGACATTGGTTGCGGCCACCCCGGCGGAGCCCCGGTTGGCGGGAGGGACAGTGCGACCGGTCTGGATGAAGTGTGTGCCGTTGTGGTCGTTTTGCGGATGCGTGACAGTGCGGATGGTCGCGTACCGATCACTGCGTGCCGCAAGCCGTGGCAGATGTTCACAGATCCGCAACCCGGGGGTGGCCGCATCGATCACCTCGAATGGTCCCCGGTACGCCCGGGGAATATCCGGCTTCATGTCAAAAGTGTCGAGTTGGCTTGGCCCGCCGTAAAGAAACACGAAGAGAACAGCCTTGGCCTTCCCGTCGGTCCGTTGGTTGTTGCCAACAGAGACAACCGATTCCGCGGCGCGAGCCATCGCCGCATGCGCCCCGAAAACCGAACCACCGCCAATCTGCAACCAGCGCCGCCGGTTGACACCCTGGCAGGTCGAGTCGGAATTGCCGAGGACCGTGATCATGACTGGTAAATTGAAGGCGGTGAAGAAGCGACACGGGCTGCCGGTCAAGTCGGCAACGAGGGACTAGTTTACCCTTGGACGATCACTTAAGGCCAGTTTTCTGGACAGGGACTGGCATTCGTGGGCAGCAAGAGGTGATTGCAGAAAGACGGAGTCGTAGACTGGAACTCGTCTGGGCGTGAGCAATCAGAGGGGGCAGCGATGCAAGGTGTCTGGGGTGACGGGTGGCGAATGTGTGGTCAACTGTTTCTGGTGGTTGGATTGTTGCTGGGGACAGTCGAATGTCGGGCAGACGGCCCGATGCAGATGGTGGACGACGCCTTCGGCCAGTTTGCGGCTGGACGTCTCGGTGGCGGCGGCGCCAATTTGTATGTGGCACGTGATGGGACCGTGAGGACGATCAACCGTTTCGACATCAACGGGGATGGGCATCTGGACCTGGTGTTCAACTGCACCCATGACACCTACCAGATGCTGCCGGCCACTGTCGGTACAGTTGAGAGCAAAACGTCGACGGCGAGCCGGGAACTGCCCGTCGAGGGGTCACAGCGCGTCGTACTGGGAGACCTCAACAAGGACGGGCACCTGGATGCTGTCTTTTGTCCCAACGGAATCGGTGTGCATCATCCTCGTCGTTTCCTTTCGATAGCCTGGGGCAATGTCGATGGGTGGTCGGGGAGAAGAGTGACCAGTGGGTTGCCGATGCACGCAGCAGCCAGCGTGGGAATCGTCGACCTGAATCATGATGGCTGGCCCGATATAGCGGTGCTCGGGAGTGTTCGCTGGCGAGTTGGCCAGCCCGCCGGTCGCATCGTTCGCGTGTTTCGAGGGGGACGGCTTGGGTTCTCGGCAGCCAATTTCGTCGACCTCGGAGTCGAACAGGCTGCGGAATTGACCTCATCGGATTTCGACGGCAATGGAGCCGTTGATCTCGCCGTTTTGCGAACTGATGGAAAGGTGGTGGTGTTCTGGTCCGAAACGGAGCGGCACGAGGTTGTGCTTCCGGCAGCCACCGGGTTGTGCGTGGCCGGGGGAGATGCCGATGGCGATGGCCGGCCGGACCTGGTGGTTGGGACCTCCGGCGACCAGTTGTTCGTGGTCCGCTCCGGTGACAAGAAAACGTGGCGTCCGGTCGAGTCGATCTCGGGCCATGCCGCCTCGCAGGTTGTGGTGGGACGTGTGGATCGGGACAGTGCACCCGACCTGGTGCTGACTCGCTTCAGTTCCGCACGGGCGTCGGGAGGGGAACAGGCAGGTGCCGGGCAAGGGGCTCGTGATGCGGTGATCGTGCTCTGGGGGCAAAAATCCGGCGATGCCGGGCCGTTGTTTTCTCGCGGTCGTCAACTGAGATTGGCGGCACCGGCTGCTGTCGCCTCGGCGATCGGTGACCTGGATGGAGATGGACACACGGACCTCGCCGTTGCCGTGCACCAGGGGAAGGGGACCTTCAATGGGGCATCTCGCGTTTGGCTGGGCGATGGCCGTCGGGGCTTCCGAGAGGTGGCCGGAGGTTTCCGGACATCGGGGACAACCGATGTGGCGATTGCCTCCGCCGAGCCCGGGAGGCGGCCAGGCCGGGCGGTGTTCTGCAACAGCATTGGAGGTCGTTACGACGAGGCCGTTCCCGTTCACGTTTACTGGGGAGGGCGGGAGGGGTTCGATCCGAAGCGGGTCTGGAAGATTCCGTTTCAAAGTGGTTACGAGTCGAGCGCTGCGGACTTGAATGCCGACGGGTTTGTCGATCTCGTGTTGCTCAACTCCGGGCATTCACACAGTGGCGGGGCCGGCGAAGCTCACCTGGGAGCAAACATATTCTGGGGTGGTGCGGATGGATTCGACCTGGAAAAACGCCGGTCGGTGATCCATGAGCACTACCTGGGCACAAGTAGCGTGGCTGACCTGGATCGCGACGGTCGGTTGGATCTGGTGCTTGAGGCGTTTGCGCCCGAGGAACCCGGTGAAAGTGACCGGTTGTTCGTCTACTACGGTAGCTCAACGGGATATGGCACGGGACGCCGGGTGATAATCAACAAGCCGGGGTATTCGCAGGAGCACGTCATTGCCGATTTCAATGACGACGGCTGGCTGGACATTGCACACGGTTCTCGGTCCGAACACACGATACGCATCCTGTGGGGGCACCGCGAAGGGTTCTCTGTCGATCGATCTTCGCGGTTGAATCTGGCCGGTGTGCTCGGGATGAGTGCCGCGGATCTGGACGGGGACGGGCAGGTTGACCTGTTTGCGGGGACGTATGCTGATCCGGTCTCGGTGGTTCGGGACATGGGAAGCCGGATCTTCTGGGGAGATAGGCGTCTGGGTTTTCAGCAGTCGAATTCTCAGTGGTTGCCGGGCTTTTCACCCCTCGGTCGAACGGTGGCCGACTTTGACGGTGATGGACATCTCGACATTTTTTCTCCGCAGCACAGTGGTGAACTGACTCGTGAAGACCTGGCATGCCACATTTACTGGGGCAGCGAGGAGGGATTTCACACGCGGCGGCGATCGACGCTGTTTTGTGACTCGGTCAACGATTCTCTTGCCGGTGACTTCAACGGTGATGGACTGATTGACCTTGCCGTCGCGTGTCACACGCGGCATGGAAATCACCGTGCGTTTTCTCGAGTTTTTTACAACGACGGGCGTCGTTTTCGCTCGCCAAGGGTGACCCGATTGCCCACCAACGGGACTCACCTGATGTGGGCACTCGACATCGGCAACGTGATGGATCGGAGTTACCGCGAGACGTTCGAATCCCGGGTGTGGGAATGGAACGAATCGGCAGGTCGCGGGCGCGTGCGCATTGAGGCCGATGTTCCTCGTGGCGGTGGACTGTCGATAGCAGTGCGGTCGGCCGCAAATGCGAAGCAGTTGAAGGAGCAGACCTGGAAGCCGGTGCGTGGCAGGAAGTTCACACTGTTGCCCGGTGATCGGGTTCTGCAGTACCGTGCCACATTCAGATGCGACAACGGCGACCGGTACCCGGTGTTGGATCGGGTGGAGATCAGGATCAAGGATTAAGACGGGGCAGTCATGGACAGTGTTGGCGTGGGGGTGATCGGCAGTGGCTTCATGGGAATCACGTACAGTGAATCCGTGGCGAACCATACCGAGGGATGCCACCTTGTGGCGATTGCCGGAGGCAGCCGGGCACCGGCACTGGCTCTCGATTGCGGCGTGCCGGCCGAGCCGGATGTGGATGCGTTGCTGGCACGAGCCGATGTCGACGCAGTGGTGCTGGCCACACCCGACCAGGATCGGCCCGAACTGACCCGCAAGGCGGCNGCTGCCGGNAAGCACGTGNTGGCCGAGAAACCGATGGCGCCGACNATNGCCGAGTGCGANGAGATGATCGCNGCCTGNGAANCGGCCGGNGTGAANCTCGCCGTGGTCAAGACCGAGCGATANCGNAAGATCACGATGAAGGCCAAGGCNNTGATNGACGANGGNGTGATCGGNCCGATCCAGATGATGCGGACGGTCTCGGCGTTTCCACTGCCAACGACCCGCGAACTGTTTGCCGATCGACAATGGATGTTCGACGCCTCCGGCGGTGGCCTCTTTATGGGCATGGCGTCACACAACACCGATTTTCTGAGATGGCTGACCGGCCGGGAAGTCGTCAGCGTCTACGCCCAGTCGACCACGTTCAGCGATCTGGATGCGCCCAACCTGTCGGTGATGGCTCAGATTGGCTTCGAGGACGGCATCCAGGCGCACATGTGGATTACCGCCGAATTGCCGGCTCCNAGCCTTCCCGCCAGCGAGGTGCGGTTCCAGGTCTTTGGTCGGGATGCGATGTTCGACCTGGAGAACTTCGAGTTTCTTGACGTTGGCAAAGGTGAGTCGTGGGAACGGGTCTATGAGCCCGAACGGTTCGATTATCTCAAGGAGCCAAAATCACCCATTCGATTGTTTCCCCATGCCGGAGTGATCCAGGATTTTGTCGACAGCATCCGGGAACAACGGCCACCTCATGTTGGTGGACTGGAAGGTCGTAAGGCGGTAGAGATCTGCGAGGCGTGCCTGCGGTCAGCCCAGTCGGGGCAGGTTGTCTCGCTGCCGCTTTGATTCCCAGGCCAAGCAACACAGAGAANCGATGGACGAACCAGCGAAAGAACCGATCGAAAACGAAGCGGAGCGGTGCCCGCTGGCTAAACCGGTCCAGTTGAGGAACCTGGTCCTTTTCGCCCTCTGCACGGGGATGCAATACCTGGCGGCTCCGGTTCTTTACGTCGGGATCACCCAGGCGTCCCTGTGTGAGAAATTGGGGGCCGACGCCCGCGTGGCCAACCTGCCTGCCACATTGTACTTTGCCTTCACGGCGATGCCTGTCCTGTTGGCGTGGCTGTCGCCGGGGGTTGGTTCCCTGCGTCGCAACCTGAGTGCGTGTTATGCCTCGACGGCGACCATGCTGGTTGTCACGGCGGTCGTGTTGTCGATGCCGGTTTCGAATTCTTTCAAAATTGGAGTGGTCATCCTTCAGGGAGCCGTGTCCGGAGCGGCCGGGCCAACGGCGATAGCCTTGCTCTGGGAGATGATCGGACGTGGGTCGGACGGGAAAAGGCGGGGGCTGGCATTGGGGTTGGCGTTCGGTGCCGGTCCCGTGCTGGCTGTTATTGGGTCGTATGTTCAAACGCTGTTGCTGGGGGGGACCTTCTTCGGTCTCGAATACCAGGGGGCCGGAGGGCTCGGCGGATTCGTGATGCTGTTTGCTTGTGGTGGGCCGGTGATGCTNGTCGCGGCGGTCTTCGCATGGTACTTCAAGCTGCCCCCGGTCGAACTGGAGCCGGGGCGCGAACCGGTTGGAAAAGTCGTGGGCTTGTTGGCGGGCTTGCCCCTGATGGTGGTGTCGATCGGGCTGGTCCAATCCGGGGAATTCCTGGAGACACCGGTATACAAGTACGGGGGATATGCTGCGGCCGCCCTGTCGGCGGCAGCGTTCCTGTATCACTTCCGTCCGATATTGACCCAGCGAGTGTTGCTGTTGGCAACGGTGGTGACCGTGTTGGTGTATTCCGGCAACACGATTCCATCGAACATGAACCTGTACACGCCCGAGGTCCTCGGTGAGGAGCCGGCGAAATTTGCCGGCATGCAGAACGCGTTGCGTTTCGGCTTCAAGGTGCTGGCTGGTGCCGTTCTTGGTTGGTTGCTGACTCGTTCACACCCCCGCCAGGGGATGGTGGCGACGGCAATCATTTTCCTGNTGGCACAGGTCTGGGCGATCTTTGCCACGGGAACCGCCTACCTTGTGGCTTTCGGACTGTATGGNGCCGGTGAATTGATCGGTGTTTATGCACCCAACTACATTCTTTCGGCATCACGCCCGAATGACATTCGACGCAATATGGCNTTTGTGACGTTGCTGATGGTTCCGGCGGCACCGACGGGGTACCTGTTTGGNTCGATCGCCGAGTCGGTCAAGGAAGCCGGGTGGCAGATGGGAGAGATGACGAGCGCGGCACTGGGATTCCGTGTCAGTTTTGGCGTTTGCGCCGCCTTGATCCTGTTGGGGATAATAGTGGCGGTGGTGGCATTGCCTCGACAGCCCGAGGTCGTTGGCGATCAAGACGGCTAAAAACCGGCGGCCAGGCCGTTGCGGCGCCAGTCGGCGACACCGTGCAGCCGACCGCTGTGGGGGTCAATTGCGATCGAGTGAGCGTCCCCCTGGTAGCTGCGCCNCGAGCGTTTCGAGATCCGGTGGCCCATCGACTGGAGCGCCTTGATGGCATCAGCGGAGAGCCGGTCGCTGTGGGTCTCGATGATCAGCCTGTCGGGCAGCCACTGGTGGTGAATTCTCGGGGCCAGCATGGCCGTTGGCAGATCCTCACCAAATTCGACCACGGCCAGGACCATTTGCAACGCGGTGTTGATGATGGTCCGGCCGCCGGGGCTGCCGGTGACCAGAACCGGATGGCCGTCACGAGCCACGATGGTGGGGGATTGTGAACTGAGCATCCGTTTGCCGGGGCGAATGCGGTTCGCCGTGGTGCCGATGCGTCCGGCTCGGTCGGTGTGTCCGGGAAACCAGTTGAAGTCACCCATTTCATTGTTGAGCACAAATCCGGCACCACGGACGACGATTCTTGCGCCCCAACTGCCTTCTAGTGTGGTGGTGTTCGAGACCGCCATGCCGTGGGAATCGACAATGGAGAAGTGAGTCGTTTGGGGGGATTCGTCGGCGATCCGGATTTCGGGGGCGAGTTGTTCGCTGGGTGTCGCCCTGTCGATAGAAATTGCGGCCGCCAGTGTTTTGGCATAGTCCTTGGTGACGAGGTGGCCGGGAATGTTGACAAAGTCTGCGTCGCCAAGGTGACGGGCTCTGTCGCAGAAGGCCCGTTTCATTGTCTCGGCCACGAGGTGAAGGTTGCGAGCCGAGTAGCGCGGGTGGGTACGCAGGTCGAGTTGCTCCAGGACATTGAGCATCTGGACCACACACGTGCCACCGGAACTGGGCGGAGGGGCGCCGTAGACGTCATGGCCACGGAAGGTGCCGTGTACGGCTGGCCGGACGCGGGCACGGTAGTCGTTCAGATCGCGACGGTTGATCAGGCCACCGCCGCGGAGCATTTCTTCCTCGATCAGTTTCGCGACCCGCCCGTCGTAGAAACCGTCGTCTTTCTTGTCGGCTATTCGTTTGAGCGTGCGGGCCAGGTCGGGGAGCACCAGGCGATCGCCCTTCTGCCACTGTGTCCCGTCGGGTTTGCCGTACACGCGGACCAGTTCCTGGTGTTGTGGCCCTTCCTGCACGCTCCTGTATCCGAGTACCCGGTTGATGGATCGGGCGAGAGCCGCATCGATTTCAAAACCGTCCCGGGCAAGAAGGATGGACGGTGCGAGCAGACGCTTCCATTTGACAGAGCCGTGCCGACGGTGAGCGGTCACCATCCCGTGGACGGTTCCGGGGACTCCGACAATCTTGTGGGTGTGTCGGCCGTCATCGGGGCGGAACATCGTTTCGGTGGATCGGCGTGGAGCAACTTCCCTGTAATCGATGCAGACGACCTTGCGGCCGGGGTGGGACGGCTCGGGATGGACCATCATAAATCCGCCTCCACCGATATTGCCCGCTTCAGGCCATGTGACAGCCAGAGCGAATTCCACGGCGATCGCCGCGTCGACGGCATTTCCGCCCTGGCGGAGAATCTCGAGTCCGACCCGCGTGGCCGGTGGGCTGACCGTGACAACCATGCCCTGTTGTCCCGTCGCTTGTGAGAGGCGGATCTGGCCTTCGGCGGTAAGCGGCGGCAGCGTCAGCATGGCGACTGAGACCGCGATGGTTGTCCGAAAATGGAGAATCCGGGAGAAGTGCCTGTGTCCGACCATGGTCAACTGTTTCCGTGGAGTGCGATGGTTCGCTGCATGTTACCCGCACATCTCATACAATTTTTAACGAAATGCCATACCANGGAGCTTTTGACATGTCTTCACATCNCGNGCCGGAAAATGATGTCAACCGTCGGTCNTTTCTGAAAGCTTCGGTNGGAGTTGGTGCCGCCGCGGCAGCNGTTTCNGAAGNCGACCTCATCTCAATCAGTGGTCTGCNGCCCCCAAGGCAAANCCANCCAAGGTNGTTTCNATCGGGTCACGTCGNGAGTTGTTTGTCGACGAGCACCTGATTGAACGAATGACCGGTGCGGCCAGGCAGCAGTTGCACANCCCGGTGACCCGCGAGTTGTCACTGGNNCACGACNCTCCNTGGGAAGGNACCAGNTGTGGGTATCACNCGGTCTTCCAGGATGGTGATCTCTACCGGATGTACTACCGCGGAGCACAATTGGCTGTCGTCGGTGGGCGGTTGATCTTGAACCAACATCCCGAGTTTTACTGTTACGCNGAGAGTCGTGACGGAATTCACTGGAAGAAGCCGTCGCTGGGACTCGTGAAATTCCAGGGGGCCAAGAAAAACAACATCATCTGGGAGGGGGTGGGGACCCACAACTTCTCACCGTTTCTGGATTCTCGCCCGGGATGTCCGGCCGACCAGAAATACAAGGCACTTGGTGGGACGATGCGCGAAGGAGGCTTGTTTGCGTTTGCCTCGCCCGACGCGGTCACCTGGCGGCTGTTGAAAAAGGAGCCGGTGATCAACAAGGGAGCATTCGACTCGCAGAACCTGGCGTTCTGGGATGCCGAAGCCGGATGTTATCGGGCCTACTATCGAATATTTACCAAGGGCATCACGACGGCCAAGGTCTGGAAGCCCGCGGGNGTGAGGGCCATTCGTACGGCCACCTCGGACGACTTTTTCCATTGGAAGGACGCGACCGACCTCACCTACGAGGATTCTCCCGAGGAGNAGATGTATACCAACCAGGTGAGTTCGTATCACCGGGCACCACATATCCTGGTCGGCTTTCCGATGAGGTATGTCGAACGGGGCTGGAATCCGTCGATGCGGGCACTTCCCGAACGCGAGCATCGTGAAATGCGTTCCGAAGCGCATGAGCGGTATGGGATGGGGCTGACCGAGGCCCAGGTCATGTTCAGTCGGGATGGAGTGCATTTCAAGCGATGGAATGANGCNTTCATTCCGCCGGGCCCGGANCGGCCGGACACGTGGAACTACAGTCACCTCGGCATGGCATCGCAGCCGGTCGAAACGAAATCGGATTTGCCCGGCGCCGCTCGTGAATTGTCATTTTACGGCAAGGAGGGGGGGTGGACGGGGACCAGTTGCACGTTGAGACGGTACACGTTGCGGCTGGATGGATTCGTGTCGATCAACGCCCCGATGTCGGGTGGCGAGATGGTGACCCGGCCGTTGCGTTTCACCGGCAAGCAATTGCGGCTGAACTTCGCCACATCGGCGGTCGGTTCGATTCTCGTAGAACTGCAGCGTCCTGACGGGACCGCAGTGNCCGGCTTTGCACTGAAAGACTGCCACGAAGTGTATGGAGACACGGTGGATCGCGAGGTCGTGTGGAAGGGGGGCAGCGACCTGTCCAGCCTGCAGGGGAAGGCCATTCGATTTCGGTTCGTGCTGAAGTCGGCCGATCTGTACGCGATGCGAGTGGCGACTGCCTGAAGCGGCGCAATTGGGGTGAGACTGCCTCGATGCGGTCGTGTGGATTTCCTGCCGAGGAGAACGTGTCGATGGANAGCCCGGTACAACGATCACGACGGGGCGGCTGCTTGCTGCTGGCAGTGCTGTTGGGCTGCACGTGGGCCGANGCTGGTGAGGTGATCGTCCCCAGGGCCGTGCGGGCGTCATCCAGCCTGGGAGTCGGGGGTGACAAGCCGAAGTGGCATGTCGACACGTTGCGGCTGGGTGCCGCAACGTTTGATGCCAGGACGGGGAGCAATGGCTCATTTGGGTTGATTGGGTATCCNGGATGTGTTTCGGCCGATCAGGCCAGGTTCCCGGGACATGATTGGTATCGGGAAGAAGCCAAGGGGTTGGTCAAGCCGCGAGGAATGTGGATGACGGCCAAGGGCAAACACAAGGATGCCTGGCTGGAATTCGAATTGCCCGCGGTGACGGAACTCTCGGAACTCTGGATCTGGAACTGGAATGATGGCCCGGAGGTTGGACGACGGGTGAAGCAACTGCGACTGCGGACATCCAGCGTGACCACGACGGGAGGGAAGTTGGGGCAGGTGGATTATGAAAGCGGCGTTCGGGAACAGATCGTCTTTCCCGACATCGGCCAGGTGCAGGGCCGCCGGCCGGATGTTGTCTTCCGGTTCCCCAGCGGGACACGCAGTCGATACGTCCGGCTCGAGAACATCAACAATTTTGGTCCTGACCAATCTTTGGGGCTGGCCGAGGTGTTCATCCTGAAACCCTCCAGTGGTGGAGATCAGGATGTGTCACGTGAGGTTGAGACTGTCACCGATCCTCGACAGGAACCTCACTGGCATCTGTTCCTGGACAATCACTCGATCACAAGGAGCACGGGATTTCGTCGTGTGCTGCATCATCCCCGCAAACGTGGGGTTGTTCTCAAGGCTGACAAGCCCTGGGAGACATTCGGTGTGACACCGATGTATGTCGGTCGACGAGCCGATGGAACCTACGAGTGCTATTACCANGCGTTGTGGCGAAACCGAGGTGGTGGTTATCACAACACGATGGCCTACGCGGTGAGCAAGGATGGGCTGCACTGGCAGAAGCCGTCGCTGGGGTTGGTCGATGCACCGACGACGATCCATGCCCATCCACGGTTGCCGCTGGGTGTATCGTCGGGGCAAGGTAAGAAAAACAACCTGGTTCCNACCGGGCATCCCCGCGACCTGGTCCTGCACGGCAACGTGACAGACATGAGCAAGCGATTTGCCATGACCGACTCGTTTCGAGTTGGTGCCCCCCTGGTCTTCGCCGCCGAAACCCCCGATTTTGTCGGGGATCCGGACTGGCGGAAGACGTTGAAGCCAACCGGAGGCATGAAGCCGAGCCACTACAACGCACTGGAATTCTGGGACGATACGAGCAAGGAGTGGGTTTACATGCGGCAGGCCCCGAACCATCCGCCCATCCGGTGTGCTGGTCGGTACGCTTCAAAAGATCTCAAGAACTGGACTCTCAACCACTATTTCTACCCCGACTGCGACGATTCGAGTGACCCACGGAGTTTCGACGAGGTGTACGGGTTGATGTCGATTCACGTCGAGGGGATGGTGCTGGGTTTCGTCGAGTGGTTCAAGGGCGATCGCACCCACTCCAACGCTCAGCTGTATGAGGATGGACACAACCGTCCGACGACTGACGAGGGGTTGATTGGCAAGAGTGTTTCGAAGGGCACGATGGAACTGCGATTGGCCACCAGTCGCGACGGTGGCCGGAGCTGGGACCGTTCGGTGAGCCGCCGGCCGTGGATCCGGCACGGAACCGAGCAGGACAGCGAAGACCGGATGGTGCGGATCGTGTGTCCTCCTTTACGGAAAGGAGACGAGGACTGGTTCTATTGCAGCCAGTACAACGGCGATCACGCCACGGGCTCCGGGTACTACCACGACCGGGACGGCAGCAAAATCGAAGGAGTGCTGTACACCCAGAAGCACAATCGTTACGTGAGCCTTCAGGCGCACAACATTCCGCAGATCCTGATCACCAAGCCGGTTCGCGTGACGGGCAAGAGATTGCAGTTGAATGTCGATGCCAGCCGGGGGCGTGTGATGGTGGGGATTGGGATCGACAAGGTGATCCCCCACAAGCAGGGCAACTGGCCATTTCGCGCCACGTTGCCGCATTACATGGTCAAGGATCGCTGGGAACGCTCGCACCTGGAAAAAGGTTTTGGCGTGAGCGATTGCGTGGAGATTCGATCGAACTGCATCGAGCACGATGTGCAATTCAAGCAGGCGACCCTCGAGTCACTGATGGGGAAAACCGTTCGGTTGTTCATCGTGGTCCAGGATGCGGACCTGTACGGTTTTCGCTTCAAGTAGAAACATCGGGAGAATGCCGACGACGGGATCGTTCGCGTCGATGTTGCCTGGACCGCCTCTTGGCCAGCAACAGGTTGATGTCGTAGGAGCTCATCTCGAGGTGTTGCCCCAGTGACTGCAGGACCTCCCTCTCCGCGTCCTGAACAATCCCATCGGCGACCACAACATCTGTGACAATCGTGAGCCAGGCGCGTCCCTCTTGTCTGCTGGACGGAGTGGGGGGGGTGAGTTTGTTCTGTGTGGCCTGGTTGACCAGTGATTGGGCCTGTTGATGGGAGATGCCCTGCCTGGCGGCCAGTCCGAGTACGGCCAGGTTTTCCTCGACGCTGATGTTTTTGTCCGCGACGACAGCCTGCACCGCCCAGTCGAGTGCATCCGTGAGAGAGGGGTTGGGTTGAGGTGAAGTCGGCTGGCCGGTGGTCACTGAGTCGGCCAGCTTTGCCTTCCATGCGACGGCCAATTCCGAATGCAATGGCAGCCAGTGGTGGAGCACCCAGTCGAATCGGCCGTCGTTGACGACCTGGTTGCAGAATTCACACGCGTGTGAGGTGATGTCTGATTCGGGGGCACCGCAGGAGGGGCAGTGCGCCGATGTGATGGTGCGGTTGAGATCGGAACGGACACCGGCGTTTCGTGTCAGTACCAATAGCGAATTGAGGCGATTCCATTCGTGGAGATCTTCAAGTGATCCGTCGGCCAGAAGACGATGTTTGTTGCCTGCCCACCGGATTTTCAGCAGCGTGAAGTCGGCCTGGCCGTCGCAGATGACGCCCAGACAGTCGACTGACCCGACGGCACAGTCGTGCCAGATCTCTCGGTGGCCCATGGTGGCGACGTCGTTGAGGGTGACTTCGTAGTCGTTGCAGAACGCTGCGGTGGCCATTTTTCTCAATGGATCGATACATGATTCCCTGTCCGAGAGCACCTTGCGCCAGAAAATGACCGAGGCGCGATCCTCGATATGTTGCATCGTGAAGCCGGCGTCATGAGTTGCCCGGTAGGAGGCGATGGTGGGGGCGGCGTGATCCAGCGTCCTGGGACGCCAGACGCTGGCCTGCGTGATCTCGGCCAGCACCCAGTCGTAATCCCCATTCCGCAAAACGGCCTCGCAGGATGCGCAGGCTCCGACCTGGTTCAATTCGAGTGCCGTTGCACAGTTGGGGCAGTTTCCTTCAAAAAGCCCGCGTCCATTGGGTGTCGATTTGACACCGCGGCGCCGAATGAACGACCAGATCTCCACGAAGGACTCGGGGGTCGTGTTGGTACTGCCCAGCGGTTTTTTCGTTTTCAGTGAAACACGGTAGTCGATAGCGCTGCAGGTGATGCTGACATCGATGATTTCGAAATGGTCGGTGATCTGGACCGAGGACAGGCCCATGCGTTCGGTCAGGACATCAATCTGTGGCATGTGGTCCCGGTAACCGGCGCGGATCTGCTCGGCAATCTGTAACGAGAATCGTTCGTAGATACTGTCTGAGATGTAGTGCAGGACTGGGGCCAGTTCCTGCTTTTGCCACGCGTCCTGGACCTGGAGAAAAGCCTGCTCGATCCGGAATTGGAAAGAATCCCAGTCGAAGGAGGAGTCGACCTCGTACAGCTTGGCCAGGTTCTTGAAATGTTCGCCCGGTGGGGACCATGGTGCGGGACGACCGGTTCGACCCCGCGAGCCGGAATAAGTTTGTACCACCATGGAAATAAACATGATGATCAGGCAGGCAAAACCGATGGCCACAGCGGCGGGCGAATTGGAACCCCCGCCACCACCACTCCCGCTGTAGCTGCTTCCGCTATAGCTCGAACTGCTGAAGCCCCCTCCTCCACCTCCAAAACTCCCTCCTCCTCCTCCACCACCACTGAATCCACCACCACCGCCAGCTCGTGCCCAGGCGTCGGTTGCCAGCGACAATCCGAGAAACACGACCATCAGGATCGCAAGCCACTGCCGACAATGGCGTCGATCCGAGTGGCGGCGGCGTTTTGACTTGTCAGGTCGCATGGGTTGCCATTTCTCCCAGCGTCCGCTCGATGGCGTGTGCAATCAGGAGTGCCACCGAGAGCGTTGCGGCCGCATCGACGACACTGACTGACATGTTGCCCCGCATGTCGACCTCGTCATGGTTGGAATGTCTCCAGAGCACCAGGTGGCGGCCGATCGGATAAAACAGGGCAAAGGCAAGCAGGCCGCCAATGGCCAGTACGAGTGTCTGGATTGCGTGAGAGACTTCAGTCATCGGGGCCCGGAGCAGGGCGCCCCGGATGACCAACCCGAGTCCGACAAGGAATGCTCCAAATCTCAGTCCGGCGGCGGCGTTGTCATCAAACTGGATCAGTTGGTGAATGTCGAAGCGGCACAATCGGCGGTAGAGAATTGCTCCGATGAGCAGGATCACCTGGCCGATGGTCCAGAGAATCACCGTGTCGCGCAGGCCGTTGACGAGCCCGTCGCTGTAACCGGTCAGGGACCCGTTGAGAATCAATCCTGTGGCCAGGCAGGAGCCCGCCACACAGAAAGCGGCGCCACAGTTGCGGTCGGACGAGATTTCGGTAGCGAGGCTGAAACCTGTTAGTACCAGTCGATCGTTGACTCCGATCCCAAGTCTCATCAGCACAATCAGAAGCACACCCTCGGAGAACATGGCAGCGGACGCCGGGAGCAGTGGGGCACCGTGTCGACCAAAGATGGTGCCGGCCAGCGCGATTGCCGTTCCTGACAGGAAACTTGCCAGGTAGATCCCAAAGGCGGTGTTGGGATGGTCGACCAGTTCGCTGGTTGAGTCCAAGGAGGTCGTGAACTCGAATGCAACGCGGGCCAGGGCGAGCAAGGCCACCGCGAGGAATACCAGGACGAGGGCGTGTCCGAGATGGACAAGCACGCCATTGATACTGCCGATGAGCATAAGCGGCAGAATACTGGAAAACGTGTCGCGACGCGCGGCACTTCCTGCCGTTTAGCGGCTTGAGGTTGGCGGGGATTTCAATCCCACCGTGTTGATGGTGCGGACGGAGTATTTCGGAAGTTCGCCGGGATTGGACGAGACGGTGGTCTTGTCGACAAAACGCATGGCCGTCAACGGTGCCTGTGGGGTGTCGTGGTAGGTCATGCCCTGGAACAGTGGGCGCCCGTATGGGTTGCGGGGTGTCTCGGGAACCTGGGCGACTCGCTTTCCGTTCCGTTCGACCAGAAATGCCCGAATACCGCTCTCGAAGTCGGCCTCGGCGTCCCAGGTGATTTCGAGTTGTCCAGAATCGAGCCGTCGGACTCGAACGGCTGACGGTGCAGGGGGCGGGGTGGTGTCGGAGACCGCTCCGGTTTTCCGGTATTCATCCAGCTTGGCGGTCATCTGGCTGTTCCAGAGTTGCACCGCGGGAGCAGTCGGGCGGAGTTGCTGGCCGTCTGTTCCCGGTTTTGGCAGGCGATGGCGAAGCCAGAAGTCGAAGAAGGGAATCGCCATATAACGGGAATCACCGCACTGGTGGGCAGTCCTTGGGTCGGGGGCGAATTCGAAGAATGCAGCACCTCGTTTCGCATACGCGGCCCGCATGTCGCGTAAGCCGTCCCACGCTGTGTGAAATCTTGCATCGTCTTTTTCCTTGAGCCCCGGGTTGCCAATCATCGGGATGCCGTAGGCGGCCTTGGAGAGCTTGGGAGCCTCTGTCTCCCCCTTGGTCCAGTAACCGAAGGCGGTGCCGGAGCGAAACCAGATGGCGACGATTCGGTCGGGGTGCCGGGCCTGGACGAGGCTGGCCCAAAAACCGCCTCCGGAATGGCCCCAGAGGCACCAGGGGGCTGTTCGCAATTCGGTGTGCTTGGTGACCGAAGCAAAATGCTCGAGGGCTTCCAGAAACCGGTCGTTGGATCCATTGCGGGAATCGCACCACCAGCGGCAGTTGATTTCACGACGTGGTTCGAACATCGATCCCAGCAGTGCACAGTTCCATTTTTTTGCCAGTGCCTGCCAGTGCAGATCATCCGCGGCGGTGCGGCCACCGATCGACGCACCGACGCCACAGCCATGTTGATGAACGATCACGCCCCTCAGTCGGCTCACCCCGGTGGGAATCCACAGGTAGTAGTCCACTCCGATACGGAGTTGGCCGGGTTGAATGCGTGCCGGGTAGTGGACCTGGTGGATGGTGCCGCCGGTCGAAGGTCGCTGGCTCGATGTCGGGGTTCGTTGTTTTTTGATCAATGGAGTTGCCTGCTTGAGCAACTCGGCCGCTTTCTGTTCCGCCTGGTCAATTGGCAATCCCTTGCGGACGCCAGGCCGCTTGTGGCCAATGGTGGAGAGGTACGAGTCGTGCAGCACGCTGGTCTTTTGCTGAATGAGTCGCAGGAGTTTCGGGGCGGGTTCGGTGATCGAGGGAATGCCCCAGGCCAATAACACCGTGTCTCCTAGGATGCGGTGGCCAAGCGGGTTGGGGTGAACCCCGTCGGGCGAGAGCGTGTACTGGGAGTTCGTTTTTCTCTGTTCGGCGAGGTGCTTTGTGATTGGCGCGTGCAGGTCGACGACCATCTCGACCCGGTCTTTTTGTTCAAGGATCCACCTGGCGAACCTGGAAATGACATCGCGATCGTAGTGCTCATAAATCGCGAAGTAGGCAAACTGCTTGGCACCAGCGGGCCGCAATGCGCCCTTCTTCTTCTTGAGTGGTACCGCGTCAAACGGTGGGGGGGTCATCAGGACGAGCTTGGCGCCGCTGGCGTGGACCTTCTTGATCAACCGGTTGACACCGTCCTGGTAGATCTGGAATCGCTTCTCCGAGAAGGGGTGGTAGATGCCATCGTTCATCCCGTAGCAGGAGACGACCACGTCGGGCTGGATTCTTTTCAACGCGCGGTCCAGTCGTTCGTGGACGTCGGGCCTTGGGAAAGGGTGAGCCGGTTCGGTTTGTCCCGAACAGGTCTCGCTGGAGAGGCCGACGTTGTAGAAGGTTGGAAGGGGAGAAACTCCCTGGAGACGGCACTGGGTTTCGATCCACGCGACGTAGCCACCAGCGTGGGTGATCGAGTCGCCCAGGAAGAGGATCTTCTTGGCCTTCAAGGGAAAGGCGATGGGGAGATCATCAGCTCTCGTGGTTGCGGAGGCACCGTTCGCCGCCAGCAGGCAGGCGGCGAGAAGCAGGAAAGGTGACCGGGGCAGTGGCGAGTTGTGTGTCATGTTGCGGATTCCAGGATGCGACTGCATAAGAGCGGACAAAAATGGGAGTTCAATCTGCCGGGAGGCCTCGCATTTTTCCAGCCAGATGAAAACTTCCGTCGATCTCGACAAACGAGTACAGGTGGAGCCCACGTGGCTTTCCAGGTTCGACAAAACGAGCCGAATAGAGCGGTGTGGGTTTGATCATGGCCTTGAGGGCATATCGCTGGTTGCCCACGGCTTCGGGGGTCGGCGATGTGAACCGGAGGATGCGGATCTCGGTGCGTCCCCGCTTGATCAGGTCTGTGAACAGGGCGGGGAGTTGCGTGTCAAACTGCTTGAGGCCGTCGGAGTAGCTGGCGGCCAGCTTGG
The DNA here is from genome assembly GCA_002724415.1 of Planctomycetaceae bacterium. Taxonomy (GTDB): domain Bacteria; phylum Planctomycetota; class Planctomycetia; order Planctomycetales; family Planctomycetaceae; genus UBA8437. Next base: position 38,078 of record PBOU01000121.1, read on the forward strand.
GGCCATGCTCGGGGCCGAAGGTCTTGAGGAACCACTGCTTGTGATTTGGGAGCGTGAGTGCCTTGAGTTCGGGCGTCAGTGTGCCCGGTCCAGCCTTGCGGGAAGCCGCTAGAACGGCCGTGAGTTGTTTTTTGAGGGCGAGGGCCTGTGGGGAGGTGGGAGCGGTGATGTTTCGCATGCCTCCGGCCAAACGGAAATTCCCGTCGAAGTAGACGAAGTTGTGGACGTGGGTCCCCAGTCGTTTGCCCGGCTCGACGAATCGTACCGAGTAGAGGGGGACTGGGGTTTTCATTGCCTTGAGAGTCTTGTTCTGGTTGCCGGTGGCCTTTGGGTTGGGCCGGGTGTGCTGGAGAACCGTGACCTCGGTGCGGTTTCGCTTGACCATTTCGACAAACAGTTTTGGAAACTCCACATCGTAGGCAGCAGCCAGACGACCGAACTCGGTGGTGAGCCTTTTGGCGTTCTCGGCGTCAAAAACAGAGGCAAAGAAGGCCGAGGGTTTTGTCAGTTTCATGTTCCGGGTCAGTTCGGTGATCTTGTCGGTGTCCTTGGATTTCGTGGCGGCCAGAAACTGTTCAATCTGTTTCTTGAGAGCCCTGGCACGGTCGGGCGACGGAGCGGATTTGTCCTGGGACAATGCCGGAGTGGTGGCCAGGACCATGACGAGCAGAGCGAGGTGTGTCAGTTGGCTGGTGAAAAACCGCATCGTGCTGTTTCCTGTCGGTGACGTTTGAGCTGGCATTGTAGTTGGCAGTGGAGGTGTTGCCATACCGAGAGATGGGGCGAGACATGCGAAAGAACCCCTTGATCGGGTATGGTTGTCGCGAGACAAGTGGGGCTCATTGATCCAGGGGAAACCATCATGACATCAGTTGATCGACGCACGTTTTTGGCCGGTACCGCTGCGGCGGGATTGTCGCTGGCTGCCGATTCGCCCCAGGTTGCCGCTGCCAATCGCGTGGCCAGGCCCAAGAAACCCCGGATCAAGATCGGCCAGATCGGCACCGGTCACGCGCACGCCCGTGGCGTGTTTGCCCAACTCAAACAAGTGACCGAAGACTTCGAGTTGGTGGGGATCGTTGAAAACGATCCGAAGCGTCGCAAGGCAATCGGTGATACCTACCAGGGGGTCAAGGTCATCACCGAAGAACAGTTGCTCAACACCAGGGGGCTGCAGGCGGTGGTGGTCGAAACCGAGGTGCAGGACCTGCTGCCCACGGCCAATCGGTGCATCGATGCCGGGATGCACATCCACCTGGACAAGCCCGCCGGGGAGAACCTGAAAGACTTTGCCGCCTTGCTCAAGAAGGTGGGCCAGAAGAAGCGTCACCTGCAGATGGGTTACATCTACCGGTATCACACCGCATTCCAGTGGTGCTACAAGGCGGTGGCCGAGGGGATGCTGGGCGACGTATTCGAAGTCCATGCCGTGATGAGCAAGAAAGTCGGCGATTCGAGCCGCAAGTACCTCTCACGGTACCCCGGGGGATCGATGTTCGAGATCGGGTGTCACGTCATCGACGCGATGGTCCGCGTGCTGGGGCCACCAAAGAAAGTGACCGCCTTCGGCCGGAAGACACATCCCAAAAAAGATCCACTGCAGGACAACCAGTTGGCCGTTTTCGATTATCCCAATGCGATCGCATCGATTCGCAGTGCGCTGGTCGAATACGAGGGATTCCGCCGCCGCCAGTTCACCGTGTGTGGTGAATTTGGCACATTTGATCTCAGGCCATTGGGTGGCAACCAGTTCCGACTGGCCCTGGAGAAGCAACACGAAGGGTACAAGACGGGGTACCAGGACATCGAACTGGAAAAGGGGCCGGGAATCTTTATGAGTGCCTTCCGCGACATGGCCGCGGTGGTGCGGGGCGAAAAAGAGGACGACTACGGTCTGGAACACGAACTGGCCGTGCACGAGGCGGTGCTGGCGGCCAGCGGGTACGACGTGTAGTTCCGGAGGTCAGGCGATCACGTCTTCAATCACGCGACCGCCAAGGTTGGTCAGTCGAACGTCCAGGCCGCGATAATTGACCGCCAGGTGTTCATGGTCGAGCCCGAAGAGCCTCAGTAGCGTCGCCTGGAAATCGTTGACGTGGACGGGGTTCTCGGCCGGGGCCCAGCCGATGTCGTCGGTGGTGCCGTAGACAGTGCCGCCCTTGACACCTCCTCCAGCCATCCAGACGCTGAAGGCGTTCGGATGGTGGTCGCGCCCGTCTGTGCCCTGTCCCAGTGGTGTGCGGCCGAACTCGCTGGCCCAGACGACCAGTGTTTCGTCGAGCAGCCCGCGTTGCTTGAGGTCGTCGATGAGTGCCGCGATCGGCTGGTCGGCCATCCGGCAGTTCCAGTTCAGGTCGTAAGCCAGTTTGCCGTGTTGGTCCCACGAAGCGTGGACGACGTTGATGAAGCGGACTCCGCGCTCGGCAAGACGCCTGGCCAGCAGGCAGTTGACCGAGAACCGGTGATAGGTGTCCCCGGATTGCATCGCGGCTGTCGGTCGAGGCGTGGAGCGATTCACCCCGTACGCCTCAAGCGTGTGTCGGGTTTCACCTGAAAGGTCTGTCAGTTCTGGAGCTGCTGATTGCATGCGGAAAGCCAGTTCGTACTGGGCGATCCGGCTGGCAATCTCGGGGTCTCGGACGTCTCGATAACGGATGGTGTTGAGTCGTCCCAGGGCATCAAGTGTCCGGCGTTGGCTGGCTCGAGTGATGCCCGGCGGGTTGGACAGGTACAGGATGGGGTCGCCCTGTCCACGGAATGGGACTCCCTGGTAAGTCGAAGGCAAGAAACCACTGGTCCAGTTTGAAGAACCGCCGCTGGCCCCACGGCCCGCCGCCAGGACGACGTAACCGGGCAAGTTGTCCGATTCGGTTCCCAACCCGTAGGTCAGCCAGGCTCCGATCGAAGGCCTGCCCAGTTCAGCCTTGCCACAACTGAGCAACAACTGGCCGGGGTGATGGTTGAATTGTTCGCCATGGACGGTCCGGATCAAGGCAATGTCATCGGCGCGGTTGCCGATCTGCTTGATCATGTTCGAGTACTCGATCCCGCAGTCGCCCCGCTTGCTGAACTTGGCCGGTGAACCTTTCAGGACGGCCTTGTCTCGTTTGATGAATGCAAATTCGGTGGCCCCGAGAATCGAGTCGGGTATCTTCTGGCCGTCTCGGTTGTTGAGGATGGGCTTGGGGTCGAAGAGGTCGACGTGGCTGGGGCCACCGGCCATGAAAAAGAAGATGCAACGTTTCGCGGTGGGGGCGAAGTGCGGCGGAGTGATTGCCGCCGGCGAATCGCTGGAGAGCAACGAGGCCAGGGCGACGCCGCCGAGACCGCTGGCAGAACTGGCCAGAAATTCACGGCGCGTGGCGGCGAGTGTGTCGAAGGTGGAAGTCATGGCAATGGACTTGGTAACGGAGTGGCCTTCAGTCGCGTGTCAGAAATTCATCCAGGTTCAGCACGGTGCGTGCGACACCGATCCAGGCAGCCGTGCGGTTGAGTGGGGTGCCGGACGCGGTGAATGGTCCGACGACGTGACGGGCTTCCTCGGGATGAGTGGAAAACCACTCGGATTCGTCGTCGTGGAGTTGTTTGAGAACCTTCCGTTCGGCCTGCTCGAGTGGCCGCGAGAGTGCCGAGAGAGACAACTGGTGCAGTCGCTCGTCGATCGAGGACGCTGAGGTGGCCAGTCGGTGTCCGAGTGCCTGGGCACATTCGAAGAACACCGGATCATTGAGAGTGGTCAGTGCCTGGAGTGGTGTGTTGGACCGGTTGCGTTCGGCCAGGCAGACGTTGCTCTCGGGGCTGTCGAAGATCATCAGGCTGGGGTACGGGTTGGTTCGCTTGAAGAGGATATACATCCCGCGGCGGTAGCGTTCGGGGCGATTTGAGACGATCCAGCGGGTCTTGTACTTGTAGGCCAGATCCTCGGTTCCCTCGGGCTTGGGAGGGTGGATGGTCGAACCTCCGACGCGCCTGTGAAGAAGGCCTGCGGCATCAAGAAACAGATCCCGGATGATCTCGCCTTCAACGCGATACCGACTCTGGCGAGCCAGCCAGAGGTTGTCGGGGTCGGTGGATGCGAGGCCGGGCCCAAGTGCCGAGGACTGGCGGTAGGTTGAGGAGGTGACGATTCGTTTGACGAGGGCCTTGCGGTCCCAGCCACTGTCGGTGAATTCGACGGCGAGCCAGTCGAGCAATTCCGGATGGGTTGGCGGCGTGCCCTGGCTGCCGAAGTCGTCGCGGGTGGACACCAGCCCACGTCCGAAAAGGTGGGCCCACGCATGATTGACGGCGACACGGGCCGCGAGTGGGTTGTTCCGGTCGACCAGCCAACGGGCGAGGTCAAGCCGGTCGGCCGTGGCGTTGCGCGGTTTCAGTGGCGGCAGGGCGGTGGGTGTGGCCGGTGTCACCGGTTGTCCCTTTTGCTTGAAGTCGCCGCGGACCAGCACGTGAGTTGTTCGGCGGTCCTTGGAGCGTTCGGCAATCGTCATCACGTATGGCTTGGGAAGGTGGCGTTTCTGGACACTGACCTGTGCCATGGCCTGGCTCGTGTCGTCCTGACGTCCGGCCAATGTTTTCCAGAACGCGGTCGCGGTGGCTCGCTGGTCCTCGTTGAAACTTCCGAAAGGCTGGCCAAGCAGTGCTCGGACTTGTGGGGTGACGTCGAGATGTGCGATCTGCCGGGCGATGGCGGTGGGCTTACCAGCCAGGGATTTTTGCCACGAGCCGAGGTCCGCATGTTTTCTCATCGATGACAACGTCTTGCGACGATTCGTGAGTGCGGCCTGTAACTGTTTGACTCCATCGAGAGCAGCCTGGTACCTGTTGCGATCGGCGTCGGATCCCTTGATGTCGATGTTCTTCTCGTCGACGTTGTTGAAGAACGCGTAAAATGCATAGAAGTCACGCTGGGGGATCGGGTCATATTTGTGAGAATGACATTGAGCGCAACCCAATGTCAGTCCCAACACCGAGGTGGCGGTGGTGTTGACCCGGTCGACCGTTTCACGGTTTCGGTAATCCTCCTTGTTGATTCCCGACTCGTTGTTCTTGATGTTCATGCGGTGCAAGCCGGTGGCGATTTTGTGTTGCAGCGTGGAGCCGGGCAGGAGGTCGCCGGCGAGTTGCTCAATGATGAAGCGGTCGTATGGCTGGTTGCGGTTGATCGAATTGATCACCCAGTCGCGGTATCGCCAGGCGTTCGGCCGGACGTCGTCGCGTTCGTAGCCAAAGCTGTCGGCATATCGGGCCAAATCCAACCAGTGTCTTCCCCAGCGTTCACCGAAGTGGGGTGAGGCAAGCAGTTCATCAACGAGTTGCTCATAGCCCGTTTCCGACGGGTTGGCGACGAAGCGATTGATCTGGTGTTGTGAGGGCAGCAAACCGAGAAGGTCGAGCGAAAGTCGCCGGACGAGGGTGTGGGGAGAGGCGTCGGGCGAGAGGTGCAGTTTCTGTGTTTCGAGTCGCGCTGCGACAAAATGGTCAATAGGTGACCGGAGTGGTTGTTTGCCTTTGACGAGAGGCGGGCGAGAACGGCGTGGTGAGACGAGCGACCAGTGTTTCTCGTAACGCGCGCCCTGGGCGATCCAGGCTTGCAGGAGATCAATTTCTGCCTGGGTCAATGCCGGGCCATCGTGGGGCATCCGTGTGTCGGGGTTGGTCGAACGGACTCGCCTCAAGAGTTGGCTTTGATCGGGGCGACCGGGCACGATCGCCGGCATTCCCGAGTCTGTCTTGCCGGTGGCCCGGTCTCTCAGGTGCAGAGCCAAGCCGGACTCCTGATCGGCAGGTCCGTGACAGGCAAAACATCGTTTTGCCAGCAACGGCAGGATGTCGCGGCTAAAACGCACCGCCCTGGTGGGTGCATCGGCAGCCAGGCCACACGGGGCCAAGGAGGCGAGCACCAGGACAAACAGCGGTGGAATGTGTCTGTGAGTCATCGTTTGACGGCAGGTGTGGTCAACTTGTGTTGTTTCAGCCAATCAACAAACGCAAATCGCCACTTGTTGATTGGTGTACCGAGATCCCGGACTCCATACCCGTGCCCTCCTTTATCGCGAATGAACGTGGTGCAGGATACCCCGGCTTTGCGGCAGGCGGTTGCGAACAGCAGCGTGTTGTCTACCAGGACCCCCCGGTCGTCACGGGCATGGGCAAGAAAACTTGGTGGGGTGCGTCGGGTCACATTCAAGTCGCACGAGTGGTCTGCAAGCTGCTTGGCGGTTGGGACTTTGCCGAACAGGAGTTGTTGGTAGTGGGAGCCGGCCACCTCGGTCTTCATCGTCAACAGGGGGTAGGCTGCCGCAAAAAAATCGGGGCGGGTTGGGTGTCGCATCACCGGATCGGATTGCCGAGGGTTTCCCGGTTCGTGGCGGGTGGCGGCCGATCCGGCGAGAATGCCGCCGGCAGAAAAACCGAACACGCCGACCTTGTTCGGGTCGATCTGCCATTCTTTGGCCCGCGCTCGGACCATACGGATCGCCCGTCGAACATCAGCTTCCATGGGACCCATCCCGTAGAAGTGTCCGGTCGTTCGGGCTGTCCGGAATTTTAACACGACACCAACAATCCCGTGTGGGGCTAGGAAACGGGCCAGGTCGTTCCCCTCCTTGTCTATTACGATTCGTGTCAATCCTCCCCCCGGGCAAATGACCAGGGCGGCCAGTGGCCTGGAAGGGCGTTGGTCGGGCTGATGGATTGTCAGCGTTGGACGATGCACGTCGTGGATGCTGCGATCGACGACACGTTTGCCGTCACCTCGCTCGACGACTTTTTCCGTCTCGGTGATTCCGGCCGACCCGGGTGGAACCCCGGGCCACAGCGGAACAATCTTGACCCCGGCCGACACCGGGTACGGCGCGCAACAAGCGGCTAGAACCACCGCGACAAACGGACGAGAGCAATGCACCGGAAAGACTCCAGGAAAATTGTGTCTCTCCATCATGATCTTCCCAGGGGGCCAGTCCAAGTCGATGACGAAACGTGGTGGGGGCCCGCTGCGTTGTGAGGCCGGTCGCGAGCGGGATATGATCGGGCGATGTCAGGGGAATCCCGATGAGTTCGCGGCCGGAGAGAGTGATGAGCATGAGACGACGAGAGTTTCTGGTGACCGCCGGCGCCGGAGTTGTGGCGGCTCCACAACTCGTTTCGGCGACGGTTCGCGGAGCCAATGAACGGCTCAATATCGGGGCAATTGGAGTTGGAGGACGTGGCGCCAGTGACCTTGCGGCTGTGGCGGGTGAGAACATCGTTGCACTGTGCGATGTGGATGCGGACCGACTGGGAGTGGCGGCCAAGAAGCATCCGAAGGCCGAGACGTATTCGGACTATCGGATGCTGTTGGATCGCAAGGACCTGGACGCGGTGGTCGTGGCGACTCCCGATCATCACCACGCGGTTGCCACGATGCGTGCGTTGCGTCGAGGGTTGCACGTGTATTGTGAAAAGCCGCTGACTCACACGGTGCACGAGGCACGGTTGTTGGCCAAGGAAGCAGCCCGGCAAAAGGTTGCTACCCAGATGGGGACACAGAATCACGAACATCCCGGTTACCTTCGGCTGGTGGAATTGCTTGAGACCGACGCGGTGGGGCCGATTCGCGAAGCTCATATCATCACGGACCGGCCCGGGCGGTTTTGGCCACAGGGAGTGGCATTGCCGTCGGATCGGCCGAAGATCCCTTCCAACCTGGCCTGGGATCTGTGGCTGGGGCCCGCAGCCCGACGGGAGTATCACCCGGCCTTTGTGCCGTTCCGTTGGCGAGGCTGGTGGGATTTCGGTTGCGGTGCTATCGGCGACATGGCGATTCACTTGATGGACCCGGCATTCTGGGGCCTGAAACTGGGGGGGAAAGTTCGCGTCTCCTCGATGGGACCTCGGCCGAATGCACACAGTGGCCCGACCTGGATGATCACGAAATTCGAATTTGGGCAACGCGGCAAGCGGCCTCCGGTGGATGTGTTCTGGTACGAGGGGGTTGCAAAACCGCCTGGGCCGATCGCCGCGGAGTTGCCGATGAACGGGTCGTTGTTCATTGGAGACAAGGGGCGAATTGCGATTGAACACGGCCAGTTGCCACAACTGTTGCCGGTGGAACGGTTCAAGGATTTTCAGTCTCCCAAGCCGTATCTGCCCGACTCACCGGGGCATCATCAGCAGTGGATCAATGCCTGCAAAACTGGAAGCCCGACGGGAAGCCATTTTGGTTACGCCGGTCCATTCACTGAAATCGTATTGCTGGGTAACGTGGCCTATCGGGTGGGAGAGACGATCGAATATGACCCGAAGAAGGTGAAGGTCACCAACAACAAGGCGGCCAATGGCCTGCTGGGCAAGGACTACCGCAAGGGGTGGGAGTTGTCGGAATGACACACCACTTGTCACGGCGGCGTTTTCTCTCGGCCACTGGCGGCCTGGTTGTGGCCGGTTCATCTTCCGTCTTGGCGTCCGACAAGGAACGCCTTGACGTTGTTGACTGTCACACACACTTCTACGATCCGACCCGTCCCGGGGGGATCCCGTGGCCACGAAAAGGGTCGTCATTGTTTCGTACGGTTTTGCCCAAGCACTTGCGCGCGTTGGAGCACGCGCGGAAGGTGACCGGGACAGTGATCATCGAAGCCAGCAACCGGTTGGAAGACAACCAGTGGCTGCTGGATATCGCCAAGGACGATCCTTTTGTTCTTGGCGTTGTCGGTCATCTGGATCCAGGAAAACCGGGGTTCGCGAAACACGTCAAACGGTTCGCTCGCAATCGGCTGTTTCGTGGAATTCGAGTTGGCGAGGGGCTGGTGGCGAATCGCTTGAAAACGGATTCGCTGGGCGTATTCAAGGTGCTTCAAGACCACGACCTTGGCCTTGATGTGAACGGGGGGCCGGTGACCCCGTTGGTGGTCAGCCGGCTGGCGGCGCGGATGCCTGGCTTGCGATTGTTGCAAAACCATATGGGCAACGTGGCGATCACGAAGGCTCGGCCGCCCAGGGACTGGGTGGCAAACATTCGCGCGGCGTCCCGTCACAAGAACGTGTTTTGCAAGGTTTCGGCGATGGTCGAGGGGGCGTCGCGAGGTGGTGGCAAGGCTCCGACCGACGTGGCGTTCTACAAACCTTATCTCGACGTTGTCTGGGATGCGTTTGGTGACGACCGCCTGATTTATGGCAGTGACTGGCCGGTTTCCGAGCGGGCGGCCAGCTACAAGGAGCAGCAGCAGATCGTGCTGGACTACGTGAGCGATCGAGGTGCGACGGCCTTACAGCAGTTCTTTTCTCTCAATTCAAAACGGGCGTACAGGTGGAGAGAACGTGAGGGCAGGATCAGGTCATGACACGATCTGTGTGCGTGGCGTGGTCGTTGGTGGCCTGCGGATGGTTGGTGGCTGCGGAACCGGCCAGCGAACCGTCGCGGCTGAAAGGGTATGTCGGTGGCCCGTACAAATTGCTGGTGAGAGACTTCACCGGTGACGGGCGGTCCGACGTACTGGTTGGATACCGAAACCTCGGCGCGTTGCACCTGGCCGTGGGGGATGGGCAGGGAGGACTTTCGGGACGGACCGGTGGCGTGTTGATGAACCTGGCGGGCCGAGAGCATGGCCAGGCTATTGATTCAAAATGCTGGTCGGCTCCTCATGTCCACAACCTGCATGCAGCCGACATCAATGCGGATGGGCGATTGGATGTCGTGGTTGGTCTCGGGGGCCTGTCCACGGTGAAGGACGGCCGCGTGGTGGTGGCTCTTGGAGGCCGGGGCGGGCATTTTCGCGTCGTGGTTGAATACCTGGTGCCCAGCGAAGCCAAGGGAGTGCGTTTTGCGGACCTGGACCGGGATGGCCAGATGGACCTGCTCTACACGGCTCGTGGCTCCGGTTACAAAGATGATCTCACCGTGGGAGAACTGCACATCCGGCCGGGACAGGGTGGGGGGCGTTTCGGCAACGCGGTCGTGTTGCCAGCCGGCCGGTCGGCCTATGCGATCGATACCGGGGACCTGGATGAAGACGGGTTCCTCGACGTCGTGATACCCAACGAACACGATGATTGTGCCACGTATTGGCTGAATCCGGGGCGGGGTTGCTTTTCGCCTGTGGGTACGGAAACGGATCGCCGCTGGTCGGTGCAGGTGTTGCGGGCAACCCCGATTCCAGGGAAACGCTCGCACGCGGTGAACGATGCGCGAATCGCCGACATCAATGGCGACGGACACCTGGACGTGGTGACGGCCAATCTCGGCACGTCGACGATCTCGATATTCAACGGCCGTGGCGATGGAAACTTTGGAGCGGATCGTCAACTGGACGCCGGAAAGAACGGCGCCTTCCTCGGGTTGGGTGATCTTGATGGTGACAAGGATGTTGACCTGGTGATCACGCACTGGACCGAGGCGTTTGTCTCGGTGTTTTTGAATCGTGGGAATGGTTCGTTTGTGCCGCGGGTGGATCTGCCCAGTGGCCTGGGCAGTTATGGTGTTGAGGTCGCGGACCTGGATCGTGACGGACACCTTGACCTGGTGTCGGCCAATTACCGCGACAATTCGATTTCGATCTTGCGGGGCCGAGGTGACGGCACATTTGCTCCAACCGTGACTCTGCCACGCGGCCTCAAGGTGACTGGCGGGCGACTGGTACCCTATACGCCCTGAGCGGCCGTACGGCGAGTTCCTTCCCCAGAAAACCCAGCAGGGCCGGGACAAGTTCCGGGGCCAGCGGTAGTTCCGGGTTGGGATAACTGGGCAATTGTTCGGCGTCGGTTGCGATGTGGCGGAGAACGTGATTCATATCCTCAATCACGACCATCGCCGCCGCGGGCTGCGCTGCTTTCAGGATCCTGGGGTCGGTGTGGTGGACTTGGCGATGATGGTTTTGGGGTCGTGCTGCATCCAGGAAATCAGGAACGGTTGAACCGATGGACGGAACAGGGTGACCAGGCTGGGAGGAATCTTGTCCACGGTTTGTCCGGTTGCCAACTGCTTGATGATCGCGAGGGACTGGTCCCTCGTCTCGGGCATGGTCGCCAAACGTTCGGTCAATTGGAGTTTCATCACCTTGTCGATCGATTGACCGGCTCCGGCTATCGACACAACGGCAGCCACCTTGGTGGTTTGTGCGGTGAGCAGGCCAACGAGAGATCCCTGGCTGTGACCGATGAGTCCCACTCGGGTGATCTTCTCGTGATTCCGCATCAGGCCGAGCCACCCCCGGGGCGTCGGTGATCATGGAGTTGAACCGGAAGTCACTCTCTTTGTCCGGGAGAAACCTGCTCCGGCCGCTACCCCGCTTGTCGAATCGCAGGACGGCGATTCCATGACCGGCCAATTTATTGGCCAAAAATTTGATGCAATCGGACGGTAAGGACGCCTGGTTTCCGTCGCGATCGTTTGGTCCGGAGCCTGGAATGATCAGCACGGCAGGGAACGGGCCATCACCACTGGACCAGGGGGAGCAGCGGGGACGTGGCGGGAGTGCCTTGTAGTGGCATGGGAAGGGGCCAAAAACTGCCGGGATACTAGTCGAGAGCCTTGTTGGGGAAGATTGCTGATGCGCGGTGCTCGATCTTCATCAGTTCTCTGATTCGTGCGACGATCTCGGGATGCTTGGCGGCGACATCGTGAGACTCGGAAATGTCCCGGTCGAGGTCAAAGAGTTCGATCTTTAACCGGTTGGGGTTGTTGGGCCGCAGTAGGCGTTGTCGCACACCCTTCCATCGTCCCATCCATACGGCCTGTTGACCTCCATACCCGGCGAACTCGCGGTAGAGGAACGGTCGAGGCGTTTGCTGTTTTCCGTGGAGGGTGTCGGACAGGCTGACGCCATCGACCCCGGTGGGAATTGGCTGGCGACTTCCGGTCAGGGACAGCAGCGTGGGGATCCAGTCTTCGAACCCCGTGACGAAATCGGATGTGGTTCCCTCGGGAATGTGGCCAGGCCAGCGAGCGATCAGTGGCACCCGGACGCCCCCCTCGTAGAGTGACCCCTTGAGACCTCGTAACGGTTTGACACTGGCGAAGAAGTCGTAGTCGACCTCGCGTTTGAGGTGCGTGGTGCCGTTGTCTGAGGTGAAAACGACGATGGTGTTGTCGGCCAATTTCAGTCTTTCCAGCAGGTCGAGTATCCGTCCGACATAAGTGTCCAGGCGTGTGATCATCGCGGCGTAGGCAGCTCGTGGGGTGAAATGTGGTGTGTAACCGCCGCCTTTCAACTTGGTGAACGGCGGGTCATGCCATTTCAGTGCCAGGTAGGGTTTCAACGCATCGTCGGGGACATGCAGTGCCAGGTGCGGGATCACGGTGGGATAGTAAAGGAAGAAGGGGCGGTCCTTGTTGGTTTCGATGAACCGGAGGGCCTGGGCAGCAATCCGGTCGGGGGCGTAGTCCTGTCCCTTGAACTGGCTGTAGTTGCCCGGGTTGCTGGTGTCGGCGTCCTTGGCAAAGCGGGCGTGGCCGCCCACCGGAGGATTGTTTTTCAGCGGGATCCGTTTGTTGTCGCTCCAGAGGTACGAGGGGTAGTAGCTGTGCGCATGTCGTTGGCAGTTGTAGCCATAGAAACGGTCGAACCCCTGTTTCAGTGGTCCGCCTTCGGATCCCGGAGGACCGAGTCCCCACTTCCCGAAAGCGCCGGTGGCGTAGCCATCCTTTTTGAGAAGTTCGGCGATTGTGACTTCGGCGGCTGGAATCGGGACCTGTCCTTCAGGCCGGACTTCCTTGTTACTGCGGACCCAGGCGTGCCCGGGATGCTTGCCTGTCATCAAGACACACCGGGACGGGGCACAGACGGCATTTCCCGAATAATTGCGAGTGAATTTCATGCCTTCGCGGGCGAGTCGGTCGATGTGTGGAGTGCGAATCTTCTTCTGCCCGTAACAGCCCAATTCAGCGAACCCGAGGTCGTCGGCCATGATGAAGACAATGTTGGGACGATCGGCCGCAACGGCTGTTGTCGTCCACGTGCACGCTGTCATGGCCGCCAGGATGGCCAGGGGCAGTCGGGTGAGTCGAGTCGTGTCAGGCATGGGTGCGGTGTTTCCCATTCGGTGTTCGAAGTTCAGTTGAGGTCAACGGGATTGTTGCTGAGGGACGAGGCCGGGTTTCCCGGGACCTGTCAGCGTGAGCGTTTGGAAATCGCACGTGTGCCACTGGAGCCAGGCCTCGAGTCACATGGCAGTTGCCGGTTCGGTGGGATCGTCGGAGTAGACAGTGTTGAACGAAGTCAACGCGATGCCACCCAGGCGTTCGGCGATGGCCCGGTATGGGCCGCGGCGGAACTCCCACTTCTTGAGGCGAGGCAATTGTTCGAGCCAGTCGCACAAGTGGACGGTGCACAGGTCGGTGAATTGCTCCTCATTCATTTCGATCGTTTCACCAGTCTCGCGGTTGCGAATGGAATACGGAGCCGATGACGCGATTTGTTCATCAAATGTGGAACGGTCCATGACGCAGTTGACCCACGCAATGAATTCGGCGTGGTCGCCGATGAGTGCGCGGACTTCATCGCGTTGTTCTTGTGACAACGCGAATGCCTGGAACATCTCGGTTCCGTAAATCGAATGGAACAGGCCGGCCCGGCAGACCGCGGTGCTCGCGTTCCACGTCTTGAGGTCGTTGTAGACACCGACCAGGTGCGCCAGGAAGACGGTTTCGGTATGCGGGATGTCCTCGGTGCCCAGTTCGCAAAGGAACCGGGTCATTGCCTTGTACTGGGGGTCTGTCATGTTGGGGCCTGGAGGCGGGTTGGGGTGAAGATAAGTTTCTACGGGTTGAAGTCGACTTCGAGCATTTTGCCCCGCAACTGGGTGAGGGCCTTTTTCTCGTCGGCCATGGGGATTTTTTCTTCGCGACCCAGCATGGTTTCCAGTCGCGTGATCTGCCCGACGAGTTGGGCGAGTGTCTCCGGAGTCAGTGCTCCTTCGTGATCGTCACCGGGCATGCGGGTGTGGTAGGTGAAGTGTTTTTCGAGGACCGTGGCTCCCAGGGCCACGGCAGCCAGGCAGGCCTCGGTCCCACGGCTGTGATCGCTGTAGCCGATGGGGATGTCGGGGAACGCGTTCTGCATGGCACGAATTGCAAGCAGGTTCACGTTGGGGTCCTCGGTCGGGTACTGGCTGGTGCAGTGTAGCAGTGACAGGTTGTTGATGGATCCCAGGCATTCGACCGCTCGCTGAATTTCCTGGATCGTGGCTCCGCCGGTGGAGAGATAAACGGTATCGACCTGGTCGGCCCGGTCGTTGACGTGTTCAAGCAAATCGAAGTCGACGACACGACTGGAGGCAAGTTTCAAGGCCGTCAGTCCCATGCGGTCAACCAGGAAATCGGTTGAGCGGCGAGTGAAAGTGGAACTGAGAAACGTGATGCCCAACTCGCCGCACAGTTGCTGCATCTCGAAGTGGACGTCCTCGGGCATCTCCACCCCGCGGAACCAGTCAAACCACTCGTGGTCCGGTCCAAACTGGTTGGCCGTGTAGGTCTGGAACTTGGCGATGGTGGCCCCGTTGGCAGCCGCCTCGGTGACCATTCCGCGACAGACATCCCAGCGGCCGTAATGATTTTCGCCCAATTCGGCGATCAGGACCGTGTTCAATTCAGTGACTCCCGTTGTGGTGTCGCAACAGCGATTACCCGCCGACGATTTTCAGTGGTGGGTTCGTCTTCCAACGCCCACGAGTGAAGTCGGGGACGTCCATGGTTTGACTGCGGTTGGCGATGGAGCGTTCACTGAGTTCGGAAACCACACTCCATGCGGCGGCGTCATAGACATCCATGTCCGGTTCCGTTCCCGTGTGCAGGCATTCGATCAACCGGTGGATCTCCATGTAATCCATTCCGCCATGCCCTTTGCCTTGGGCTTCTCTAATCAGTTTTCTCCACAGCGGGTGTTCGTATTTCGACTGGAATGTGTCGATGGGTTCCCACTTGTGCCCACGAGCATTGGACTCCAACGCGATCCGGTCGGGGTAGCCCTGAACGATGCCCCGCGTGCCCTGGACCATGTTGATCCGCGTGTAGGGACGTGGCAACTGCGTGTCGTGTCCGAGCGTGATGGTGCGTCCTTTCTTGGTGCGGATCATCGTCGTGTTGACGTCTCCCGACTTGTACTTGCGGGTCGCCAGCGGATGCTTGGCCCCGAACCGATCGGCATAGAACACGTTGAGTCCGCGGGAGATGCTGCTCATGGAGACCAGGTAATCGAATTGGTCCCCACGGTTGATGTCCATGCACTGGGCGACTGGCCCCAGCCCGTGGGTCGGATAGAGGTTGCCGTCGCGATGGATCTTGTTCTCGAGTCGCCACCGAACCTCGGCGTCGGCTCCGATGAACTCGCGGTCGTCACGCAATTCGTGCAGGTAGCCCGCTTCGCCGTGAACCAGTTCACCCAGGAGTCCCTGGCGGACCATGTTGAGAACCATCATCTCCGTGCGACCGTAGCAGCAGTTTTCGAGCATGACACAATGCCGTTGTGACTTCTCGGCGGTTTCCACCATCTGCCAGCACTCGTCGACGGTCACCGCGGCGGGCACTTCGGTCGCGGCATGGTGCCCATTTTTCATGGCGGCGACACAAACCGGCACATGCCAACGCCAGGGGGTGGCCGTGACAACCAGGTCCAGGTCGTCGCGTTCACAAAGCTTGTCGAAAGCCCGTTCGTCTGGGAAATAGGCGTCGGGCTTGGGTTGCCCAGCCGAGACGACGGTCTTCTGGGCCAGTTGGCAGCGGTCTTCCAGGAGGTCGCAAACGGCTTTGACCTCGACACCGGGCTGGTCCAGCAGCAATCTCAGCAGGTGAAACCCCCGTCCTCCGATCCCGACCATTCCGACGCGGATGTGAGAAATCGGTTTCAACCGCGGGTCGGGCGATTCGTCTTTCTTTTTTGCGGGATCGCCGGCCTGGGCCAAAGCTGGAAGGACGACTCCGGCGCCGACTCCCGCTCCCAGTTTCATCGCGTCTCGCCTGTTGAAGCCTGTGGTCATGAGAATGGTCTCCCCGTGGATTCAGCTGACCGTGCTGGATGAAGTGAAAACGATTTCGAGAACAGTGTACAACAGGGACCTCGTTGAAATCCCGTGGATTCGTAGAATGCGAGTTTCTGACTTGCCGACCGTGGATGTTTGAAATTGACCCCCGCAGTGACGGCGCTCCACAATAACTAACTCGAGTACTCTTGAGTTGGTGGCGAAGCGATTGGCTGTGCGAACCTGGAACCGGCCGTGACAATCACAAAAACACTGAAAACCGCTTGGAGATCGATCCTGCTCGGGGTCGGTGTGTTGGTCGGCCAGTGTGTCGACGTGATGTCGGCCGATCGGATCGTGGTGGAACCTTCGCGAATAGAGATCACCAGCCAACTCGACCAGGTTCAGTTGCTGGTCACCCTGGTAAAGGAATCGGGCCAGCCGCGGGATGTGACACGCGTGTCCTCGTTCAACTTCGAAGGGGATTCTGTTGCCTCGATCGATTCCCAGGGACGGTTGCAGGCAACGGGCGCCGGTGAGGCAACCCTGACGGTTAGGCACGGTGGGCTGGTGTCACGGTTGCCGGTGGTGGTTGGCGAAGGGTTTGACGTGGGGACGTCGCGATTTGTTGATCACGTGTTGCCGGTGTTGAGTCGTTCCGGATGCAATCAGGGGGCGTGTCACGCCTCGCAGTTTGGCAAGGGGGGCTTGAAACTGTCCGTGTTTGCCTTTGCTCCGGAAGCCGATCACCTGGCATTGACCCGAGAATGGGACAACCGCCGTGTTTCGCTGGTCGCGCCGGAAGACAGCCTGGTGCTGCGGAAGGCCACGCTCCAGGTCGGGCATGGTGGCGGTCGTCGATTTCTCCCGGACAGCTACGCCTACAACGTTCTGAAGGTGTGGGTTTCCGATGGTGCGCCGGGCCCGGGGGGAACAGGCCAATCGGAGTCCACACGAATCGTCGGGCTTGATGTTTTTCCGCATGAGCGGATCTACCGGTCGGGACAAACCCAGCAGTTACGCGTTGTGGCCCGGTATGCCGACGGTCACATGAATGATGTCACCCGACGAGCGGCCTTCGACAGTCTCGAGTCGGGAATCGCGAGCGTGGACAGTGATGGGCAACTCGTTGTCACCGGCAGCGGCCAGGCGGCAATCATGGTTCGATTTCGCGGACAAACAGCCGTGTCACATGCCATTTCTCCGTTCTCGGCGACTCCAGCGGTGGCTCGCAGGGCAACCAGTCACAACTTGATCGACACGCACGTGGCCCGTCGCTGGGAGAGACTCAATATGCGGCCAGCGCCGCGTTGCAGTGATGCGGAGTTCATCCGACGGGCGTTTCTGGATTGCCTGGGTACGCTGCCACGGGCCGAGGTGGTGCAGCGATTTCTGGCCTCCGACGCAGTCGATAAGCGAGAACGGTTGGTGGACCAGATCCTGGGACTGACCGGTGATCCGGCACGGGATCTCTATATCGACGAGTGGAGCACATTTTGGACTCTGAAGTTCTCTGACATCCTTCGCAACAATCGCAAGACATCGGGTGACGCCGGGATGTGGGCCTTTCACAACTGGATTCGCCAATCGCTGCGTCACAACAAGCCGTATGACCAGTTCACGCGAGAGTTGATCACGGCACAGGGATCAATTTTCGAACACGGTCCCGCCAATTTCATCGCCTCGTCACGGCGTCCGACCGACGTGGCGACGATTTCCGACCCGGCCGACCTGGCCGAGACAACCGCCCAGGTGTTCCTGGGCATACGGTTGCAGTGTGCCCGGTGTCACCACCATCCGTTCGAGTCGTACAGTCAGTCGGATTTCTATGGCCTGGCAGCGTTCTTCACACGGCTGGACAGCAAGTCCAGCGGAACATTCGGTGAGTTGGGTTTTGATGCGGTGGTGAGCCTGGCCCCGTTGAGTGCCAACCGGGGGTTGAAACATCCTCGGAGTGGGCAGGTCGTTGCTCCGCGACCACTGGGTGGTGCGGCCGTGGATACACGAGGTGTTCTCGACATCCGTGAACCCCTGGTTGACTGGTTGGTGTCGCCGCAGAATCGGTTGTATTCGCGGAATATTGTCAATCGCATCTGGGGCCATTTCTTGGGCACCGGGATTGTCGAGCCTGTCGACGATCTGCGATCGACAAATCCGCCGACGAACCCACAATTGCTTGATGCCGTGGCGGACGATTTCGTGGCCCACAAGTACGATCTGAAGCATCTGATGCGGCGGATCATGACATCGGCCACTTACCAGTTGTCATCCACGGCTGACCCGGAACATGTCAACGACCGTCGTTTCTACACTCACTACAACGTGAAACGGTTGTCGGCCGAGGTTTTGCTGGATGCGATCGATCACGCTTGTGGAACCCACGAACGATTCCCCGGGGTTCCCCCCGGGACCCGGGCTATTGCGTTGCCCGATCCCAATTTTGAATCGTATTTTCTCGACACCCTGGGCCGTCCCCGGCGATTGACCAATTGCGAGTGTGAGCGGACGGCCGAGCCGAACATGTCCCAGGTGCTGCACCTGTGCAACGGAGAGAAGTTCGAGAAAAAACTGGCCGACAAGGATGGGAGATTGTCTCGATTGGTTGCCGGGAAGCGGACGACCGACGAGATCGTTATCCAACTGTATCTGGCCACCTTCAGTCGTCTTCCGACGGATGCCGAAATGACCACCTGCCTCGGGGTGGTTGGTCAATCGGAGAACCGGCGTAAAGGGCTGGAAAATATCCTGTGGGCACTCTGCAACAGCCGCGAGTTCCTTTTCAATCATTGAGCAAGGTGTACCACTCGGTCATTCGACCCGGGGATTGTGACATGCTGAATCTTCGACCACAGCGACACGCCGACTGCCAGTCGTCGGGGCGACGCCAATTCTTGATGCAGGTGGGCTCACTGGGCGGCGTGGGTTTGTCGTTGGATGGTGTGCTTCGGTACCAGGCCGCGGCGGCCGAGCCAATGGGATCGGGGACGAAAAACAACTGCATCCTGATCTGGACTCGCGGTGGAACCAGTCACCATGACACGTTGGATCCAAAGCCGGACGCCCGTGCGGAAATCCGTGGAGAGTTTGGGACCACGGCCACCTCGATTCCCGGTGTTCGGTTTTCCGACCACGTTCCGGGTTTTGCTCGGGGCGCCAAAGACCTTGCGGTCGTCCGCAACCTGAATTCGATCAACGGTGCCCATGGCTCGGCCGATGCCATCATGCTTTCGGGTTGGCAGTTGAATCCTGCCGTGACCTATCCCACCTACGGTTCGGTGATCTCTCGCGAGCGGGGCCCGCGTCGTGACATGCCGGCTTTCGTCCAGTTGGGTAACGAGGTGGACAGGAAGTTCATGGGAGGCACTGCCGGGTACCTGGGGATCACGCACAATCCTTTTGAGGTGTTCGAGGATCCCAACGCGGAGAAATTCACCGTCCGTGATCTCACGTTGCCCGGTGGAGTCAGCCCCAGGCGGGTGTCGTTGCGACGTGAGGCGTTGAGCAAACTCGACACGCTGCAGCGGGGGTTGGCCAAGAGGCCGGCGGCACTGTCGGCTATTGATACTTATTATCGCGACGCGTTCCGAATGATCAGTTCGACCAACACCCAACGGGCCTTCCAGTTGTCGCGTGAGTCGGAAAAGACACGTGATGCTTATGGCCGGACGACGTTTGGGCAGAGTTGCCTGTTGGCTCGACGGTTGATCGAGTCGGGCAGCCGGTTTGTCACAGTCAGCAACGCCGACTGGGACACGCATGACAAGAATTTCAGCCGTCTCAAGAAGTTGCTGCCTCCAATTGACCAGGCGTTCCCTGCACTGGTGGCCGACTTGAAAGAACGCGGGCTGCTGGACTCGACATTGGTTGTCTGGCTGACCGATTTTGGTCGGACGCCCAAGGTGAACACGGCTGCGGGCCGGGATCACTGGGCGTCTGCCGGGTTGGCGGTTTTTGCCGGTGCAGGAACTCCGCCTGGAGTCATTGTCGGTCAGACGGATGCTGAGGGAGGGCGCAGCATCGGTGAAGAATACAACCCCCGCGACATCGCCGCGACGATCTACAGCAAACTGGGGATCCCACTGGACACAACCCACATCAATGGCGACGGCCGGCCGATGAGGTTGTGCGAAGGGCGACCGATCCGGGAGTTGTCATGAAACACACCACCGGATCCGTTGTCCGTGCCTGGTGGATGTCTCGCCGCATGGTGTTTTGCAGGCCGTTGACCGGCCTGGTGGTGTGGAGTGTGGCGTGTGGCCTGGTACAGGGAGTTGCCAACGCCGACCACAAGATCAGTTTCCGGCAAATCACCCGGACGCATCCCATTGCCGTGCAGCGGGGACAGACGGCGCGGGTGCGTGTCTGGTCCAATTTCACTCTGAACAATTCTCATTCGACGTTCTTCATCCCCGCGGGGGTACGGATGACCCAACTCAAGGAACCGGCCAAGAAGGTCGAGTTTTCCGAACCGCAGGAGTTGGACCAGGGGGAGGATTACGGGTTTTCCGTTGAGGTGCCCAAGGGGCAGTTGCCCGGGGTGTACGAGTACCGGATCGCCACAGACCAGGCGGTCAGCAGCGTTGGCCACTTGATGGTGACCGATTACCCGGTGGTGACCGAGAACGCCGGCGACAATCACACGACCGCCACGGCCCAACTGGTCCCGATTCCTTCTGCCGTGTGCGGAAATATTGATGATTTTGAGGACGTTGATCTGTACCGGATTCATGGCCGGGCCGGGCAGGAGTTGGTCTGCCAGATCTTTGCCCAGCGAGTGACCAGGGCCATCCACTGCATGGCGATCCAGTACCCCAAGATTCACCTCATGGATTCTTATCTCACGCTCCGTGATTCGCGGGGGCGTGTGGTGGCCGAGAACGACAACCATGTCGGTGGCGATGCGATGTTGCGGTGTCGATTGCCGGCTTCAGGCGATTACATCCTGGAAGTCCGGGATTCACGGTATGCCGGGGATCCTCGTTACGTCTACTGTGTCGAAATCTCCGAAGGACCGACGGCGATCGCAACGTTTCCCTTGTCTGTGCAACGTGGGCATGCGACTTCGGCCCTGGTGGTCGAGACGCAGCCTGAGAATGTGCCTCGCGGGGGGCCGGACATGGTGCGGCGAGTGCGGTGGAACGTGTCCACAGACGTTCCGGTCGGATGGCGCCGTGTCCGGGTTGCCGGTGCGGATGGGAGGCCCGGGCCCGTCGTACCACAACTGGTCAGTCGTCATCGCCAGGTCATTGCGGATGGCAAGAACAACTCGGTGGACAAGGCGTTGCCACTTCAACTCCCGGTGGGAGTCAACGGTCGATTCCAGCGGGCCGGACAGACTCACTTCTACCGCTTCACGGCGACTGCACAGAGCGTCACTCGGATCGACGTGCAATCACGGCGCCGTGGCCTGGCCGTGGATAGTGTCGTCGTGGTGATGGACGGCAAGGGGGAGATCCTGGCGACTGCCGACGACGGCGATTTCACCAAGGACGCGGGATTGTATTTCCGGGCTCCGGCCGACGGCGATTACGTGATCGGGGTTCGGGACCTGAACCGTCGCGCAGGTGACCTGTTCATTTACCATCTGTCGGTCGAGCCGAGTGGTGAAGATTTTGAAATACACGGTGAATATTACTATGGGATGTTGGCTCCCGGCGGACACGCGGCCTGGTTTGTACGGTTGAAAAGGCTCAACGGTTTCAACGGTCCGGTAGAAATCCTGGTCGATCGGTTGCCCAAGGGAGTCACCTGCGAACCGGTCGTGATTCCAGCCGGCTTCACGCACTGCGCCCTGGTTTTTTCGGCCGCAGTCAAGGCGCCCATCAACGCGTCGTTGGTACGGGTCCGTGGTCGAGCCCGCTTGCCTCGGCCAGGGGGCGAGGTGTCGGTGGAGCGGCACGCCAATGTGCTGGGGGAATTGCGACGCGCTGGGGCAAGTCGGTTCGTGCGAATGCCGATCCAGAGCCAGTTGCTGGGAGTGACAAGGCCGCTGGACTTGCACGGCGTGACCGCGACTCCCTCGCAGTTGACGTTGAAGCGGGGGGGGACGGCCAGGCTCTCTGTCCGAATCAAACGGAGTCCCGAATACAGCGAACAGGTGTTGCTGAATATGGCGCTGTTGTTCTTCAATAACGCGGTTGGCCAGCAGTTGCCCCCGGGAGTAAGCGTTCAGGGTGAAGCAACCAAGAAACTGACCGGTGACGCGCTCGAGGCCGTGTTCACTCTGCGGGCCAGCGATTCGGCGAAATCGGTGGCCAGGTGGCCAATTGCCGTGGTAGCTCGAGTTCCCATCACCTACACGATCATGACGAGTTACGCGTCGAATCCTGTCTTCTTGACCGTTGGCGGAACAGCTGCGGTTGGCACACGCGCGGCGCCGAAGGCTCCGTGACGGGCCGCAATTGGGAAGCACGCACATGACCAGAAGCCTTCTCGTGGTTGTGTTGCTGGGGACGGTTCCCGTTCCAGCGGCGCCCTTGCCGGAGAAAATCGGCGATCTCGGCATACCTGATGTGAGCCAGTTGCCCCGCGTCGATCGCAGCAAGCGGCCGGGGCGTCAGGAATCGAAGAACTCGGCGTTCATTCTGAAGACCGAACCTCATCGGGTTGCCGGGGAGCGTTATGTCATTTTGACCGACCACCGGTCTCCCCTCTTTTTGTCCAGCCTGAAGCGGCTCGCAAAGGCCAGGGACGGGATCATCCTGAAGGTCGACGACCTGGCCTTGCTGGGACAGGATGCAACAACACTCGAGTCACTTCGCCAACAACTGCGGTCGGCTCGTGTGCGGTTTCTTGCCGTTGCGCCCAGGACGAGTTCATTCCGTGAGAACATGGTGCTGGGCCTGTGGGAATTGACGTCGACCCTGGACGACGATCCTCTCGTGGATGTCTTTCCGGGATTCCTGTTGGCATCCACCCCGCAGCGATTCCGGGCGCTCGTGGATCGCTCAATTCAGCACAAGCCGTTGGCAACTTCGCGGATAAAGCCACTGGCCATCAGCCAGGTTCCCCGGCCCGAGGAATTGCGGTCGTTGCAGAAGGCGGCCGTCTTGCGGAAGTGGTTCGGCCGGTCCAACGTGGCCACTCCGATCGTGGCGGTCTACAGTCGACGAGCGGTCGAGGCGGCACGGCTTACAGGGCCGGAAATCTGGAATCTGCAGGCAACGAGCCAGCAACCGTTCATCAAGTCATTTCCGCGGGGGGCCCAGGCGGCGTTTCGCTCGGCGTCACTGGTGGTGATGCATGGTCACGGCGTACCGGGCATGTCGTGTGGGGTCGACATTGATGGTCTGCCGGCTGATCTGGCCGGCAAGGTGATCCTCAGTGGATCCTGCTTTGCCGCGTCGCCGGTTCATTCGGATTTTCCGGCGGTTCGACAGGCTCCCGGCGGATACGAGGTGAAAAAGAGGGACGCATTTGCGTTGCGGGCGATTGATAATGGCGCGACGGTCTTCTTTGGTCACATGCGATTGAGCATGGGGTTTCCTCACCTGTTTCCGGTGTTGGAAGCCTGGTCGCAGGGGAAGAGTGTCGGTGAATCGTATCAGCAATTGATCAACGCATTGATCACGGTTCGAGGTTTTCGTTCGGGGAAATTCGTGGTCGCTCCCGCTGTTCCGGGCCGCGTTTCCAGGCGTCGCCTGCCACAGAATCTTCTGCTTTACGTCGTGTTAGGCGATCCGGCGGTGCGGCCGTTCGAGCCCATCGGCACGGGATCCCGTTGATCTTCACAGCCGGTATTCACCGTGTGGCGAGGGGCCCCGGGTCAGAACAATCGCGTCAGGGGCGGTCTTTGCATGACGTGATGTGGCCGCCCCTGGACATCGTGGACGACGGTTTGTTCTGTGCATCCGAGGGCATGATAGATTGTTGCGACGAACTGGGACACGTGGACAGGGTCATTCTGCGGATAGGCGGCCTGGGCATCACTGCTTCCCACATGCTGTCCACCGCGGACACCACCTCCGGCCAGTACGCTCGTGTAAACCCACGGCCAGTGATCGCGACCGGCGGGGGGGTTCCCATTCAGTGATGGCGTGCGGCCGAATTCTCCAGACCACACGACAAGCGTTTGGTCGAGCAAGCCGCGTTGGTCCAGGTCGGCCAGCAGGGCCGAGTACGCGTGGTCCATCGGTGGCAACAGTGTTGTCTTCATGTCGGGGAAATGTCCGGCGTGCGTGTCAAAGTGATTCTCATGTCCGGGCCAATTGACCTGGACGACCCTGACGCCTGCTTCGACCAGCCGCCTGGCGACCAGACAACTGCGGCCAAACTTGTGGTTTCCATACCGTTCAAGTGTTTTTGCCGATTCTTCCTCGACTGAAAAAGCCTGCCACGCTCCGCCGGCATGCAGAATCTCCATGGCTCGCTCCCGATGCCGTTTCCATTGCTGCACTGGGTTGGTGCCGTCGTCGCCGTGATCCAGTCTGGCCAAAAGTGACGCGCGACGGTCAAGTCGGGTGACTGGAAGCGCGGCGGGCAATTGAAAGGTCTTCGGCAATGAACCGGGCAGGTGGGTCTTGGATTCAAAGAACACTCGTAGTGGATCGAACCGTCGCCCGAGGAAACCAGCGTCCTGGCCTGCGAAGCGACCGGCAGCCCCCTGCTGGATCCAGAAGGGGAGGTGGACCGCTGCGGGCAAGCCCTCCTGATCCCCGGCCAGTTGCTGAAAGACGGCGCCAATGCTGGGGGCGTCTCGGGAATCCAGGTAGTACTCGGGTTGTGGGGTCCGGGGTTGGTGTGGGTGGCCAGTCAGGTTGTAGTGTGTTCCGCCGCCATGGAAGGTCTGGTCGTGGTGCATGGAGCGAATGATGGCCAGGTGCTGTGTCAGCCGGGCTGTCCTGGGCAGGAATTCACAAACGTCGATTCCCGGCACCTGGCTGGCAACGGGATTGAATT
Source organism: Planctomycetaceae bacterium (assembly GCA_002724415.1). Taxonomy (GTDB): domain Bacteria; phylum Planctomycetota; class Planctomycetia; order Planctomycetales; family Planctomycetaceae; genus UBA8437. The sequence goes on from PBOU01000121.1 coordinate 62,906, forward strand.
CCCCGCGAGCGGCACCAGTCGCCCGTGGCTTCATGTCAAAGGTTTCCTGCTGGGCGGGGCCTCCGGTGATGTGCAAGAAGATGCAAGCTCGTGCCGTGGCCATTGGTGGTGCGGGTTGAGCATTCGCATCGGTGGCCAGGAAGGTCAGGGGCGACAGGCCAGTCGCAGTCCGCAGCACTGTCCGTCGCGTGAGGCCGTGGGCCAGTCGGTGTTTCGCCGGCATTGCCCTACTCGACAATTTGCAATTGCAGAAAGTGGCTACCGTGGTAGAGGGCCTGGTCCTCGAGCACACCGACAGCATAGACTCGCAGGAAAGCGCGTTGTCCCAGTGGAGCGTCGTCGCTGGCCACAACCTGGATGGCTCCGGTCTCGGTTTGTCCGACAAAAGTGACGCCCCGGCCTCGCAAGCCGCCCACCTTGGTGACGGTCCCCGGAGCGGCCAGTTCGGAATGGACCTTGTTGATAAATCCGTTCAGGCGACGGACTTTGTACTTGATCTGTGCAATCTGGCCTCGCTTGATCGTCCTGGGGTTATACGGATCGAGCGTGACGTGGAACATGGGTTCGTGGACATCAAAAACGACCGGGTTGCTGGAAACAGTGACCGTTTGGGTTTTCTTTCCGTCTGCGGCCAGCACGGTTGTCGTGGCCTGGACGCCAAGCGTGTAGCGGCCGGGAGTCAGCTGCGGGGGCAGGTAAAAGCTGATGTACCCCTTGTCTTTTGCAGCGGGGATGGTGGCCGTGCAGTTGGCGATGTCGGGTGGAAGACCAGTTCCAATCAGTTGGACCGCGGCTCGGTGGTTGGGGTCCTTGCGTTCGACCTCGATGGCCACGTCGAGTACTCCGCCGGGGGCGTGCCGCACCTTGAGTTCACCATAGAGTTGATGGACTCGTGTCTCGTGTCCGTCAGCGGTGACTCTCACTGGAGAGTCGCCGGCGATGCCCAGTGCCAGGTTGTGTGCCAGTCGGCTCCATCCAGTTGGACGGCCGGCCTGGACGACGGTTCCGATCCGAGCCGGTCGTCTGGCCGTGTTGTTCTTGTCGGCCAGGGATGACCACAAGGAGAGGCTGCCGTTGGCACGGGTGGCGCCGAGGTCGGCACTGAGGACGAGTTGGCCCCGCGTGACACCGGGGCCAAGGAAGATGTCGGGGCAAGAGACGCCATCGGGGAGGTTGGTGGCGGAGATGCGGATGGAGCCGTGTGCACCGCGACGTCGAAACGCCACCACATCCAGGAGAGTGCGGCCGCCCGGGGCGACGTTGAGGCTGCGTGGGTTGGTGCCGGGTGAAATCACCGCCACGTCGGCCGTGGGGACTTCACGTCGCAGCGAGAGCCGGTATGCACGACGGGGGTCAGGGTGGATTCCCGCACTCCGGTTGTAGATCACGACGGTGTAGCGTCCGTCGGCGGGTGCCAGGAACCGGCCGGAGGGGTCGGAGTGGCGTGTTGGGAGACCAAGTCCACCCAGGTTCCGCGGGTCGCGACGGCACTGCAGCAGTTCGTTCTTGCCTGTGGCGTCAAGGACCGAGGCAGCCAGGTGCACCGGGGAGCCCATGCGTTCCCCGACCAGTTCGATGTAAATCGCCTCTCCGCGGCGGGCCTCGAAGGAATACCAGTCCTTTTCGTCGGCAGCGACCAGGCGGCCTCCTGCCTCACAGGGGATCTTGACCTGTTGTGCTTTGTCCGGTGTGTGGTTGTCGTTGTTCTCGGTCACGACGGGAACATCGGTGATCCCGATCAGTATCGGTGCATGGCCCCCCGGCAACTGCCAGGCGATTGCGTCAAAGGGGGCCTGGGCCGCAGTCAGTCGCACCGGCAATGGCCAGCCGGGTTTGGTGGTGGTCTCGGCGGGAATCTCAACATCGACCCGGTCCAGTGCCGGGTAGGGAGCGTCCGTGCGATTGGCCAGGTTCCATCCGAGAAGGGTGATGCGGGCGGGTTGGCCCCTTCGGATCACTCCGGGCAGGGCCACCGCCACCCGCGGGCCGGTGTCGATGTCGAGCCTGTAAGTGTGGTTGGGACTGCCGGTATAGGTCAGGTCGTGCAGGCGGACGATGTAATCGCCATTCTCGGGCACCCGGAAGTCGATCAGTGGGTCAATGCCGTAGTAACCTCGGCTGACTTTCAACAGGCGGCCATCGGAGTCGAAGAGTTGTAGGATCGGGTGCAGTTTCGAGTCGATCCGTTCTGCCCAGCATTCGAGGACCACTCGTTGTCCGCGTGTGGCGGTGAACCGGTAGCAGTCCTGGTCTCCGGCCTCCAGGATCTGGCCATTGACGGTTGAGTCAATTGGGACCGGCTTGGCAGTCGCTGGAGTGCTGTTGGGCTCCTGTTCGAGCACTTCACGTCGGTTGCCGACCTGGAAGGTGCGGGGGGTGCTGACACCCGCCGGCCCGGCCAGGCGGATCTCGTAAAGTCCCGGAGGTGTGGTCTTCGGAATCGTGATCCTGAAAATGCCGGGCTTACCAGTGCTGACACGTTCGGCTTGTAGCCCGGGTGCCGAGGATTGCAAGTCGCCCTGTTTGTCGATGCCGCTGCCGGTCAATGTCACCGAGACGGTTGACCCGGCGCGGGCACCGGCCGGCCACGCGTTGGTGATCACCGGATTGGGCGGAGCCGCCTGGAGTGGAGCGGCCACCAGGCAGCCCAGTGCGAGTGACGTCAGAAAAGTGGACGAGTGCATGGTGTTGAGAGTCCTTTGCCTGTCACAGCCAGTGTAACTCGCCAGGGACTGTGGGCTCAATTGCGAGTGTTGCATGGTTTTCGGAGAACGGGTTCAGTTCAGGGGAAGGCGTTGCCGCGGAACGGCAAAAGCCGATAGGATGACAGGGAGTATTACAGGAACAACAGCGATGCTTAGAATTTCTGGTCGGCCACTGAAAACTTGCAACGGCATGAGCCGTCGGCAGGTCTTGCAAGTGGGAGGAGCGGGCCTGTTTGGAGTCGGGGCAGAATCGCTCGCGGCGGCTGACGCGGCCGGGTTGCTGCAGTCCGCGGCACGAGCCAGGTCGGTGATGTTCCTTTATCTCTTCGGAGGTCCCAGTCAACTGGAGACCTTCGATATGAAGCCCGAGTCGCCGAGCACGGTGCGTGGGCCGTTTTCGGCGATTGCGGCTCGAACGCCGGGGCTGCGGATCTGCGAGCACTTGCCACGCCTGGCGGCTTGCTCAGACCGTTACGCCGTAATCCGGACACTCAATCACACTCAAAACGACCACAATGCCGCCCACATCATTCAAACGGGGTGGCCGATGCCGGTGGCCGAGCGGGGTCCGGCCAACGTCAATGCCGCCCCCAATGACTGGCCTGCGATGGGTTCGGTTGTCGCGTATCTCGATCGACATCGGGCTGCTTCTCGACAGGTGCCCAGTTACATCTACCTGCCCAACCGGCACGGTGAGATTCAACTGGGGGGGCGTTACAACCGACTGGGGCAATATGCCGGTTGGCTGGGGCCGGAATACAATGCCCTGTCGACTCGGATCCGCAAAAAGGCCCACCTGGACAATCCCTACTTCCGTGACTGCACCGAACAGGAATTGCAGTTCCAGTTCCGTGGCCTGTCGTTGGGTGAGGGGGTGACACTGGATCGTCTCGACCGTCGTCGCAGCCTGTTGGAACAATTTGAAGAGCAGCGGGTGGGGCTCGAGGAATCGGGGAACACGTCGATCTACGATCGTCATCGCCAATCGGCGCTGGGGATGGTCAGCTCGACGAAACTGCGTGAGGCACTGGATATCCGCCGCGAGTCGCCGTCGTTGCGAGATCGATACGGGCGGCACCTGTTCGGCCAGTCACTGATGGTGGGGCGTCGCATGGTCGAGGCCGGATCGCGGTTCGTGACGGTTGTTTGGGACATGCCTGACGGTGCTCCCTCGGGGTGGGATTCACATGAAGGAATGACCGCCAGCCTGCGGGATCACCTGTTGCCGGGCCTCGACCAGGCTGTGTCGGCTTTGCTGGCGGACATGCACGACCGTGGATTGTTGGATGAGACACTGGTCGTGTGTGTGGGAGAGATGGGGCGGACACCCAAGTTCGAGAACCGGGGCAGTGCGGACGGTCGAGATCATTGGGGCTACTGTTTTCCAGCTCTGCTGGCTGGAGCGGGAGTCTCCGGTGGAGTCCTGTATGGGCAGTCAGACCGAATTGCTGGACACCCTCTCGATCATCCGGTGAGCCCGGCGGATCTCTCGGCAACGATCTTCGATTCACTGGGAGTCGATCCGCATTCGACAATCAGGGACAAGGAAGGCCGGCCTGTTCCCCTGGTTGATGGGGGGGAAGTCGTTCGGGGGCTGTACGCCTGATCGGTCGTCTTTGGCCGTACGTCATCGTCATGGTTGCCACGTCGTTGCCTTCTCGGGTTGCAGGCAATGCGATCGTTGGTCACCTGTTCTCGGTATCGAATTCTGGCGATGCGTTGCGGAGATGCTCGAGGCTGAGCCGGAGGGACTCGAGCCGCAGTTCCTCGGATCCCTCGTATTCCCGGTCCTCGACCTCGACGCACACCGGGCCGCTGTAACCAGCATCGACCAGCGCGGCCAGGAAGACCGTCCAGTCGATGGTGCCGCGGCCGGGCAACACGGGTGTGTGAAATTCAACGGGAGTGGCGAGGATGCCGACGTCGTCGAGGCGTTCACGATCGACGGTGACATCCTTGGCGTGGATGTGGATCAGGCGGTCGGAGAAATCGGCCAGCGGGGCCAGGAAATCCATCATTTGCCAGACAAGGTGCGAGGGGTCGTAGTTGAGTCCGAGGTGGGGAGAGGGAAGATCGGTGAAGAGTCGCCGCCAGATGGCGGGACTGGTTGCCAGGTTGTGGCCACCGGGCCACTCGTCGCGGGTGAACAGCATCGGACAGTTCTCAATGCCGATTCGTACGTCGTGCGATTCTGCCCATTCGACCAGCGGTCCCCACGTGTCCAGGCACCTGTTCCAGTTTTCATCGATCGAGAGTGTGGGGTTTCGCCCGATGAAGGTGTTCATCACCGGGATGCCCAGTGCCGCGCAGCCAGCGATGACACGTCGAATGTGTTCAACCGCGGCGGTGGCTACGGCGTGGTCGGCTGCCAGCGGATTGGGGTAGAAGCCCAGTCCACTGACGACGATGCCCGAATCGGTTATCTGGGCCTTGAGTTGGTCGCCATCACCGATGGTGTCGACATTGATGTGGGTGACACCGGCGTAACGCCTGTCGGCGTCGCCTGGTGGCCAGCACATCAGTTCGACGCAGTCATAACCCAGGTCGCTCGCGGTCGTGAGCACACGATCAAGCGAAGCGTCGGGAAGAATGGCACTGACAAAGCCGAGAGGGAGTTGTGGAGTGGTCATGATGTGAGGTGAGTTTGATTTTCAGATGTGAGTGAGGTCAGATACGTGCGGCAATGAGTTCGGAGGACGGGCGATGAAAATCCTGGGAAGGGTGGTGGTGTCCCTTGTTGTGTTCGTGTCGTCATGGGAGACCGCAACGACCCGGGCCGAAGATTTCAAGGTCCCGGCCGGGCAGAGACAGTTGTTTCTTGATGATCACGGTATCGCGAAGACCGAGAATCTCAAGCGACGAATGCATCGTCCGAAGAAACAGGGGGCGGTGATTCGCCCTCGGTACCTGACCACCAGCGAAAGGTCTATCCAGACTCGCAGCGGACCCCAGTGGGACGCCGAGCGAGGGGTGTATCGGATCTGGTTGTTGTCAAAGGATTGTTACGAGAGTCGAGATGGTTTGCATTGGGTGCCGACAACAGAACAGCCCACCGAAGCGGTGCAGGGTGCGGTGATCGACCCGGACGATCCCGATTCGTCACGACGGTACAAGGGGCTGGTTGCCACTCGCGGGAAACGCGTCGTGGTGGTCAGCCCGGACGGCCTGGCCTGGCGACGGTTGGACTCTCCGGCAATTTCGTCACAGGACGAATCGAACCTGAGTTTCGATGCGCAATCCAGGACATTCATTGCGACGGTCAAGCAGCGAGGACCCTACGGTCGCAGCGTCTGGCTTTCGACCAGCAAGGATTTTCAGGAATGGACGAAGCCGGAGCTGATCTTTCATGCTGATGCGAAGGACCAGGAACTGGGCAGGAGGGTGATCGAACGTCGAGTGGCCGACAAGACGTTGCAACCCATGCGGTTCGTGGATCCGGAAGTTTTCAATGTCCAGGTCTACAACATGGGAGTGTTTCGCTACGAGGGGCTCTATGTCGGGTTGCCGGCGATGTTTCATTCGACCGGAAAAGTGGACAATTATCCCAACACCGATGGATTTCACGTGGTTCAACTGGCGTGCAGTCGTGATTTGAAGACGTGGAGACGGCTGGGGGGGCGTGAACCGTTTATTGGCCCCTCGCGGCTTGGATCGGGGGCCTTTGATCTGACGCAGATTCTTCCACCCTCAGCTCCGATCGTCCGTGGTGACGAGTTGTGGTTCTACTACACCGGGCTGAAATACCGCGCCACGTTCAACTACGAGGGGAAATATCCCAACGGAAAAATCGTTGTACTTCCCCAGTTCGATGGTCCTGGTGGGGCCATTTGCCTGGCGGTGCTGCGGCGGGATGGATTCGTGTCGTTACAGGCCGGGGCGACACCAGGTGTGGTGATGACAGAGGCATTTGTGATCCGGGGAGAAGAGTGGTACGTCAACGCCCAGTTGGCTGAAGGGGGGCAGTTGGTCGTGGAAGTGATTGATGACACCGGTGCGGTTGTGGCACTCTCGAAGCCGGTGACAGGCGACCAGCCGAGTTGTCCAATCCGCTGGGCTCGCGGGACAGGTCGTGGCCTGGTGAATCAGCGTGTTCGGGTCCGGTTTCAATTGACCCACGGACATTTGTTCTCGTATTGGATGGACAGGGCTGACGAAAAACCGAAAACTCCCTGAGTGCGATGGGGCGGTCGGAGTCCACTGGTCGAAGAAGACAACGCAAAAAAAAGAAGGTTGGGAAAGTGATGACAGTGAATCGGGACGGTGGGGTTTCGAGACGAGACTGGCTCAAGGTGGCTGGTGCAGCTGGCCTGGCGACAGCAGCCAGCGGCCAAGGGGGCTTGTCGCTGGCGGGTGATGCCACGAAGGGGGTCACCAACATTGGTGGACGTCGTGAATTGTTTGTCGACACGACACTTGTCGATGACATCACGGGGCACGCCAGGTTGCAGCTCAACCAGCCGACGCCCCAGGAGGTGACGTTGGTCAATGACCGGCCGTGGGAGGGGGCCTCCTGTGCCTACATGAAGGTCTTCCGTGACGGAGACCTGTATCGGATGTATTACCGCGGCAGTGACGTGGTCTACAGCGAAAAGGGGGCCAGGAGTCCACACCCGGAAGTGGCCTGCTACGCCGAGAGTACCGATGGCGTCCACTGGGTCAGGCCGGAGTTGGGGCTGTTTGAATTTGGCGGATCCAAGAAAAATAACATCATCTGGATGGGTGAGGGGTCTCACAACTTCGCTCCGTTTCTGGACGAGAACCCGGACTGTCCGGCGAACGAAAAGTTCAAGGCCCTGGCTGGGTCGTTCCGCAAGGGGCTGTGGGCCTATGTCTCGGCCGATGGCAAGAAATTCAAGAAGATCCAGGAGAAAGCCGTTATTGCCAAGGGCGCCTTTGATTCTCTGAATCTCGCCTTCTGGGATTCACTGTCGGGAGTCTATCGCGAGTTCCATCGTGATTTTCGTAAAGGTCGCGACATCCGTACCGCGACGTCTGAGAACTTTGTTGACTGGTCAGAGAGCCGTTTTCTGGACTACACGCCCCAGACGTCCAACGGAGTGCGGGCCGATTGGTTGCAGCCGGTGAAAGATGATGATCCAGACAATCGGCAACCGGGGCGGGTCAGCCAACTCTATACCAACCAGGTGATTCCCTATTATCGTGCTCCGCACATCTACCTTGGTTTTCCCACTCGGTATATCGACCGTGGCTGGAGCTATTCAGCCACGCAGTTGCCGGAATACGAGTACCGCAAACTCCGGGGCGCCAAGTCGCGTCGTGAAGGGACGGCAGTGACCGACGGAATGTTCATGGCCAGTCGAGACGCGACCTCGTTTCGAGTGTGGCCGGAATCATTCATCAGGCCAGGCTTGCGGGCCGAGCAGAGCTGGTTTTATGGGGACGCGTACCAGAACCACGGATTGGTCGAGACGGCCTCCCGATTCGAAGACGGTGGCAACGAGTTGTCTGTCTACGTCAGTGAAAACTCCCATCAGAATCACCCCGGCCAGTTCCGCCGGTACACGTTGCGGATCGACGGGTTCGTGTCGTTGACGGCACCCCTGGGTGGTGGCGAATTGGTGACCACACCGATCCGATTTGAGGGGGGGCGGTTGTCACTGAATACGTCGACCTCAGCGGCAGGAACGGTGAGGGTGGGGGTCGAGGATATGAATGGCAAGCCGGTGCCAGGCTATTCGGTCAGTGAGTCGCACCCCCTGTACGGGGATTCACTGAACCTGATCGCTGCCTGGAAGGACCGGGGCACTGACGTGGGGCCGCTGGCCGGCAAGACGGTGAGGTTGCGGTTTCGTGTCCAGGACGCCGACGTCTACTCGTACCGTTTTGAGTCGGCGTGACAGGAGGGCTTCGGTGGGTTGAAAACCTGGCCGTGTCACCTGCTGAAACGTCGGATGACGTTGGCGGTGATGGCGGCGACGGCGTCGTCGACGAGGATCGAGGCTGGCCAGGTGATGGAGCCGACTGAGAAGACTTCACCGCCGGAAGGCGTGTCGAAGTGGACAATCTCTGCTCCTCCCTCGTCAGCGTTGGTGCCCTTGGCTATCAAGTGAACGTTGTCGGGGGATTGGTCGGAGATCTTGTCGGTCTCGTGTCCCGAGGCTCCACCGGGGACTCGCTTGTGCAGGCTGTCGGCTCCGAACGTGTCACCCTCGGCGAGCCCGGTGCCCTCGAGTGTCCAGTGGTCAGCGTCAATCACACGGTACGGGGAGGCTGTCATAATGCCGGCGAATGAAAAAACGACGCCCAGGAGGTTGGCTTCTGACTCGACTCGCTTGTCAAACCGGCTCTGGTACTCGGTTCCGTCGTCCTTGAGTTGTGGTTCCGAGTGACTCCAGTTGGTGTTGTGATGGACGACACGGTGGTCGTCGAGGAACTCGATCTCGCAGTTGAGTCCATTGCCGCCGAGGTACATCAACCGACCACCACGTTCGAAGACCCATTCCTTGACCCGGAAGTACATGTCACGAGACCAGTATTCCGGATGGGTGCTGATGATGAGCACCTTGTAGCTGTCCAGCGGCACCTGGTCGAAGTGCAACTGGGTCTCGCTGTAATAGTCGTAATCGAATCCCTGTTGCTCCATCCACCCGAGTAAACGCCATTCGGCCGCTGCCATGTGGCACCCCTGGCGTCCACCGATCGGGTCGGTGAGGTTTTCATCGAGATCGATGTGGTTGTATGGGTCGGGCCGATCCAGGGAGAGTGGGGCGTACTGGTCCCGGTCATAGCTTCGGTGTTCCGTCTCGGTGTACCGTTTCAGTTCGAGCCTCGAGTTGACCGTGGGCGTTGGTGGGAAGCAGTCCGCGTGAATGTAATTGCTCCGGCCGCCAAAGCTGTTGTAGGCGTTCCAGTTGAGATCGGAGGCCAGCACGGCGACATCGGCGGTTGGCGCGGTGGGGGCAACAACCCAGGGGAAGGAAAAGAAAGAGCCGGATTTTCCGAGTGCGTGGAGGTAGTACAGGCCGCTGCGTTGCGGCGCTTCGACAAATTGGGACAACGCTTTGCTGTTGTACCCGTGCTTGTTCCAGTGGACACCGGTTTGCGTGTAGTCTCCATCCGGAGTGATTTGCATCGTGGCCCGAGGGCCGTGTTCGTCGTATGTTCCGATGCGTCGGATGAACTCCTTGGTCTGGCCATAGCGCCACAATTGGAGTTCGTATTCCTCGACGGCGTGTACCCGGAATTCGCTGAGTTGGCCGCCCTGGACGCACTTGGGCCACATGTATCCAAGCAGTTGGTCTGAGAGCAGTCGGAAGTGGTGAGGGGTGTCCGGAGTGGCCGTCATGGTGACGATCTTGGATCCGTACCCCTCCCGCCCGATGACAACCTCATATTCCCCTGGAACAATCTCGGCGTAGACGGCGCCGGAAATCGTTGAGGTCGCGGTGGTGACACTGTCCCCTCCACGAAATTCAAACAAAACCCCTGGAAGGGCGACATATCGTTCGTTGCTGACGTAACCGACAAGCATCGTTGCTGGTCCTTGTTGCAGTGGTGGCTGGCCTCAACGTGATCGTTCAACCGGACCATGATGTCGAGGCCTCTCGCTGCCGTCCAGCAAGTGATGACTTGAGCTGCCGGAACCGCTCAAGGTCGCACCCAGAAAAGATTTCACCAAAGTCAGCCAGAAGCGATTTCCGGTCCTGTCCGGGGCCAATCGACCGATAACGAAGATATGAGGTTGTGCCCGCTCATTTTGCTGTTTTGTGCGCTGCCAGCAACGATCGAAGCTGGCGACTCGGAAGGGTGGCGGCCTCGCGTCGTCATGCCGCCGGTGCGGAAAGCGGCACATGGACAGGTAAAAGCCCTTCCGGATGGTATGGTCGATCCGGCGAGACCGCGGACCCTGTCGGAGTTTCTGGCACTGGCCGAATCACGGCATCCGATGCTCCGGATCAACTCGGCGCGAATCAACGAAGCTCGCGGTGACCATCGGCAGGCGGGGTTGTGGCCGAATCCGGTCGTGGGGTATCGCGGTGAGGAGATGGGGAACCAGGGGACACCGGGAATGCAGGGTGGGTTCATCCGGCAGAAGATCATTACGGGGCAAAAACTGAAATTGGCATCGTCGGTGGCTGCGGCGAGGGTGAGGGAGCGTGAACACCTGGCGACGATGGCCAGGGAACAGGTGGTCGGTGATGTCCGGGTTCGGTTCTACGACACGCTGGTTGCCCAGCAACGTGTCGAATTGACGTCACAACTGTCAAAGCTCGGAAGGGAACTGGCACGAGCAACGGCCATGCTCGTGCAGGCCAAGCAGGTCTCGCGCAATGGGCTGTACCAGGCCGAGATCGCTTCTGAACAGGCTGCCGCATTGAGAGAGAACTCGGAAAACGAATTGAAGGAGGCTCGTCGGTTGTTGGCGTTGTCGGTCGGTGTGACCGAATTGAAGGTCGGCCTGCTCGAGGGCAAAGTGACTTCCCATTTGACCGATATGACCTGGGAGGAATGTCGAAGTCGCGTGTTGGCAGACCATCCGGGATTGGCGGCTGCACGGACTCGTTTGACCTTGTCGAACCGGGAAATAGCCCGGCAGAAACGATTGGTTGTGCCTGATCTGGATGTCCGTGTCGGAATGGCGCACATGTATACCAGCGACAGTGATGTCACCAGCGTGATGGTCGGCGTGCCGCTGCCGATCTTTGATCGCAACCAGGGAGGGATTTCTCGCTCAGAGGCGGGGGCGGTGCGAGCGCGTTTTGAAGTGGAACGCATGGAAGTCGAATTGGAACAACGGGCGGCCTCGGCTTACCGCGAATACTCCAACGCCCGACACCAGGCTCGACGGTATTCGGAAAAGATTCTTCCCCGGGCCCGGAAGTCCATCGAAACGGTGAAAGAGGGGTACCGAGAAGGCCAGGTGCGATATCTGGAATTGTTGCTAGCCCAACAAAAATTTGTCGAAGTGAACCTGGCCTACCTGTCCACGATCCGGAAATTGCGGGAATCGGTTACCGTGATTGAGTCGAGGTTGTTGTCTGGCGGGTTGCATGGACATCGGATTGGACGCAGCGCGTCATCACGGCGCTGATCGCCAGGAGTCAAAAAGAAAATGTTGTCCCCTGAACCGCGGTCGCATATAGTTTGCCCAGATGGGTGACTGATTTAGCGGGTTGCAGGTCGTCGTCATGTGCGTCACCGAATCGACAACTGGACGTCAAACGCGCCGGCGATCGGTGTTTAACGTTTTGCTGGTGTTTCNGATCCTGGTTTGCCCGCTGTTGTTTGCAACNGGGANTTGTTGNTCGGCGCNAAAGCCGGCGNCNNCTCTGGAGGTNGNCACGGTTTCTTGTGCTTGCTGTCAGCACGAGGACCANNNGNGGCNTNCACGACGATCGGTNCCGNNTCCTCNTGCTCCGACATGCCNGTGCTCAANTGTGACNGTTNCCGTCATCGTNCCTGTCATCGTNTCCGTCCCCAGACAACGNGCCTCGCTNTACCGTGACNTGGTTGGAGGCGAAGCNTCCAGTAATCAACNGGGGGCTTCCGGNGTGTGNCCGGTTTCGGAAGGGGCGTTGACGCCCGACGCGTGGGGGAGACGGCTTTGTGTCTCCCATGGTGTGCTGATCTGTTAGCCCATTGTTTCCACCGGGACGGGACTGGATCTGTCACTGGTGGTGCTGATTGGCCAACGATCAAGTGCCGGGCCTGCCAGGCTCGAAGCCGGGACACAGAAAACGTGCTCACNTTGCGATTGCTCCCCTGGGAGTATTCGGTTCGCAACCTGTTCCGCCGTCCGTTGCGCACTGTTTTGACACTGTTGGGACTGACCACGGTCCTGCTGCTGGTCCTGGTGGTGATTGGGTTCATCCGTGGGCTGGAGGCATCGTTGGCCAATAGCGGTGATCCAGATACTGCGATTGTTTTCGCCGTGAACATGAACGAGAACCTGGAGTACTCGTCAATTCCAGGGAAAACTTCAGAGCTGGTGGCTGCGAGTGTTCCAGGTGTTGGCCAGAGATACGGTCGCAAGTACGTCTCGCCGGAACTGTATCTCGGGACCGAAATCAAAGTCGGAGACCGCGAACAACCATCATTGGGGTTGATCCGTGGTGTTACAGACTCCGCGTTGCAGGTGCGACGCGGAGTTCAGATTGAACGAGGCGAGTGGCCTTCGCCGGGCGAGGTGATCATTGGGACCCTGACCGCAACGAAACTCGGCGTGGATGAGTCGGAACTGGAAATTGGNGGAAAGTTNTGGTTCGAGGGGCGTTGGTGGCGTGTCTCGGGAGTGTTTTCGGCNGCGGGNGCCGCGTTCGAGTCCGAAACATGGTGNCGTCTGGATGATCTGCAGCAGGCGATGCAGCGTCAGGACCTNAGCCTGGTTGCTGTGACGTTTGGCCCCGACGGTGANTTCGCTGATCTCCAGTTGTTTTGTAGTGAGCGGAAAGACTTGGAATTGCAGTCAATCCGCGAGACGGACTATTACGCCCTTCTGCAACGAGATTACGGGCCAATTCGAGGTTTGGCCTGGTTGGTNGTGGCGCTGGTTGCTGGGGCTGGAGCATTTGCGGGGCTGAATACAATGTACGCGTCGACGATGGGACGGGTTCGGGAATTGGCAGCATTGCAGACGATCGGTTTCGGACGCGGAGCTTTGCTGTTGGGCNTGATCCAGGAAGGAGTTCTGTTGTCTTTGTCGGCGACCCTGCTGGCCGTCGCGATTGCACTTGTGGTACTGCGAAGTGCTTCAATTCAATTCACCATGGGGGCGTTTGACCTGGCGNTCGATGGTCCAAGCATTNTGNNGGTCTGCGCGATTGGGGCGANGCTTGGTGTTTTGGGAGCGATGCCTCCGGCAGTTCGNGCCCTGCGGATGCCGGTTGTTGAAGGTTTGAAAGTGGTGTGAACGGGCGGNTGAACAAAATCAGGGACTGGTCAAGACCAAAAAAATCAAACTACTTCCCCGTTGGGGGAAAAGGGAGATGCGATGACGATCAATTACCGTTTGATTGCGGCGGGTTGCCTACTGGGTTTGATGATGTTGATCGGGTGTGGCGGTGGTGAGGCGCCACCGCCGGAGGCGGCTATCGATGCGACTCCTTACCTTTTGGNAACGGCACCGGAGGAGGCCCTGGAGGTTGCNGCGGTGCATCAGTCGGTCGCCGGTACCAGCGAGGTNGTGGTGGTCGGGAAGATTGGAGGCAGCCTCAACCCGTGGATCGAAGGACGTTCAGCATTCAACATCGTCGACCGGAAAGTGAANTCNTGCACAGACATTCCNGGTGANNGTTGTCCGACGCCGTGGGATTACTGTTGCTCACAGTCTGNTCTGGCGAAATCCACAGCGCTCGTGAAGGTGGTGGGAGCAGATGGGAAATTGCTGGCGGCCGACGCGAGGCGTTTGTTTGGTGTGAAGGAACTGCAGACGGTGGTCGTGCGTGGCACAGCCACGAAGGACGACAACGGCAACCTCGTGGTTGTGTCCACGGGATTGTTTATCACGAAATGAGGCTGGTCGTCTTTGTGACGAGCGACGATCAAGCTGTTATGCCGGAAATTGATCTCAAACAACTTGCCATCGACCGCCACGAACCGACGCCGGAGGGCGGGGTGGGGCGGTCGCGAAGACGCCTGGTGACTCGGTACATTTTGCCGGGTTCCGTGGTGGCGGGGTTCCTGTTGCTGGCCGGTTGGCTGGGNTGGGACGTGGTGTTTCCGCCGCGAGAGGTCACGGTTGTTCAATTGTTGACCACCCGTGCGCTGACAACGGAAGCCGGAACCCCGGTGTTCCAGGCCAGCGGTTGGGTGGAGCCTCGTCCCACGTCCATTCGGGTTGCAGCGTTGGCGCCGGGGGTGGTCGAGAAATTGATGGTGGTTGAGGATGAACTGGTCGAAGCGGGGCAGCCGATTGCGTCGATGGTTCGCGATGATGCGACTCTGGAACTCGAGGCGGCCGAGGCGGTGTTGAGTCTGCGGCGTGCCGAACACACGGATGTCGAAGCAGTTTTGGCTGCAGCCGAATTGAGACTGTCTCGTCCGGTACACCTGGAAGCGCCGTTGCGGGCGGCCGAAGGGGAGTTGGCTGGTGTGTTGACCCGGGTGCAGAGTCTTCCTTTCGAAACACGGCAGGCCGAGGCAGCGCTTGCGGCGGCCCGGGTGGATCATTCGGGAAAGGTGGCCGCCAGGGGGGTGGTGGCCGAGGTGGAAATCGCCAGGGCGAAGGCGGCCCTGGATCAGGCCTCCGCAAAAGTGCAGGACTTGCTCAAGCGAGTCGCCACCCTGGCTCAAGAGGAACGGGCTTGGCGTCAACAGGTCGATGCGTTGAGGGTTCGACTGGAACTGTTGGCGGATGAAACAGAAGCTCGGGATCAGGCCCGGGCCAGGTTGCGTGCCGCGAAGGCGCAAATTTCCGCGGCTGGTGTCCAGGTGTCAGAGGCACGACTGAAGCTGGACCGGATGACAGTCAAGGCACCGGTGGCTGGTCGGGTGTATCAACTGGTGGCGGCACCGGGCGCGCGAATTGGAGGCGGCATGGTCCAGATGCAGGGACACGACGGCAGCACTGTCGTGACGCTGTATCAACCCGAACAACTCCAGGTCCGGGTCGATGTTCGGTTCAGTGATCTTCCCCAGGTGGTCACGGGCCAGTCGGTGCGGATCAATAATCCGGCGTTGGCCAAGCCAGTGACGGGACGCGTGTTGTTTGTCAGTTCGATTGCAGATATCCAGAAGAACACGCTGGAGATCAAGGTTGTCATCGATACTCCCCCGGCGTTGTTCAAGCCAGACATGCTTGTGGACGTCACGTTTCTTTCGGCCGGGAAACGGCCCAATGTGCAAGCTGCGGAGATGCGGCCGCGACACTTTGTTCCGCGTGCCCTGGTTCGTTCGGACGCCAATGGAACCTTTGTCTGGAGTGTGGATCAGTCGCGTGGCCGTGTCCGTCGGATTTCGGTGACACTCGGTGTTGCCGCTCCGGGTGGGTTGGTCGAGGTGACCGGCAAGCTGGCGATGGGAAGCCGTGTCGTTGCCCGGGGGGGGGACGGATTGCGGGATGCCCAGAGGGTGAAAATTTCCGGGGAAGAACCGGAAGCGGCCTTCAGCGACGGCAGCACCACGGTTCCCGGGCGTGCGCACGGAAATCGAGACGACACGGGTGTCGGGGGCGAGGCAATGGAGAAGGGGCACTGATGGCACTGGTCGAGATCCGTGACCTTGTGCGACGCTATCACAAGGGGGGGGAGACGATCACTCCGTTGGATGGCGTGTCATTGGAAATTCATTCCGGCGATTTCGTGTCGTTGATGGGGGCCAGCGGCAGTGGCAAGTCAACGCTCTTGAATCTCCTGGCGGGGATTGACTCGCCCGACGAGGGTTCGATCTGCGTTGGAGGTGCCGAGATCACGTCGTTGTCTCGTGGACAACTGGCGCGGTGGCGAGCCGAACACGTGGGGTACATTTTCCAGGACCACAACCTGGTGCCGGTGTTGACGGCTTGGGAAAACATCGAATTGCCCCTGTTGCTGTTGAAAATGTCGCGGGCGGAGCGTCAGCGGCGGGTCGACGTGGCCCTGCAGGCTGTTGACCTCACCGATCGGGCTGAACATTACCCCAGGCAACTCTCCGGCGGCCAGGAGCAGCGAGTGGGGATCGCCCGCGCAATCGTGGCACACCCGACGTTGGTGGTGGCCGACGAGCCGACAGGTGATTTGGACGGGGAAACGACGACTCAAATTCTGGACCTGCTGGTGCGGCTCAATCGCGAACTGGATATCACCTTGTTGATGGTCACGCACGACAAGCAAGCCGCCGA
Organism: Planctomycetaceae bacterium; assembly: GCA_002724415.1. Taxonomy (GTDB): domain Bacteria; phylum Planctomycetota; class Planctomycetia; order Planctomycetales; family Planctomycetaceae; genus UBA8437. Next base: position 79,388 of record PBOU01000121.1, read on the forward strand.
CATTGCAGGTCGACAGTTGGATCTGGTGGACGGCAGATTGTTTGAGTCCGGTCGCGAGACGGTGGCAAACGCTGGGGTGGGAGGTGAGGAGTGATCCGTTTTCTCCCTTACATTTTCAAAACTCTCTGGCGGCATCGGTCACGGACGGCGCTGACGTTGGCCGGGGCGGCCGTGGCATTGTTCGTGTTCTGTTTTGTGGGGGCGGTACAGGAGGGCATGGAGGATCTGCAGAATCGTCAGGCCGATGACCGGTCACTGATCGTGTTTCAGGCCAACAAGTTTTGTCCGGCGACCAGCCAACTTCCTGAAGATTATCCCGAACAGATCGAAACTCTTCCGGGTGTCGAACGGGCGGTTCCGATTCAGGTGTACACAAACAACTGTCGGGCGAGCCTGGACGTGGTCGTGTTCTACGGAGTACCGGCCCGGGAGGTGCGGCAGATCCGGGATTTCCGTTTGGTGAGTGGCTCCTGGGAAGAGTTTGAAACACGGTCGAACCAGAATGCAGCCATCGTGGGACGGGCGGTTGCCGAAAGGCGGGGTGGCCAGGGATCACTGACTATTGGTGGTGTGACTGTTGAGGTGGCCGGGGTGTATGAGTCGGATGATCCCGCGGAGGAAAATTACATCTACACGCACCTGGGGTTTTTGCAACGTCGCCATGGCCGGGATCTGCAGGGACGGGTGACACAAATTGAGGTGCACCTGGATGGGTCAGCTGATGCGGTGGAGACCGCAGGGGCAATCGACACAATGTTCCGATCCGGACAGGTCGAAACCGATACGCGGCCCAAGGGAGCATTTCAACTCAAGAGCCTCGGCGACCTGTCTCAATTGATCAGTATGTCCAGGTACCTGGGCCTGGCCTGTGTTGGATTGGTGTTGGCGCTGGTGGGAACGACAACATTGATGTCGGTTCAGGACAGGGTGAAGGAGCACGCGGTTCTTCAAACCATTGGATTTACTGGTGGCGAGGTGTTCGGGCTGGTGTTGACCGAGAGTGCGGTGTTGAGCGTGGCCGGGGGAGGAATGGGAGTGGCGGCTGCGGCGGCGACGCTTCAACTTGTGCCGATGTCCGTCGGAGCCGAGGCGGTGACAATTGCGTTTCAGTCCACCGGGCGTTTGGCGGTGCTTGGCGTCATTGTGTCATTGCTTGTGGGGGTGTTGGCGGGGGTTGCACCGGCCTGGCATGCGTCGCGTACGGATCTGGTCGCCGCGTTGCGAGGTGCGTAGCAACATGGAATTGACCGGCGGCGTGGAGCGGTCCAGAATGGCCGACCCACTCCAGTTGGAAGGCACCTGATGCTGTACCTGATCGCGTGGTTGATCGACTGCGCGCTGATCCTGTTTGTTTTCAGTGCGACACGAGACCTGGCCGAACGACAGGCGGAACCCTGGACCCTGGGCACCTTGGGCGCTGCGTTCTTTTTGGCCAGCGCCTTGAGCAATGCGTGGGCGGGGCGAATTTCAGATCGAGTTGGTCGGCGAACCGTCGCCATTGCTGGTGGCGCGTGCCTGGTGGCGAGTCTGTCGATCCTGTTGCTGTTCGAGCACGGGGCCTGGCGTTTTTATGCGGCCTATGTCTGTGCCGGGGCTTCGGTGGGGCACATTTATCCACCGGTGATTGCCCTGTTGACACAGAAAGTCGATCAGCGAACAGCCAGTCGCCGGTTGCTGTGCTTTGGTCTCGCTTTCAACCTGGGAATTCTGGGCGGCCAGATTGGGGGTGGGTGGCTGTATGACCACGTCAGTGCAACGGCTCCGCTGTTGACGGCAATCGGGTTGGCTGCTGGAGCCGTGGTCTGCCTGATCGTGGTACGTGAAGATGAGGCGAGAGACAAAGGCGGCGATCAGTTGGAATCGGTGAGCCGGTCGCAACAAGCCAGTGCCAGGCGATTTGTCAGGCTGGCGTGGCTGGCAAATTGTTCCGGGATGTTCTCGATGAGTACCTTGTGGTTCTTGTTTCCCCGGTTGGCGGTTTCGTTGGAAATTCCGGCGCAGGAACATGGTGTTGTTCTGGGAGTCGGTCGGGCGGCCGTGATGGGCGTGTATTGTCTGATGCATGTGGTTCCGGCCTGGCATCACCGGTTTCGGTACTCGGTCGTGGCACAGTTGTTGGGCCTGGGTGGCATGGTGCTGGTGTGTGTGGGCCGCGAGTCTGTGGCATTGGCCCTGGGAGTGGTGTTGCTCTCGGTGTTGTTGGGTTACAACTACTTCGCCAGCCTGTATTACAACCGTGTTGGCCACGATGATCGCCGCAAAGGGGCGGCCTTCGGCCTCAACGAGGCCTTCCTGTCCCTGGGCGCTGGCGGTGGGTCATTGCTGGGGGGCTGGGCCGTGACTGAATGGGGGCAGCGGGCCCCGTTTCAACTGGCCGCCGTGCTGATCGCAGCGGCGTTGGTCGTTCAAATGGTGTGGTTTGTCACCGGTCGGGCCGCCGTCGACGAGACGGGCTAGTTGNCGGGTGGGGACGGCGGGTTGTCNANGGGNGNNNCCGGTGTCGTGACCGGNGCATTGTNGNGTGACGAATTCTCGCCAGGATCGACGGGAATCAGTCCCTCCGTNTGGAGGTTCTCAATGTTCAATTCCGGTCCAGCGTCTTCGGCGGGAGCCTCTTCAAGTCGTTCCGCAGGGCCGTCCGGCGGCCACTGAAACTTGTTCATGTTGCCTTGCTGTTGTGCAACGGCAAAAAAGGCAATGGCCACCANCATCAGCAATACNACGATCGCGCCACATATGATTCCGGCGATGGCCAGGCCGCGACCGTCGCCGTTGCCGGCCTTGATCTGTGAGAGTGCAATGANTCCAAGGACGATGGCCACGATGCTGGTGATTCCGCCGGCCAATGCCAGCGGCCCACAGCAAAAGCATGAAAACGTTATCACGACGCTGGCCAGGCCCGACACCAGCGAGCCGATTGCCAAGGGATTGTTGTACCCGGAAGTACGGGGGAGCGGTTCTGTTGGATCGGAAGCGAATGGGGCAACCGTGTCGGGGCCCGAGGAGGGGAGGATGTCAGGCTTTGCGTGGTCAAATGGGCCTGGTGATTGACTCGGCATAGCCGGTGGTCCAGCAAGAGAGGAGCGGGGTGGCTCGTGTTCAGCGGCTTGTTTCAGGCTTTCAATCCTAATGAGACCCGGGCGACTCGCAAAACGTTCCCTCCAATGATCTTTCGGATGTCATCATCGCTGTGCCCGCGTTGGACAAGGCCGACGGTGAAAAGAGGCCAGTTGGTCCAGGCGATGCTGCGCGAGGCNCCGGCCGCCGCGCGGAAATTGTCGGCCGGCCACAACGAACGGAATTCGCGACGCCGCCCCGGCCGGGAAGGGATTTTCTTGTTCTCCGCTGCAGCATTTTGCGAGGTGTAGGCGACATCGGTTCCGAGCGTGACGTGGTCGACNCCGACCGTTTTGANGACGTGGTCGACGTGGTCGAGCAGCGCATTGATGTNGCCTTCTCCNCTGAGAAACCTNGAGATGCAGCAGATGCCAACGTAACCACCNGTGTCGGCAATCGCCTTGATCACCTCGTCGGGTTTGCTGCGGATATGNGGGAACAACTTGCCACAGGTGGTGTGGCTGGCCACGACCGGTTTCTCGGAGACCTGCGCGGCCTCGAGACTGGTTTGCCAGCCCGAGTGGGCACAGTCGGGGATCACACCCACTCGGTTCATTTCGGCGATCACCGCGCGACCGAAGTCACTCANTCCGGCGTTGGCTTTTTCGGCACATCCGTCGCCGATCATGTTGCGCCTCTGGTAGGTGAGGTGCATCATGCGAATTCCCAGTTGGAAGAAGATCTTCAAGTACCGCAGTTCGTCTGGGATCGAGTGCCATTGCTGNGTCAGTGGAACCCCGTTGCCGGTGAAATAAAGGCTGTGACGACCCTGCTGTTTGGCCAGGACCACNTCGTTGGGGAGGGCTGCNTTGGAAACCACGTCTCCCAGCATGTCGGTCGCGTAGGTGAAACGTGCCAACCTCTTGATGAGACGCAGCGGGTCTTGCCCCTCCTCTCCGGCATTTTGAAAGATGCACGTGACTCCTGATGCTCGCCATGCGTCCCGGTACTCGCGTTGCTCGCCCGGATTGGTGACATAGCGAGTCATGGACATGTCCTCGCGGAGATCCTTGAGTTCCCGGTCAGAAGCACCACCTGTCACGGCGGCGGCGTANTGGGTTCCGTNCAGGGCAGCCCGGGGCGAAAAGCCGTAGCCGTCGAAGACGATGGATTCGGCGTGAAGTCGGAGGCCCCGTTCGAGTGTGCGAGCATCTGGTTTGAGGAGTTTGAGGGCGGCCTGCCGATCTGCAGTGATTCGAGGATTCAANGCGCGGGTCAANTCGCCAGCCGCCTCNCGGTTTTCGGCTGTGGTCAGTGAAGTGGCTGCGGTGGCTGCGGTGGCTGCGGTGAGGNTGGCAGTCCCGGCAAGAAATCTGCGACGNTCCATGGTGAGTCACTTTCGAAATGTCAAGAAGTGCGTGTCCGCGGGTCATCGTCTCNGAAACGGCAAAGAAATCAATGATGGTGCGTTTTCTTCACTTGGAGTGGCGTTGGATTCGTAGGTCNCGGCAACAAGAAATCGGTTATGATCGCTGNNGGTCGGTTGGTTGTGAGTAGAAGGCCAGGCACGTGATTGAAGTTGGATCATTTCGCAGCCGGGATTGTCACGGTGTGTCCCGTCGGTCGTTGTTGCGTTGTGGTGCAAGCTTGCCATTCGTTGCTTCGAACGGTGGCCTGGTGAACAGTGACGTTCCGAAGGCGGCTGGTCCGGCTCGTTCAGTGATCCTTTTGTGGCTGTGGGGGGGGCCAAGTCACCTGGACACATTCGATCCCAAGCCCGAGGCCCCCTTGGAAATCCGGGGNCCGTTTGCAACGCTGGCGACTCGAACACCGGGAGTTCAGGTCAGCGAGTTGTTTCCTGGCTTGGCGGCTCGGAGTGACCGGTTCTCTATAGTTCGGTCGCACCACAATCACACGGCCATTCACCGGGTCGCGGGATCGATTGCACTTTCCGGNGACAAGGGGGCGTCGGGTGATTCCGATTACGGGCCGACGGTTGGTTCCATCGTTCAGCGTCATCGTGGTGGAGACGGTGCGTTGCCCCGGTTTGTGAGTATCACACCCGGCCCGTTGAAAACGGCGCTCGGTTCCGTCCAGGGGGCCGGTGGCGGTCGTTGGGGGCGGGCCTACGATCCCGTCGCAGTCCGCTGCTCAGACACCGGGCAGGTCGATATTCCGTCGCTTCGTCTGCTCGAGGGGCTCCAACTGGAACGGTTGTCGGATCGGCGTTTGCTCCTGGGAGTTCTGGACCGTTCGACCGCGCTGGCTGCCGATGTGCGGTCGGCGGCCTGGTCGGACAGTTTCACGCGAGCGTACAGGCTGTTGACGTCGNCTGANGGGCGTCGTGTGTTTGATCTTTCACGCGAGACTCCACAGACCCGCGGTCGGTATGGCGCGAGCGTATTTGGCCAGGGATGTTTGATGGCCCGCAGGTTAGTTGAAGCAAAAGTGCCGTTTGTGCAGGTCAACTGGAGCCAGTACGTCGAGAACATTTATGGCACACGGACCGATTTCGGATGGGACACGCACTGGTTGAACTTCGAACACATGGCCGATCGGCACGGGCCGATTCTCGACCGGGCGGTCTCGGCTCTACTTGATGACTTGTCCGACCGAGGGCTGCTGGAAGACACCCTCGTGGTTGCCATTGGCGAATTTGGTCGGACTCCCAAGATTTCNGCCAACGGGGGCCGTGATCATTGGCCGGCGGTGTACAGTTCGTTGTGGGCGGGTGGCGGAGTGATCCCCGGGCAGGTGATCGGCGCCAGTGACAACCGCGCGTACGCGGCGGNGACAGAACCAATCACGCCGGACATGGTGGTGACCACGATCTTGCAGCAGGCAGGTGTCGACACNGAAAACCGGGCNCAATTGCGGGTNTTTGAAGANGGNCGNGTTATTGACGGGCTGGTTTCGTGAGGTTGGTTCGGANTTGGGGATTGACCTCGTGGATGCTGTTGTGCTGCCTGTTGACGTTCGGGCGGGCTGCCGAGAAATCGGTGGCATTGACCGATGACGGTCGNAGCAAGCGCGACCCGGTCTATGTTGATGGTGGTCGACGGATCGTTTACACGGTTCAATCCGATGCGCCGCGGTTGGTGCTGATGACGCTCGATCGCAAGTCGCTCGTGTCTCGGCGGCTGGCTCCGAATGCGACGTTGCCGGAACTGAAAGCGGTGTTTTCTCGTGACGGGCGAACGAGTTCGTGGTTGAGGATGACGGGGAACGATCAGTTGGCGTTGCTGGTGCGGTTGAAGCCCGGCGATGCTGAGCAGGCCATCAAAACCTCCAAATCAGTGGCCTGGAGTCCTTCGCTGTCGCCGGATGCGCGTCACGTCGTGTTCAATCTCGCCGGCCAATTGGTCGTCCATGAGATTGCCAGCGGAAAACAACGGAGCCTGGCAGCCTCGGGAGGCCGCAACGATTGGCCGGCAGTGTCTCCAGACGGTCGCCGAGTCGCTTTTGGATCGAGCCGTAGCGGTGATGTCGAACTGTATGTGGTTGATTTTGATGGCCAGAATTTGCGGCGACTGACCACTCGCAAGGGGCTGGACATGCGGCCGTCGTGGTCCCCCGACGGCAGGTTGGTGGCTTTCACGTCGGTGCGGGCGGGAAACTACGAGATCAGTGTGTTGGCGGTAGACAGCGTGGACGCGACCGATCCGGTCAACGTGTCAGCGCACGCCGAACGGGATGATTTCGTGACCTGGCATCCACGAGGTGGCCGCTTGCTGTGGGTTGCCGAGCGAGACGGTCGTCACGACCTGGTCGAGCGTGTGTGGCCGAAAAAAGAGCGGGACCGAAGACGGTGAAACCCTTGCAAGTGGGGTCGGGGCAGATGGGCCCCGGGTTCACTTCTTGGCGGTTGCCTTTTTGCTGTCCGGTTCTGGCCATTCGATGCTCACTTCCGCGGTGAAGACACCATTGGGGTCGCCCCGCTCCTGAAGCGTTGTGGACAGTGCTGCGAGGGTTCTGGGTACGACGGCCTCGTGCAACTTGAGTTTTCCGGACTGGATGCGAATTGGCTTGTCGAGGTCGAGCATCGAGTCGTCCAGTCGAATCGTGAGTCGCTTGACGGGGCTGGTTTCGATTTGGATTGTCTGTCCCTTGCGGCTGGCGATGAGTGTCGACCGGCCCTTGCGATTTTTGGCGTCGACTGCAAGCCAGTAAAATCGCGAGTGTGTCACGTCGTCCTGCCGCCAGACGATCCGTTCCGGGTGAAGATTGCGGCGGAACTTGGCCATCCAGGGCACCGCGGCGGCATCGAGGCGGTCCATCCAGTGCCCCTTGTTGGGGTAGATCTTGACCAGGTGCGGATATCCCTTGGGGTCGGCTTTGCGGAGCGCGTCAAGCTGNTGGCCCCAGGAAGCGGCAACCTTGTTTCGNTTGTAGGCGCTGTCTTTTCCGCCCATGTGGATGGTGAAGCCGATGTTCCGCAACGAGTGTGGCGTCGAATCGTTGGGGTGTCCGGCCATCATCGCAGCAGCGGCCAGTCGGTCGGCCATGCGCGGTGCGACCTGGTAAACTCCGTCACCGCCGGCGGAGTAACCCATCAGGTACACCCGGTCGGGGTCCACGTCTTCGAAGACGATGAGGTTCTCGATCAGGCGGTCGAACAATGGGTCGATGTGGCCCTGGTGCCAGAGATTCCAGGTGTTGGTAGGAGCACGGGGGGCGAGATAGACTCCTTCGGCGGGCTTGTAGAGTCGTTTTTGGTTATTCCATTGTCCGTCGTTGACCGCCTTGGTTGTCCCACCACCGCCGTGAAGTGAAATGTAGAGGCTGCGGCCGTTCTTGGGTTTCTTCCCATAGATGGTGTAATGAAACGGCATCTTGTGGTTGCCGTGTGTGAGGACACGGGCCTTCATTTCTGCCGCGCGGTCGGCACGAATCATTTTCACGTGATCGGCCCACAGCAGGTTCTTGGCCTTGGCCGAGTCGGGCTTGGTCAAAGCGGCTTTGGCGAAGTCCTGCTTGTGCAGTGGGGGCCGTTTGTCGCGAACCTGTTTCAGCCAGGTGGTCAGTGATTTCAAGGCCGTGGCCGATACAGCTGGATCAGGTCCGGCAGGGGAAGACTTCCGGGGCAGGTAGCGACTGGTCACGTTCACCGCATGGACGAAGGTGGCCTTGGGCAACCAGACCATGGGAAACGAATGGCCGGTTGGCTTGTAACTGGTCGCAAAAATTGCGTGCCGGGGATGGTCGGCGAGGGCCTTGGAGGCTCGCCCGAGAAACCATGCGCGATCCAACTGGTTGCCTGTGGGCTCGGCGGCGCCGGTGAAGTGCCAGTCGCCCTTGTGGTAGACCTCGATCCACGAGTGGTTTCCTGAACCGTCTGCCCAGAGTGGGGTGCCAACGAAACGGGCCGGAACGCCGACAGCACGACAGGCATCGATCAGCAGAACACTGAGGCCGGTGCAGCTTGCCAGTCCGGATTCGATTGATTCGTAAGGACTCTGGTCGGCCTTGGGACGGCCGGTGGAGTAGCGGACCTTGACCTTGCCGAAGATCGTCCGGTTGAGCAGCGTGGCCGCATCGCCCGGGGTCTTGGCTTTTTCAACCACCGGGGCAAAACGCTTGTAGAAGTCTGCTCTCCAGTTGTCGCGGCGTTCGTTGATGCTGGCGTAGGGAAGCACGTCGTTGAAAAACACCGCCTCGGGGACCTGTTCAGTCCACGCCGCAGCTCGCCAGGCCTTGTAGGCGTAACGGGTTTGGTCGAGCAAAAAAGTGGCTGTCAGTGACTTCAGGTCCCGTTCGGGCATGTAGGCCACAAGAAATCTCATGCCCGGTTTTTGGTCGGTGGGAGCCTGGTCGAGGGCCTTTTGGATCTCAGTTCGATTCTTTCCGGCCTTGAGCAGCGACGCGGTGAGTTGCTTTTCGGAGACTGTCTCGGTGGCAGTCGCATCCGTCAACAACGATGGTGTGAGCGTCAGAATGATTGCCAGGGAAAGGCAGCGACAAGAAAAAGAGTGACTCATTGTGGGCTCGTTAGGAATGTTGCGAGGTCTGCGAACCAGATCTGTGAATTTTACTTGTGTTGCCGGTTGGGTACCAGTTGTCACCGGCACCGTGATGCAAAGCGGCTTCGAGTTGGTCACAATCGCCGTTGGAAACTGGAGTTCTTGTTGCTGATCGGCTGGTGGAATGTCCGTGGCAGTGAATTGGGAAGGTTGCGTGGTGAAACGAATCTCATCAGTGGTCCTGGCCTGGGTGTTCGGGGTGATGTTACTGCAGCCGGCCCGGGCTGTTGAACCGATAAATCTTGGCGACCAGCGAGAATTGATGTTCGATGGGCACCTGTTCAGTTCAGTGCGGGGGCTGAGTTTCAGGCAACATCGTCCTATGGAACGCGAGAAAACGTTGGATTTCTCTGCTCCCTGGGAGGGGCGTCGTCCTTTTGGTTTTTCGGTGACAGGATACGCAACCGTGCTGACTGAACCCGGCCGGTTCCGGATGTATTACGCGTCCTGGTACGGGCACCGACTGAAGCCTGGCGATCCGGAGCAACAATTCACCGGTTATTGTGAAAGCCGCGACGGAATCCACTGGGAGCGGCCGAAACTGGGGCGAGTGCAATTCGACGGCAACAAGCAAAACAACATACTGTTCCAGGGTGGGTCGATCTCGCACAATTTTGCACCGTTCATCGACACTCGCCCTGGCGTGCCGGATGACGAAAAGTACAAGGCGGTGGGGGGCAACGGCAAGGCGTACGTGTTTGGGTCACCCGACGGGGTCGAATGGCGAAAACTTCGGGAGACGCCCATCGTGGATGGGACCGAGAAGGCATTCGACCGTTACGGGGCGATTCACTGGGGCAACAACCCGGCGAATCCCCGGGCGATCCTCGACTCGCACAACCTCGCGTTCTGGGATTCCGCGCGGGGGCGATATGTTTTCTTTTTTCGAGCGCATTTGCCCGCGCTGGATCGAGCGGGGCGTGAGGTCAAGGGGACGGTTCGCAGCGTGATGATGTGCACGTCGAAGGATTTTCGGGAATGGAGTGGTATCCGGCCAATTGACCTGGGTGTACCACGTCAGGCCTGGCGGACGGCGTTGTACACAACGTCTCTGCAGCCATATCCCCGTGCCCCTCACATGCTGGTCGGGTTCCCGTTGTTGACGATACCGCGGCGTCCGTTCAAGGGCGACAGTTTCGGGATGAGTGAAACCGGGTTGATGTACAGCCGGGATGGTGAGCGGTTCACACTGGCCGACGAGTCACTGATGCCGCCGGGCCGCGACATGAGGAATTGGACGAAACACGGCAACATGTTCGCCTGGGGTTTGACTCAAACTGCCGATGACGAGTTGAGCATGTACTACCATCAGCACGATCACCAATCCACCATGCACCTGAAGCGTGCTACGATCCGGGTGGATGGGTTCGTGTCGTTGCATGCCGGTCGCTACCCCGGCGGTGAGGCGATCAGTCGTCCACTGGTTTTCAGCGGGAACGAACTCGAGCTCAACGTAGCAACGGGGGCCGGCGGGGGAGTCCGGGTGGGGTTGGTCGATGCCGTCACCGGACAGGTGATACCCGGCCTGGAGGCCAGCGATGAGTTTTACGGTGACCAGGTGGCGCACGTGGTGCACTGGGATGGCAAAAAGGATTTGTCGAAGGTCGCGGGGCGAGTCGTACGGTTGAAACTGACGTTGTATGACGCGGACCTCTACTCGCTGAGGTTTCGGCCGTGAACCGAGAAGTTGGCGGTGTTCCACTCCCGGATGGCGAGTGACACGGGGCAAGGATGGGTNTGNTCNATCTGCTGTTGTTGGCTGTCGTGCAGGGAGTGACGGAGTTCCTGCCGGTGAGTTCTTCGGGACATCTNGTGTTGTTGGGGGTGTTGNTGGGAGGCGAATCGGTTTCAGGAGCAGANCTGGCCGACAGTTCTTTGGCACTCCACGTGGGAACACTTGTGGCGATTGTGGTGTTCTACCGTTCCGAGTTGTGGCGGATGTGCCGCACGGACCGGCGACAATTGGGGNNGCTGTTGGTCGGCAGCCTCCCCGTGGCAACNATCGGTGTTCCGTTGAAACTGACCGGCTGGGANGANTCGTTGCACGATCCACGTTTGGCTGCGACGTTGCTGGTCGTTACCGGGGNGGTGNTGTTGCTGGGNCGGCACCNCGGGGACAAACAGCCTGGAGGGCGGNTGACGTATCGCATGGCCCTGTGGATTGGGATGGTGCAGGCGGTGGCCATTCTGCCTGGGTTGTCACGGAGCGGGCTGACAATCACCGCCGGGTTGGTTGCGGGATTGTCGTCACGCGAAGCAGCCCGTTTCAGTTTTCTGCTGGCCATGCCAGCAATTGGTGGGGCGGGGCTTTTGCAGGTGATTGAATTGGTGGGCCAGGGCGGTGGGCAACTGGANGTTCCAGTGTGGCAACNGGGNGTCGCCACCCTTGTGGCTGCTACAGTCGGCTGGTTGTCGTTGACCGTGCTGGTTGCGGTTCTGGAGCGTGGTCGATTGGCGTGGTTTTCCGTATGGTGTGTGCCCTGCGGGNTGGGAATGTTGGCCTACACGCTGGCGACACTGTAAGCGGAAGTTGCGAGATGGTGACGATTCGACTGCCCGAAGGGCTAGCAAAGTACTGCGACGGGCAACGGACCGTGGAATTGGCCGTGACTTCGGTAGCCGGAGCTCTCGACGANCTGGTCCAACGGTTTCCCGCCGTCGGCTCGCGACTGATGGAGGAGGATGGCAGGGTGCGAGGGCACCTGATGGTTTTGTGCAACGACCGGGCGGTTGCGGTCGACACCATGGCGACCCGAAAGCTGGTCGATGGTGACGAGTTGGCGGTGCTGTTCCTGGCCGGTGGTGGTTAGGCGGACAACTGGCCGATGTCGGTGTCTTCGAGCATCTGATCGAAAATCGCGGTCACNCGTCCCTGGAGTTCGGAGAAGAACTCNCTGGTCACAAAATGCGGCAGTTCGATGTTGGGGTACTCCTGCATCGCATCGCCGGGAAGCGTGTAATCGTCGATTGTCATTCCCTGCAGTTTTTCGAGCCGGTAGCCTCGCAGGAACGTTCGGACGGTCATGTCACGCAACGAATCAGAAGTGACATCCAATCCGGTCAACTCCGCGACGGCAGCAGCGACAGCCGGAGCACCCAGTCCCGCAAACTTGCAGATCCCGACCATGTCGTAGGGAAACTGCACCAGTCCACGGTCGGGGTCAGTGATGGCACCAACCCAGTACTCCATGCTGGTTTCGCCTTCGAAGAGCAGCAGCAAGAAAGTTCGCATTGACATGTGCCCGCCAGCCATCGCCCACGGGTACCCGGGGTTGGTCTGGGGCAGGTAGGCCGGCAACTCCACACCCTTGCAGTGCATNGCGTAGTCGGGCTCACCGAGTGCTTCACCCATGCGGAGCACACCGTGGCCGAGCAGTTCGTGTCGACCCTCGGCTGCATCGGTGAGTGCGGTCAAGATGCTCTGGAAATCGCCATACCGTGGTCCATCGGGGAGTGCCTGGCCGTCGTCGCCGTGGCGGCGGTTGTACTCCATGAGGTAACTCAGGGAGACTCCGCACGAGATGGAGTCCATTCCGAGTTCGTCGACAAGTTCAACGATCGTGCAGGCCTGGTCGGCGTCGAAGATGCCGATGTTGCTGGCCAGCAGATTGAGTGGTTCGTAGTCCAGTTTGGCGCGGAACTGGCCTGCCTTGCCGTCTTCACCGACGTCATAGACGTTCTTGTGGCACTTGATGCCACAGCGATAACACGATTCGTCCTTGATGACGAACTGGCCACTGTCCTGGACTGCCTGGCGATGAAGGACAAAAGACGATTCGGTGCCGGTCGGGTTGAAGTTCATCTCCGGCAGTGCGTGCTTCTGGTTCAATGGCACATAGTTGGCCCAGGTGCCCCCGAGTCGGTCTGTGGCGTTGTCGCGGAAGCGGGCGCTGCCGTCGCCCTTGGCAACTTCCTTGTTGAGTTCCTTGAAACTGGGCGCGTCGGGATCACGGACGTCAGGCGAGTCGGCGACAATTGCCAGCAGGTTCTTGGAACCCATGATGCTGCCCATGCCACCGCGACCGCAGAAACGTGGCTTGGGGTCACCACTCTTCAACTGGTTTTCGGTCGACAGGGCCACCGCAGCGTATCGGACCGATTGGTAATTTTCACCGGCCGGACCAATCACGGCGAAATGGGCATTGTCGCCGAAGCGTTGNTTGAGTGNCTGGATCTTGGCATTCACACGGAGTCCGGCCAGGTCGGTGGCATCCTNGATCCGCATCGTGACAGGGCTGTCGGGGGCATCTGATTCTCTGCCGATGTAGAGAAGCACCGGGGTGTCGCTGCGTCCGGTGAGTGCGATCTCATCGAGGTCCAGGTAACGGAGCTTGGTCCCAAACTTGCCGCTTCCGGCAGACCACATGGCCGAGGGCTGTCCGGCGAGTGACCGCTTCAGGGGCGAGTAGGCCAGAAAATATGTCCTGAGCCCGGTCATGGCGTTCGAGCCGGAAAGGACACCAAGCGTCAATAGCAGCGTGGCGTCCGGGTCGTAGGCATCGTCGACCGCACAGGATTCCATCAACTTGAAGCCGCGGGCAATTCCCCCAAGGACATCTTCGAGGTCCTCGCACTGGTGGTCCTGGGAGGCGATTTCGCCGCTTCCGAGGTCGACGCTGAAACGGGTGTAGGCGTGGTCGGAGACGGTGGTGGTCGTCATGACGAGTCCTGGTTTGGAGTGGCCGTCCGGCTGTCAGCAGGCACGGTGGGTCATCATATACACCGACGGTGCCACGATAACAACTCGCCNTGGCGGTCGGCTTGGGAGGAATCCCGAAGCGTTGANNGGTTACTTGCCCTTTTTNATGGCTCGACGATCGAAGCGATGGATGCCTCGGCCGTTGACCGTCTCGGTGGCGAAATACACTTCCCCGGACTCGTCTTCGCCAAAGGCCAGAACAGGCATCCGGTTTGAGGGGATACGGAGGTTCTTTTCGACTCGCCCGGTTTTTTCGTTGATCTTCAGGGCCCAGATTTTTCCCGAAACAAAATCGGCGTAGAGATAATGACCGCGAAGTTCTGGCAACCGTTTGCCGCGATAGACCAAACCACCCGTGATGGATTTGCCAACCTGATGGTCGTACTCCCAGACAGGATCAATTGGCGGGTCGGCTGGCGGTTTGGGCGAGTTGCCAAAGTTGAAACTGGCTTCTTTGATACTCCAGCCGTAGTTGCCCCCCTTGCGGATGATGTTGATCTCTTCCCAGAGGTCCTGGCCAACATCGCCAACCCAGAGATGTCCGGTTTTTCGGTCGAATGAGAGCCTCCAGACATTGCGAAGGCCGTAAGCGAAAAGTTCGGGGCGGGCCCCCTTGCGATCTAGGAACGGGTTGTCACGTGGGATCGCGTATTCCAACCCCTTGTCCTTGTGGTCGACGTCAATTCGCAGGAGGCCGCCCAGAACGTTTGACAGGTTCTGGGCTGTTCGTTCCGGGTCGTTGCGGCCACCACCGTCACCCATTCCAAGGTACAGATAACCGTCGGGTCCGAAGGCCATTGGGCCTCCATTGTGGTTTGCGAACGGTTGTGGAATTGTCATGAGCACACGCTCGGAACCCGGGTCAGCACGATTGGGATCCGTGCCTGTGACTCGGAATTCCGAAAGTATCGAGTCGTGGCCGTCTCGGGAGTGCGTGTAGTAGATATAGAACTTTCCGTTGGTCTTGAATTTTGGGTGGAAACACAGGCCCAACATTCCCTCTTCGTTCTCGACCTTCCACTGCCGAACGCGGTCTCTGATGTCCAGAAACAGGGAGGTGTGTGTGGCATTCGGTGTGGTTTTGAGTGTGTGAATGGTCCCACTCTGTGTGCCGATGAACAGGCGTCCACTTCCATCGCGGGCGTGTTCGATCATCATCGGCCGCATCGGCTGGAGTTTCCCGTTTTCGTCGACACCTTCCCAGCCCTCCCACTGCAGCTTTGGGAATGCATCGGCAACCTGCAGGGGCAGGGTGCCGTCAATCGGGTCCGGGACGGTACCCGATTTGTCCAGAACACGGATCTTGATGTTGCGATACGAGACCGTGTTGCCATGGTCCTGGAGGCAAATGTGGCCCGTCGTGGCCTTTCCAAAATCCTTGAAGCGGGAGAACTTGCTCTTCTTCACGCGTGCGTCCCAGTCCTTGCTGCCCTTCTGGAAGTAGTAGTAACTGATCCCGTTTATGGCCACTTCACACTTGCTGGGGTGGATTCTGAGGTACACGTGATTCCATTGGCCAGCGGGGCGCGTGGCGTCGTCCACATCGGGACTCTTGTAACCGACCTGTTTCTCGAAACGGATCGCCCAGGCGGGCTTCAGAGGTTTGTAGAGTTGGTAGAGCCAACCGGATTTCTGGGGATCGTGCCCGTCAACATTGTCCTGGACCTGGATCTCGGGACCGCTGTGCCACGGTGCACCGTGGTCCTCGGTCACGTGAAACATGATTCCGCTGTTGCCGCCCTTTGAAATCTTGTACTCAAGGGACAGTTCGAAATTGGCGTATTTGTCCACCGTGACGATGTCTCCGGCGCCACGGCTTGCGCGGACCAAACTTCCCTTTTGGATCTTCCAGCCGGTTCCGATGCCAGTTTTTCGGTAATTCCGCCATCCCTTGGTCGTTTTGCCGTCGAAAAGCAACTTCCAACCACCGCGACGCTGGCTTTCGGTCAACTGGTTGGGCTGGTGGCCAGCCAGGAGCGTCGGAGCGTGGCACAAGAGGATCGTTCCGATGGCCAGTACGGCCGTGTGGTATCGGAGGAGTCTTGACGCGAGCAAAATGTTGATCAACACGTTGAAATCCAGATGAAGATTGTGTCGCGGTGAATCGGAAATGTCATCGTAATCGCTGGCCGTGTTGAATCCCACCAAGGCGGTTGGAACCCAACTGGCCACAGCCACATTTGCCACTTGGGCAGCCGGGTTGGGTAGTACGGGTTACACCACCCGCCGAGAACTGCAACCACCGCGACAGACTACCCAGTCCCCCCAAGTTAGTCATTTGTTTGTTCACGATTGGTGTTGGGGATGTCGAAAATATGCATGTTGAAGGGCATGTCTGGTGTGCCGGTTCTACTGCGAGCAGTGCCTGGGTCGATCATGATCGGGGTGTTTGCTCTGAGGAAGGAAAGGGCTGCACCAGCAAACTCAGTTGTAATCGACATAGTCGAACGAAGAGGGAGTAAACGATGAATATGGGAACACTCAAGACGTTCGTTGCNGGCNTGACGCTGGTTTCGTTCAGCGCTCTGCCGGCATTTGCCGCAGGACCTGAAGCGGGACCAGTGAAACANGTTGGCCTGTTTGCCAANAANGCAGAAGATTGTGCGAAAGACGGGAAGAAGGCCGCCGACAAGAAAGCCGGCGATTCCAAGAAGAAGGCCGGTTGCGACAATGGTTGNGACGGAGACGGCGATGGCGACTGTGATCTGCTGCAACGCGCCATGAACTCGACCGACCTGGGCAGCCGTTTGTCCGACGCCGGTTTGAGTGTCAGCGGTTTCCTGCAGATGGGGTATCACAGCGACAGCAACGGGCTGTTCAACCAGCATCCCGATGACCTGAACATCAACCAGATGTATCTCGCCATCGAGAAGGCCGCGGACCCCGATGCCGATCTTGGTGTTGGATTCCGGGTTGACCTGGTCTACGGTGTTGATGCTGACGAACTGCAGTCGTTCGGCAANGACAACAACGATTTCGATAACGATGCCNATTGGGATCACGGGATTTACGGCTGGGCCATGCCGCAGTTGTACGCCACGGTTGATCGCGACGACCTGAGTTTGAAGATTGGTCACTTCTACGCCGGACTCGGCCTGGANAGTGCCAATCCGAATAACAACTTTTTCTACAGTCGTTCCAAGGCGATGTACAACAGCCAGCCTCGTACGCTCACCGGCGTGATGGCTGACTACAACATCACCGACGAACTGACAACCAGCTTTGGTTGGACCGCCGGTTGGGACACTGGTTTTGACCAGGGTAACGATGGCGACAGCTCGGATGGCAGCACCCTGGTGTCGGCCGTGAGTTTCGAGCTGGTTGAGGACGAAGTTGCGGTGACCTACGCCGTGACGATCGGTGACCTCGGAGCNCGGGGTGAAGGTTACGCACACAGTGTGTACGCCGAACTCGAAATCGAAGACGAGATCTACTACGGGATCGAGTCTGTCCTCGTCGAGACCAACAGTGGTACGATGGGTCACTTCCACGACGTTGGAATTTCCCAGACTCTGAGTACCTCGATCACCGACTCGCTGTCGGCTGGTACCCGGATCGAATGGTGGAAGCGCAACGGCCAGTCGGAATACGACCTGACGTTCGGCTTGAACATCAAGCCTCGCGATTGCCTGATTATTCGACCCGAGGTCCGGACCGACTGGGGCGCCCAGACGGCCACCGGTGAAGAGGACCAGTCGATCTTCGGTATCGACGTGATCCTGACCTACTAGGTCGAGTCGGCGAGAACGTCTCGCNAACNGATTGTTGAAACGGAATGCAGGCCCGGTCATCGTGACCGGGCCTGTTTCCATTTGACGTCAAACGGAAATGCGGCAATGCTTCTCTNANNCNAAGNANATTCNNNGGGGAGAGTGGAACGGTGAGACTGTCAGTTGNACTGATCATCGCGTTGACAGGNGCGAATGGCGGGTTANCGGCTGTGGNTGATGAACCNACATCACGGGAAGTCGCGGCTGCCGGTNCGGCATTTCAAAAGACTTGCCGGCATTGTCACTCGGNTCCGGACTTGAGNTTTGAGACGGACAGNATGTGGTTGGACCAGGTCAAACGGACNGCTTGAAGTGGAACCGCACCCAAGGCCCGTGTGGCCTTGATGAAATTTNTGGCGTCCGGNGCGTTGAAGCCTCCACGGTCGATCCACGCTGTTTCAAAAACGAAAGTTGCCGGACNAGGGCAATTGACACCGACATTCAAACGGGGCGTCGTCCTGTTACGTGACACGCGTGGAACGGTCTATCGCGTGGGTTGGGAACCGATCACCGGTCCTGCCGGGAGAGGAGTTCCGGCAACGCGAAAACGGTCCGCGGCCAACGGGGGGCGTTCGGGAGGCCGGGAAACGACGTCCAGGNCACTNNCGGCGGGGNAATACACCNTCACCGGNTACCGTTTGATCCGTCGNGACAAACGTGGTGCGACGTGGGTCNTTTCCGCGACGGANNCNCGCGGTATTCGAGACTTCAACGTGNNGGCCNAAAAAGAGAAGGNGTTGGAGATCGATCCGTCGGTGGTGGTTGACTGTTCNGCAAGNCGNACGAAGTTGGGGCTGAGAATCTTGGTTTCAATCACTGGCGAGATTGAGGCGGGTTTGTCCATTTATCGGAAGGGACTTC
This sequence comes from Planctomycetaceae bacterium, assembly GCA_002724415.1. GTDB lineage: Bacteria > Planctomycetota > Planctomycetia > Planctomycetales > Planctomycetaceae > UBA8437. The sequence continues at coordinate 97,795 of PBOU01000121.1, forward strand.
GGATTCCAATTGTGTACCGGGTGTTGGGCAAGCGGGGACAGGTCGTTGCAACGGGCAAGATGGAATATGGTTGAGGTGGTGGGTTGACAGCTTCGTGCAAGCTGACAGAACCTCAGAAACGGCTGGCAAAAAACGTCGAAGTGGTTCCGGTCGGGGCGGCGTTCCGTGAGATTCCGTTTGAAGTGTTGGGCGAACAATCTGTCGGGTTGCCGTCCATCGACTGAGCGGAAAACGGCAGGTGTGCCACTGGTTGCCGCCGCGTCGGGCATTCGACACACTGAGATTCTTGGGACGAAAATGCCGTCGCCGGCGAAACGGGTTGGCCAAGGGTCCTGGAGCCAATTGATAGGTTGTTGAGGAAAGCGGGATGGGACAGACGTTGGAACTGGGGCGGCGGGTGGAACTGGTGTCGATGGACACGCATTGCCACGACATTTCGTTGGGGCTGTACCGGCAAGAAGTCGGGGCCAAGTTGGTTTACCTGGTTCACACCTACCACATACACGCTGACGCAAAAATCCGTGTCGAAATGATTCAAAATGGCCTGGTGAACAGAGCTGGCATGTTGCTGACGGGAGAGAGGGAGCATCTGGTGGCTTTTCCTTGCGGCCACGGGCACGAGAAAGCTGTGAGACGGACATTTCTGGAAGTCTGCAAGAGCCCAAATTCCGAAATTGGCGATTCCCTTCCGTTGGTTCGGTGGGACAAGAAAGCAGACTGTGAATTGACGATCCAGTTGGAAGCCGCGGGGACTTATCGGATAACTGCCCCGGATGACGCTGAGTTGGGGCCGCGGCGATGTCAGGCGGTAGCGCGTGGATTCTCAAAATTGTGTGAAATGCGGGTCGACGAGTCGGACCCCACGGTGGTGAGTTTTGAGTGCGGTTGCGACCACGATGAGTTGATGGGCAGCTTGTTTTTTCGAGCTCAGAACGTGCGTTCGGCGATGAAAGACGACGCGTTGTCCGCAGCTCGCGGCACTCTGGCGGCTCCAGGCAACCAGGACTGAATTCGGTGAGTGAGGTGGGTAGATGCTAAGCAGTCCCGGGATGAACGGTATCGGCGATATGACGAGCCGTGAGCGGGTGATGGCCGCGTTGGCAGGTCAGCCGGTGGATCGTACACCAGTTTGCAATCCGACCTCCGTGGCGACCGTCGAATTGATGGATCTCGTCGACGCTCATTTTCCCGATGCGAATCGGGATGCAGCAAAAATGGCACGACTGGCGGCGACCAGTTACACGGAGTTGGGTTTCGATAGCGTGATGCCGGTCTTCACGATTATCCAGGAATCATCAGCGCTGGGGTGTGAGATCCAGTGGGAGGCGAAGGACAATTGGCCGACAGTGAGGATGTCTCGACCAATCTGGAAATCGGCCGACGACGTGGCCTTGCCTGCCGACTTCCTGAAACATCCAGACATCACGTGTGTGCTTGATGCGATCAAACAGTTGAGGCGGGAATTCGGTGACGAAGTGGCAATAGTCGGGAAGACGATGGGGCCCTGGACGCTCGGGTACCATGTTTTCGGTGTGGAACCGTTCTTGTTGATGTCGCTGGACGATCCCGGACAGACAAAATTGTGTCTCGACCGGATGAAGGAAATTACGATTGCTTTTGGCCAGGCTCAGATTGATGCAGGTGCAGATGCCTTGACGCTTCCGGATCATGCAACTGGGGATCTTGTGAGCGGCGAGTATTACAGGGAGTTCCTTCGAGATCTGCACACCGAGTTGGTCGATGAAATACCGATACCACTGATTTTGCACATCTGCGGACGAACCGTTGATCGCATGGACTACATCGCACAGACCGGCCTGGCCGCGTTCCATTACGATTCGAAAAATGATCCTACCGAATCGATGGAAATTGTTTCCGATCGAATAGCACTGGTAGGAAACATCAACAATCCAAAGACGTTGTTCGCGTGTGGGCCCGAGGAGGTGGCCGCCGAGGTTCGTCGGAACCTGGACGCAGGTGTTCCCCTTGTCGGGCCCGAGTGTGCCATACCACTGCAAACAGCTATCGAAAACCTGAAAGAGATTCCATTGGCGGTGAAGCGCTGGCACAAGGAACAGACCCATGACACGGCGGTGGAGACAATCGACCCATGAGCAGATTCTTGGAACGAGTGGCTTCTGGGGACGTGTTGATTTCTGACGGGGCCACCGGGACGTACCTCCAGGAAAATGGGCTGGAACCTGGAGGATGCCCGGAAGAATTCAACCTGAAACGACCAGATGTTGTGCGTGGAATGGCGGCTGCCTACTTCGAGGCGGGATCCGATATCGTCGAGACGAATTCATTCGGCGGCAGTCGTTACATGCTTGCAAAATATGGACACGGTGACCGCGTTGAGGAGTTGAATCGGTTGGCGGGGCAATTGGCACGCGAGGCGGCTCCTGTGGACGGCTTCGTCCTGGGTTCGATGGGTCCAACCGGAGAAATTCTGGAAGAAAAAGGAGGAACCGCTGACTCTGAGGAAATGTACGAGGTGTTTTGTGAGCAGGCCACTGGGTTGGCAGCCGGCGGAGTGGACGCGGTGTGTGTCGAGACGATGAGTGATGTGACCGGAGAGATGACGTTGGCTATCCGCGCTGTCAAAGCGGCAACAGGTCTGCCAGTGGTCGCCACCTTGTGCTACGACCGAGGGCCCAGGGGGCTGTTCACGATGATGGGGGATACACCTGAGTCGACGGCCCTGGCGTTGGCCGAGGCCGGAGCGGACGTTGTGGGATCCAATTGTGGAATCGCCATCGGAGACATGATTGAAGTCATTGCTGCCATGCGTGGGGTGACCGACCTGCCGATCCTGACGCATGTCAACGCGGGCATCCCGAGCATCGTGTCCGGGGAAATTGTTTATCCGGATGAACCCGAGTTCATGGCCGAGCAAATGCGTAAAGTCATCGAAGCGGGCGCGAATATCGTTGGAGGGTGTTGTGGTACCGGGCCAGCCCACGTGCGGGCGTTCTCGTTACTCTTGCGGGACGGGGCGTCGTGAGGGAAAAGAGAGTGATGGCCCTCCTGAAATCGCAGAGCGACGATGCCTGAACTAACGGACATACCCAACGAATTTATTCGTGAAGAACTCGACGAATTCGTCGAACGCGAGGATGAACGGACCGAGTTGATCGGTCTCTATGCGGCTGGGGCTCCCCACTTGCTGGAAATTGCGGCAGCGATTATCAGCGGACGAAATGAGGACGCCGATCGGTTGACTCAAGAGGCCCTGGCGTCGGGCACTCCCGCGCTGGAGGTGATGGATGACGGACTGATCGCCGGTATGGCACTGGTTGGCATCAAGTTTCGTGAAAATTTCATTTTCGTCCCCGAGGTTTTGGCTTGCGCGAGAGCCATGAAAGCGGGAATGGTGCATATCGAGCCGATCCTCTCGGCTTCGGGGATCGAACCCCTCGCACGGGTGATAATGGGGACGGTCAAGGGCGACCTTCATGACATCGGAAAAAATCTTTGCATCATGTTGTTGCGTGGTGCCGGATTCGAAGTGATCGACCTGGGGGTGGATACGTCGGCCGACGAGTTTATTGATGCGGTGGAAGAACATTCGGCGTCACTGGTGGGGATGTCAGCCCTGTTGACGACGACGATGCCCAACATGGGCCGAACAATTGAGGCGTTTATTGATGCAGATCTGAGAGATGACGTGAAAATCATGGTCGGGGGGGCCCCGGTCACCCCCGAATTCGCTGACGAAATGGGGGCCGACGCCTACGGCGACAACGCGGTTGACTGCGTGGAGGTTGCCAAGCGGTTGGCCGGCGTCGCCGGTTAGATGACGTTTGACTGGACGGCCGAAAATGAGCGAGGGCATTGACAGGCAGGCGGTGGAACAGCGTCGCGCCAGACTGACGCGAATTTTTGCCGAGATCGTTGAACACGCGCAGGTGCAATGCCTGTCACGTTGCCCCTACCGTGACCGTCGGGATCTGTGTACGGCACGATTTGGATGCCGGAACCAGGGGCCGCTTGATTCCGACCACGGGTTGCCCATTTGTCAATGTGACGGGAAGTTGGACTACAGGGGCGCCTGGGAGGTCGCGGATCCTGAGGAAGTCCTTGCCCAGTGGCGGGCAGACTCACAACAGAAAGTGGTGGAGATCGAATCGGAGAAGAGGGCCAGGCCGGGGGCGTTTCATTGCGATGCCGAGGTCGGGGCGACGCTGTTCGATCTTGCCGATAACCAAAATGTGAGGATTGACAGTTCGTGTGGTCGGACTGGCAGTTGTCACGAATGTGTCGTCGAGGTTTTGTCGGGAGCGGAATTCCTGCGAGACGCCGGAGACGCGGAAGGATTCCTGCAAGACGGTTTTCGCCTGGCATGCCAGGCGCAGGTCATTACTGCAGGGAGGATCGGTGTGGCGCCTCTGCGGCGCGCTCCACGTGTCCTGGTTGAACACGTCCGTGGCGACGTTGCACCACGACCATCAGTGTTCCGGCGGGGTGATGAGGTTTTTCGAGGTGATGAGGTCATAGACAAATGGCGAGGGCGATTGCTCGGAATTGCCGTCGACGTCGGAACAACCACGGTCGCCACCGAGTTGCTGGATCTGGAGACCGGCGGAACACTTTGTCGTGGCGGTTTCGAGAATCCACAACGTTTTGGTGGAAGCGACGTGATCAGCCGGGTGTCTTATGACGCGAATCACCCCGGCGAATTACACGGTGCAATCGTCAAGGCGTTGAATAACGAGATCCAGGGGCTCTGCCAACAGGCCGATGTCAGTCGGCACACGCTGTACGAGGTGATGTTGGTTGGCAATTCGACGATGAGGGATCTGGTGTTTGGACTGGATGTCCAAACGATCGGCCAACGTCCGTACAAATCGTTAACCGAACACGAGACTGCCGCGGGTTCCAGGGGGGGGACAGGACTGGAAATCTCGGCCAGGCGGCTGGGATTGTTGGCCAGTTCCTACGCACGGGCGTTTTCGCCGCCCCTGATTGCAAGTCACGTGGGTGCGGATATTGCCGCCGGTTTGGTCGCGTGTGATTTTGACCGACGGACAGGAACACGTGTATTTCTAGATATTGGCACCAATACCGAGGTCGTTATTGCGACTCCCGAACGCATGGTGGCCGCATCGTGCCCGGCCGGCCCAGCGTTTGAAGGAGGGCTGGTTGAGTTTGGTCTTCCTGCGTGTGACGGGGCGATTGATTCATTGAAAGCGGTTGGGAACGGTTTTCAATACACGACATTGGCCGATGCGGAACCGGTGGGGATCTGTGGATCGGGACTCGTCGATTTGCTCGCTGAACTCAAGCGGACTGCACAGATGACTCCGTTGGGCGTATTTACCGCGAAGGGTGGACGTGCCCGAGAAATTCCGGTGGTCGACGATCCGGCGATCACGCTATCGCGGATGGACGCAAGTCATCTTGCCCAGGCCAAGGCAGCCAGTTTTTGTGGCCAGTTCATCCTGTTGCGGATGTTGGAAATGGAGCCCCGTGACGTCGACCACATTTTTTTGGCTGGTGGCTTCGCGGATTCGATTGACATTGACGCAGCGATTTCAATCGGCTTTCTCGCGCCATATGCCACCGACCGAGTCCGGCGGATTGGAAATGCTGCTTTGGAAGGGGCGCGGCAGTTGATTCTCGATGCGGACAGGCAGGAACGGGTTGCTCGGCTGGTGGAAGAAATTGAGCATGTCGAATTGGAGACGGCAGACGACTTTTTTGAGGTCTTCACCGAGGCGTGTCAGTTCAAACCAATGCGGATGTAGCAGAACGGTTGTTCCAGGACGAAGAAACGCTAGATTCTCCGAAATGCTCAGTTCCTCAGAAATCGAAGACTACCGCCGTGACGGCTACGTGACTCCGGAGTTTCGATTGTCGGCTGACTGGATTGAGGCCATTCGCGGGGCACACGATCGGTTGGTGTTCAACCGACCGGAATTCGCTGACTATTGTTCGGCTGTCCTGGCGTTCGACACCTGGTTTTTGAACGTGGCCAGAATACCCGAGATTGTGGAAATGGTGTGTGACGTCCTGGGTGACGACGTCGCGCTTTGGAATTCCAGTTTCTTCGCGAAACCCCCGCGTGTGGGTACACGGACACCGTGGCATCAGGATGGCGAATACTGGCCAATTGAGCCCCTGGCGACGTGCACGGTGTGGATTGCGATCGACGAATCAACGACTCAGAACGGTTGCCTGCGGGTGATCCCCGGTTCGCATCGGTCCCGGAAGCTGGCCCAGCACAATCAGAACGACGCCGAGGGGCTGAGCCTGAACCTGGAACTGGATTCGGCAGAGTTCGACGAGAGGCAGGCAACCGACATCGTTCTGGAACCCGGTCAGGTGTCACTGCACGACGTGTACTTGTTTCATGGGTCGGAAGCGAATGTTTCCGAACATCCACGGCGGGCAATGACACTCAGGTACATGCCCACGACCTCTGTTTACCGTCACGATGCACCCACGCGGACGCAACAAGGTGGACCGCTGTCACTCTCGGAACGCACGTTGTTCCTGATGCGGGGGAAAGATCGGTCCGGCGACAACGACTTTCGGATGCGTCGATAACCCTCTCGGGTGTTGATGTCGGTCGAAATTACTTCAGTTCGTGGTCGGCGGGTTTGACACCTTTGACATAACTTCCAAAGCCAAATCGTGTTGGCTTGTAGGTTCCGACATAAGACACGTCGGCTTTGGCTGGAATCTTGGACTCCAGGCCAAGGCCCCAGTAGCAGCCGTTGACGAGCAGTCGGCGGAGTCCGGCGCTTTGAAGGTCGGTCGACGCCCCCATGGTGGTAGCCAATATTCTCGCCGTTTTTCCTGATTCGGTTTTGAACGCCCGTGTCCAGACCAATGGCATCATGGGATCATTCTTGCGTCCCTCGACGGGCTTGTCCGACGGTTTCATTCCGGCAAGCACCTGTCCGTGGACGATCACCTTGGAATCGGCGGGCAATTTGCGGACTCCATAAACGTCTGTGGGGCCCCAGATGTCGGTGACGCCTTTGAGCACGGGGTGAGTCTTGTACTTGGCGTTGACGACTCCACGCGTGCTCTCTCGACCGTGGTGGCCGTGGTGATTGAGCCAGGTGTCACCAAGAACCAGGCCGCCCCAGCCACCGCGGGGTGTACCGCTGTTGAAGGAGAGGGGCCGGTACTTGCTCTTTTTGTTTCGACTGTAGTTGAACGCATGAGTTGCGGTTCGCAGCCCAATGATCGGTTTGCCACTGTGGGTGAACTTCACGATGCGGTCCATCTGCTCGTCGGGCAATTCCCGGAACCGAAGGAACAAGACCATCAGGTCTGCAGTGTCCAGGGCCTGGAGTCC
>PBOU01000122.1 GCA_002724415.1 Planctomycetaceae bacterium
AGCCCAACCGGTAGCCCAACCGGTAGCCCAACCGGTAGAAAAATTCGAGCAGTGGATTTACGTGCCGTATCGCTATCTCAAGTCCGTTCTCGACAAGCACCCGTCGGCGGTCTTCCTGCCGTACATGGAGTATCTGAGGCTGTGGGAGCGGGCCGGTGCGGCTGACCAGAATGCCAAGGGGCGTCCAGTTGAGGGAGTGATTACCCAGGCCGATTACGTTGCCACGGTCGATGAGAATCTGGCACGGGTCACGGCCACACTGAGCGTCCAGGTGCTGGGCAAGAGTTGGGCGGAGATTCCGATCCAGTTTGGCCAGGCGGCGATCGGTCGCGTGACCGCGACCCGAGATGGCAAGGCGGTCCAGGTGTTGCTTCGGGGCACCGGTGCCGGTCGGTACTCGCTGCTTTTTCCCGAGGCAGGCACTCACACCGTGACGCTCGAGTTGACTGCCCGCATCCGTGCTTCGGCCGATGGTCATTCGTTCGAACTGGACTGTCCCACCGTGGGCATGACGACGTTCGAGTTGTCGGTGCCTCGTCCTCAACAGGCTGTTGACCTGACACCGCGTCTGGTGGCCCTGCCGGTCAAGGCGGCGGCGGGCCGAACCCGCGTGCGGGCTCGGCTGGGAGCGACGCCGAAGATCTCGGCATTGTGGTACCCCCGCGTCGGCCAGAAGCCCGACATGGATCTGTTGACCAGCGTGTCCAATTACCAGCACATCTCGGTTCGCGATGGTCTGGTGCACACCGACGTGTTCCTGCATCACGAGGTGCTGCGTGGCGAATTGACCCAATTGCGGATTGCTGTGCCGCCGGGGCACCGGATTTTGGACGTGGCTTCGACCCAGGCCAAGATCCGCAAGTGGACGCCGGTGAAAGAGGAAAAACGGCAGGTGGTCACCGTCGAGTTCATCGGGGCGGTTCGTGGCAAGTTCATTCTCGAGGTGCACACCGAACGTCCGGCTCCGGCCATGGGCGAGACGTTCGCGGTCTCGGGGGTCGACACGGCGGGGATCGACAAGTCGACGATCGATGATGCTGGAATGACGATCAATGGGATCCATTCGCTGGATGCCGTTCGGGAAAGTGGACAGGTTGTTTTGACCCACGGATCGGATCTCACGCTCAACGTCACCCCACCGCGAGGGCTGGTCCGGATCGAACCGGGTGAGGTGTTCCAGTCGATCCGTCGACCGGGAGGACGATCGTACAAGTACTTCAGCCCGCGGTTTGATCTGCGGGTGTCCTACGAACCGGTGCAGCCACGGGTCACCGTTGACCAGGTCACCCGGTTGGTCTTCCGTGATGACGAGCTGCGATCGTTGGCGAAGTTGAAGTACACCGTCGAACGGGCTGGTGTCTTTGAATGGAAACTGGTGCTGCCCGTGGGACTCGTGCTCGACGGAGTCACCGGTGACGGCTACAAGGAGCACACTTTCGACAAGCAGACGCGGCTGCTGACGGTGGTGTTGGCTCAACGTCGGCAGGGAGTCTTGAACCTGACGATCAACGCCCACCAGGCGTTCGACGGCGAGGCCGAGACATTTGATGTGTCATTGCCGGTCATCGAGCCGCGGGGGGTTGTCCGCGAGAACGGAACGGTCACCGTCTATGCTCCGGACGCTTTCGAGGTGATCACCGACGAGGAGAAATTGACGGGGATCCAGCCCGATCGAAGCGGGGCCACCGGGAGATCGGTCGGCCGTGCGCGGCTGGCCAGTGCCTGGCAATACACGGCGTATCCCACCCAGGACGCCAACCGAAAACTGGCTCTTCCGGTGACCACACGCCGACGTCCGACCAGGCTGTCGGCCACCGTTGGCACCACCGCGAACGCGAAGCAACAGGTGGTCGAAGTCGATTCGAAAGTGATTTTCACCGTGGAGTACGCCGGAACGGACACGTTCCGGATCCAGGTGCCCGAATCGATCGGCCAGGAGCCACAGATCGTCACCTCACGTGTTGCCGGGGGAGCCTCGGTGCCAATCCGAGAAAAAACCTCCGGTGAAGTCGAGGACGGATGGGTGACCTGGACGATCGTGATGCAGCAGGAAATGACCGGGCCGGTGGCGTTCGATGTCAGTTGGGATCTGAAAACGGCTGGCGAGGAGGACTCCGACCCCATGGCAAACCGCCAGGTGCTCGTTCAGCCACCACGGGCGATGGATCTCGACAACCAGAACATCACCGGTGAAGTGGTGGTGAAAAAAGACGATGCGCTGGGGATTGACTTGCCCGATGACGGTGAATTGGACGGTCTGGAGTTGATTGACGTGCGGGAACTGAAGTTGTTGCCGACGAACGGATCGGCTGCATTCCGGTTCCACGTGCAACCGGTCAGTCTCGAAGTCACCGTGCGGAAGTTCGAGTCCGAGAAGGTGGTCGAGACGGTCGTGTCGCGTGCGTTGGTCGAGATGGTGATCAACAAGAACGGCACCGCAAGTGCCCGCGCGCGGTTTCGCCTCAAGAGCAGCCAGCGGCAACGGCTACGAGTGGATTTGCCCAACCTGGCAAACGTCTCGGACGTGTTTGTGGATCTGCGACGTGTGCCGGTCGAGAAATCCGGGGACGACGAGACGGATCTCGAAGGATGGACGGCCTATTCAATCAACGTGGCCGGCACCAGGGCCGACGAGGAGTTCTTCCTGTCGATCCGTTACGACCTGCCGCAGGAGAATTTCTTTGCCAGTTGGTTTGGCAGTACCGAGACCATCAACCTGCCGGTGGTTGGAGGTGTCGAGTCCGAGAGCGGATCTGACGGAAAAACCTCGGTCACGCAGGAACTGAAGACGGCGGTGTTTGTTCCCGAGGAATACAAGCTGGTTGGTGTTCCCGATCACTTCGTGGTTCTTTCGCGACACCATGGAAATCTCGAGAGCTGGTTCGATAAGCAGAAACGGACCTCCTCGCTCGGTCACCTGCCGGGACGGGATCGGGGACACGCGACGGTGTATGGCAACCTTGGCGGCGCTGCCGCGTTGTCGGCAACGTGGTGGGAGACATCCTCGATGACCGCGGGCATCAGCATCCCGATCTTTGCGATCGGATGCGTGTTGTTGTGGACCCCGTGGAGCAATCGCTTGAGTGTCGTGCTCGTGGCGATGTTCGTGGTGTCTCTGCTGTCACTGTCCTACGCCGACAGCGTGGCGGAAGCCTTGTCGGCCGCGCGGTGGGGCATCGGCTTTGGGGTGGCGGCCTGGATGCTGGCCGCGGTCGTGGGATTCCAACGGTCGGTTGGTAGCAAGGTGGCTGGGGTGGTTTCCAACACGCTCTCTCGAAACAAGGTTGAAGTGGATCGTGTTCCGGAAGCCGGTGGGGAATTGGACTCTGCGGCTGCCGGGGACCTGCCGGCCGCAGGGGAGCCGGTCAGCGATGAGGACGGTGGTGACACCGATCCGGGGGGCGGCGATGCAGTCGTCGAGGCTCCAGACCCGAGTCCGGATNCCACGGACGACNACGATTCCGGCACAGAGGATTCGGGAGANGCGGGCCTGTTGGAGTCGGATTCATGAGCGGTTTGCGAATGAGCAGGGCCTGGATTTTGGTGAGCCTGGCGGCGGTACTGGCCGTTACCGGATCGGTATCGGGCCAGGTTTCCAGGAACCAAAAACGACCCCGGCGCGTGTTTGTGCCCATCGAGGATCTGGGCGTGGTCATCGATCGTGACCGAAGTGGTGTGATGCTCGAGAGGGACCGGTACGACGCGTTGCGGGCCCTGGCGGCCAAGAATGAGAAGACCCAGCCTCGCTCGCCGGCGGCTCTGGTATTGCGGGAGGTGGTGTACACGGCTCGTCCACGCGGTGATCACCTGTTGATCGATGCCTCGGTCCGCCTTCAGCAATTCGCCCGTGGCTGGCAATCGCTGCAGTTGCCATTGCGAGGTGTTTCAGTCGAGACCGCCCTGGTGGATGGAAAACCCGCTCGAGTGGCCCGTTTCCAAATGACCCGGAAGAAGGCGACCGTCACGGGGCTTGAGTTGTTTCACGACACCGTTGGCGTGTCGACCCTGCAACTGGGGCTCTCAACGCCCCTGGCATCGGTGGGCAGNGACAAGGTGGCGGCCTTTGGCCTGGTGCCGGCGGCGACGGCCTCGCTGGTGGTGCATCTGCCGGCGGGCAAGCACCTGTTGGTTGATGGGCTGGCGGTTCGGCGTCCGGCACCCGCGGATCAGCCGGCGACGTACAACTTGCCAGTTGGCGGCCGCAGTGACATCCGGTTGTCGGTGACCGACCGTCAAACNCAGAGAGCCGGTGATGCCCTGGTATTTGCATCGACCGCGTTTGGCATTGGAGTGGCNCCGGGGGAAGTGACCTGGCAGGCGATCACCAGCCTGGAGGTGTACGGACAGGCTTTGGACGAGTTCGTGGCGACGGTTCCCCGGAACCTGGAGATCACGGATGTGTCGTCCAGTGGACTCGAGAGTTGGGAGTTGGCTGACGATCCGGACAACGCCAGGCGGACTCGAATCACNTTGCGGTACCGGCAGCGGTTCACGGGATCACGACGNGTCACATTTCGCGGAGTGATGCCGGCGGCCGTTGGCCAGTTGTGGCAAGTTCCCCGGCTGCGGCTTTCGGGTGTCACCTCGCACATCGGACAGATCCTTGTGCAGTCTCCCCCGGGTGTCCGTTTGCAATCCGGCCAGTCGACAGGTGTGCGTCGAGTGACGGATGTCATGGTTCTCAAGACGAACCAGACGGCTCCTGCCGGCAGCAGCCTGCTTCATTTTGATGCGTGGCGCGAGGACTTCACGCTCTCGTTTGCTACCGAGACAAAGCGACAGGAATTGCAGGCGGCATTGGCGACGATCCTGCGTGTTTCTGACGACGGACTCGACCTGGCCACCGANGCNACGATCGAGAGCCTGTTTTCGTCGTTGTTCCAGGTGGTGTTCTCGATGCCAGAGGGCTGGAACATCACGGGTGTGCGGGTGGCCAACAAGCCGGTGGCCTGGCAGCGTTTGCCCGGGGCCGAGGGACGGCAGAGATTTCGCGTTGGATTCGACAAGGCGATTCCTGAAGGAACAGAGGTGGGAATTCGTGTCCTGGCCCACCGCGACCTGGAAAACTGGCCCCTGGGNAGTGCGATCGGTCGGGATGTGCCCCTNCCAGATGTCGCTGTGGAGATGGCCGGAGGCGACCGGGAGGACCAGTCGGGGCTGATCGTCGAGGGGCGTTACCTGGTTCGTGCTCCCGATGAGTACGAGATTGTGGCCAGTGAACTGGTGGGATTGGACCAGGCCAACCTGGAATTGGAGGGGCAGCGACTGGGTTACATGTACCAGGCCCCGCGGGTGACAGGGACTTTGCGAATTGGCCGACGTCCACCTCGTTTGTCAGCCCAATCACTGACCGTCGCCCGGCTCGATCGCGAGACGGTCTCGGTCCACCTCGAAACGCACCTGGATATTCAGGGAGGCGGGGCCCGCACCGTGGTCATCGATTTGCCCGAGTGGATCGGGCAGGACCTGAGGTTTCGGCTGCTGGAGTCCGGGAACCGGATTGTCGAACAATTGCCAGCGGATCCGNAGGCCGGTCGGCGTCTCTGGACTCTGAAACTCGACAAGTTCGTGCGGAATCGTCTCTCGCTGGCTGTGGACCTGACACTGGCTCATCAACAGGTTGNCGACGAAGAAGAGAGGTTCCGATTGCCGACACTGGCGGTTGTGGGTGCCGANCGAGACAACGGTTTCGTGGCAATCGAGGCTTCTGATGACCAGAGGATCGTGGTCACGGCGCTGGAGCGAGCAGGAGCCGGGGAAGACGTGGCCGAGTTGACCGAGATCGATCCCATCGATTTGCCACCGTCTTCATTTCAGTCGCGNGAGCGGATCGTGAAGGCNTACCGGTACATGGTGCCTGGTTACCAGGTCTCGCTGGATGAGACACGGTTCGATCATGGTCGCGTGGCCCGCGCCATCTGCCACAGCAGTACCGTGACCAGTGTCCTCGCACGAACCGGTGAAATGCAGCATCGGGCAGCGTTTGACTTGACTGCCGCCGGCGTGCAAAACCTGGTGGTTGACCTGGGGGCAGGATCCAAGCAACAGCGAACCCTGTGGGCGGTGACCGTCGACGGCCGACCCGTCAAGGCTCACCGTCAGCACGGCCAGGCCGACGACGGGAGCCAGATGTTCGTCGTGGGCTGGCCGATTGACACCCAGGGGTCTGGCCGGCACAGCCTGGAGGTGTTTTTCCGATCCGGCGTGCAGGCTGTCACCGGCTCAGGACGACTCGAGCAGGACGCCCCGGTGGTGTTCCTCAAGGGCGGGTCGGGAACACTTCATCCCATTGAAGTTCTNGAACAGGAATGGGTGGTGCACCATCCCCGCCAGACCCTGGTCGTGGCGTCCGATGGCCGGTTTGTCCCCAGCGAAGATCTCAGCCAGATCAGCCTGTTGGGGACCATGAGGGATTCGCTGGGCAAACTCTCACCCCAGAACCTGGTCAGTCGGATGCTGGTCCTGCTGGCGGTGACCGGTGTGATCGCGGTGTTGACACTCGCCTTCCGTCGCCGTCGATTTGTCGGGTTGGCCGCCGCGACGGCGGTGTTGCTGGTCCTGGGAACCGTGCTGCCATTCATACTGTTGATCGCAGCGCCACCGCAGAGCCTTATGGGGCGTCCGGACAGTTTGGCGGTAGCCACGGATTCGGCACCGGCTGGGATGGATTCGGCAGACGCGCCGGCCGACGGGGGCATGATGAATCGTGCCCTGGTGGAAGGCGACGAGTTCACGATGGAGGGGATAGGAGCTGTTGGTGGAATGGGAGGCGGTGGCGGCATGGCTCCCGCGGCTCCCTCTGAAGCTGCCAGTGAGTCTCCCGTTGCAGAATCTGCGGATCGGGCGGCCAAGTCGGAAGATGGCAAGACAATTGCCAAAAAACCAGCACCTCCAGCACCTCCAGCATCGTTTGGCCAATCTGTTGTCCAGTCGGCTCCCGGAAACGTGCCCGATCAAACACGGTTGGTTCGTCCGCAAGTTCAGTCCCAGGTGGACACCGCCGTGCGACCTCCCGCTTCGCCCCGAGGTGCAAATCGTGGCGCCGTGATGTCGCTGGCACTGAATATCAAGCCACCCGAGGGAACCGTGCGTCGACATTTTCACTTCCTGGGCAGTCGTGATTCACAGCAGCAAGCGGACCTGGACATCGTCTACCAGGATCTCGAGTCACAATCGACGGCCCGGGGCTTCTTTATCGTGCTGGTGCTGGTCGGATGCTGGTTTTTCAGGCAGCGACCCGTGTCTGAACGGGTGGTGTTGGTCATTGCGGCCCTGGTGGGCCCGATGGCCCTGGTCACAGTTCTTCCCGTCTGGTGTCATCTCTACCTGGACGGCCTCTTTCTTGGTGCCACCGCCGGTGGTGGGTTGTGGCTGGCGATCGGGATGGTGGGGGGACTGGGACCGGGTTGGGCGTGGCTGAAGGCCAACCTGAGGCGTGATCTGCTGGACATTGGAGCCGGGTTGGTGTTGGCCGCCTCGTTGTTGTCACAAGACGGATGGAGCCAGGACAAGTCGCGACCGGCGCCGCCGGTGATTCAACCNCTGGAAGTGGTNCCGGTGGAGCCAGGCCAGGATCCCAAGGACGCGANTCGCGTCCTGTTGCCTCGCAGTGAATTTCTGAGACTCTGGAATCTGGCCTACCCGGACCGTCAAGTCTTGTCTCCGGCGCCGCGATCAGGCGTCGTGTCTCATGCTTCATGGACCGCGCGTGTGGTGCCAGCGGGTGACGGAGTTGGGGCCCGGATTGCTGTCCGGGGTGAACTGCAGTTGTACAGCTTTCGGAATGGCCAGGTTGTTCTGCCGATTCCGATCGGTTCGGTGGCCATCGGCGGGGCGAGGCTCAACGGGAAGGCTGC
The DNA here is from genome assembly GCA_002724415.1 of Planctomycetaceae bacterium. Classification (GTDB taxonomy): domain Bacteria; phylum Planctomycetota; class Planctomycetia; order Planctomycetales; family Planctomycetaceae; genus UBA8437. Next base: position 7,857 of record PBOU01000122.1, read on the forward strand.
CCCCCTGGTGACCCGGGCCAAGCCGGGTGCCTATCCCTTGGCCGTGGTCCTGGAACGTCGTGGAGCCCACCNCCTGGAAGTCGACTGTGAGGTTCCGCTGGTCCAGGCTGGACCTGCCGGACAGTTTTCTTTGAACCTGGCTCCGGTTCCGGCTGGCCGGTTACGGTTTGAACTTCCAGAACGTGACCTGTTGGTCCGTGTCAACGGATCGACAACTCGCCACAGGCGGGGTGCGGCCGACGAGAACGAGTGGGTCGAGTTGGGGGTGAATGACGGTGGCGTGTTGCGTGTTGCGTGGCAGCCCCGGCAGGCTGCCGACGGAGCAGATGGCCTGGTCCAGTTGGAATCCTTCACCTCTGTTCATGTCTCTGATCCCGGGGTGCGTCACCGTGGTCATTTCCGGTTCCGGGTCCGACAGGGGGGCTTGCCCGAGGCGGCATTTGAATTGCCCGCCAGCGTNCGGGTGCAGGCGGTGACCGGGGTTGATGTGGGAGGCTGGGATGTTGTGGCGGACGACAACTCCAGGCGGTTGCGAGTGTTCTTCCGCCGCCGGATCACCGACGAGACGGTGGTGCAGATTGAACTGTTCCAGGATCGACGAGTCGGGGACCAGTCGACGATGTTGAAGNTCGAGTCGCTGGGCGTGGCGGGTTTTGATCGGGACAAGGGCCAATTGGCCGTGTTTGTCGACAGCCAGTTCACTGTCCGGTCGACCGCGAATACGAATCTCCGCCAGGTCGACGTGGCGCAGGCGGTTCGGCCAAGCTGGTGTGGAAAACCCGAGGGCGGAGAAGGATCGAGGAGTGCCGCGCCACCGCAACTGGTGTTCGGATACATCACACGTCCATTTGGACTGACGTTGAGCGTGTCTCGACGGACACCCCGGGCCAATGCCGTGGCCCGGCACGGTGTTCGAATCGAACACCGCAAGNTGCGGCTGGCATCACGGATCCAGTGGCAACTCAGCCAGGCGGCCCGCGGGAATGTCACTTTCTCGCTGCCGTTGGACTACTTGCCTGTCAGTGTCGAAGCAGCGGGACTGGCCGACTGGTTTGTTCACGCCGCCGACGATGGCAACCGGAGATTGACGGTTGAATTTGACCGTCCCCGAACAGGGTCCGTTGAAGTGGTTCTCGAGGGCTCGTTGCCTCGCTCGCCGGAATTTGAAGAACTGGAACTGGCGTTGCCGCACCCATTGGGCGTGGAACGGTTGGCCAGCCGGATCATGGTCTGGCTCGACGAGGCGTACTCAGCGGGAATTGCCGAGCGGTCCGGTTGGAGACCGGTTGACCCGGCGAGTGCCGACAGGGATCTCAGGCAACTCGATGCTCGCGAAGCGCGGTTTGCTTTTGTCCATGGTGCAACCGTGCCGGCTCCGATTCTGTTGACGGTCAAGCGGGCCGTGCCGGCCGTGCAGGCAACCGTCGTGTCCCTGGTCACCGTCACCGACACGCTGGTCGATCATTCTCTGGCATTGTCATGGCGGATCACTCAGGCAGCCGCCGACGAGTTCGTATTCACCACTCCCCCCGAACTCAAGCAGGGCCTGCAGTTTCGCGATCCGCGGATTCGCGAGGTCCGTCGGCAGCCGACCGGTGATGATCCCTCCGGCCCGGTCCGTTGGATTGTCACTCTCAATGAACCGGTCCGCGACCGTTTGTTCCTGATTGCCCAGGCGACCCTCCCACCNCCCTCGGCACAGTCGGTCACCGTGGGAGCGCCGGAGGTCGTTTTCGAACAGTCGGTGACCCGGACCGATGACGAGGGTGTGACGTCGGTGAGTTTCCACAAGGTGGAGACACAGCAGAGGTACGCATTCCTTGTCAACCAGTCGACCGGCACGTTGACACTGGAAAATGAAGAGGGGGTCGAGGAGATCAAGAAGGACGACCTGGGACGNCTGCCGATTCGGATTGAAGCGTCGNTGTTTGACCAGGCGACCGGGATGTGGCGGGTGTTGCCACGGGCCAACATGCCGCGGTGGAAATACCAGCGATCCCAGGCGATGAGACAGACGACGGCCACTGTGCAACTGGCAGAACTGGTAACCGTTCTGGCGGCCGACGGCAGTTGGCGGACCCAGGCTGTTTACAAGATTCGCAACAGGGCTCAACAGTTCCTGGGAGTTCGGATTCCCAAGGAATCCGAGGTGCTGTCGGTTTCGGTCAACGGCCAACTGTCCAGGCCGGTTGATTCGCAGGAGGCGAGAGCGGCCAACGTCGTTTTGATCGCTTTGCCCAATACCAGCGAAGGAGATCTCTCGTTCCCGGTGCGGTTGATNGTCTCCGGTCGCTTTCCACACCAGGGACGGTTGCCCACCGGATTTCATCTCCTGGCCAACAAGCGGGTGATACCGGTGCCGCGCGTGGTTCCGCCCCGCGGCCAGCAAGCTGTCGTCGAGAACGATCCGTTCNGCGAGTACGGGATGAAGGTCGAGGAGACCTCCTGGACGGTTCACCTGCCCGACGCGCTGGACGTCGAACCGGTCGAGGGGCCGGGGACCAACCTGGCATTGGTCAGCAGCGATCGGATCCAACTCAACCAGCGGCGCGCNACGCTGGAAGANGCGAATTATCTGCTGGGTGTGTTGAAGAGCAAATCGAGTGCGAAGGCCAAGTACAACGCCGCCATGAATCTCAAGGAACTTGAAGCCGATCTGTCCAGTTTCAACGAGCGATCGGGCCGACGCCAACGTTGGTACAGTGCCTCAAGAGGGACCGGGGCTGCGGCCTTCCAGAGAGAGAATCGTGATTTCCAGGAGAAATACCACGAGGCTCTGGACCAGATCCAAGTGGATGACGCCAAACAGCANGTCACGATCGTCGATGAATCCGGGAGTCTTCAAGGGCAGGACGAGGCGGTCCAACGTGAACAGATCAACCAGAACAATGGCCGCTTGTTCATGGACAACTCGGTTGNGGCCCCCGGCAAGGACAANANACTNGGTACNGTTCTCAAGAGCCNNACNTTCAATTTCCAGCCNNCTCCCAGNAAGCCGGACAGCAAGCCGGACCGCAAAGCGAATGTGGCGAACACAAAGGGNNGAAAGAGAAAACNGGCGGGTGCGGCGGGAGTTGTNAGTGGCAAGCTGGGAACACGCGAACTCAGGANGCGTCGCCAGCAGCAGAGCCTCAGCCAGATTGCCGGTTTGAACGCTGATGCTGAGAAAGAGGAACAGAAGAAAGCCGCTACCGTCCAGAGGTTCGCCGGAAACCAGTTGGAGGAACAGCGAGAGAAACAGCGGGAGGATCGCTCCAGTCCTTTCCAACCAAACGCCATGGCCGGCGAGTCAGTCCAGACCATTGTCGGCGGCGGCGGTGGTCAGGGGAGGGTGGACCTTGATGCAGGTTACTTGTCGTCATTGAATACCGGTGTCGCGGGTGGCCTTTCAGTAGAATTCGACATTCCGACTGGTGGTCAGAAATTGCAGTTTGCCACGACCGGTGAGAATCCGATGCTGGAACTGTCGATGCGACCACGGGAGTCGATCCAGCAGGGACTGAACCTGCTGTGGGCCATGGCCTGGCTGGTTGTTGGTAGCGGGGTGATTGTCGCGGTCCGTCGTGTCGGAACCCTCGACCTGCTGAGGCGACACCTGGCGAAGGGGTTTCTGGCACTGGGCCTGATCAGTTTCCTGCTGTTGCCGGTTGGCTTGGCCTGGATGGGCTTTCTGATGTTCCTGACCGGGTTGATCGTCTTCGCATTCCAGAATCGTGTGGCGAGAAGTGCCGGTTGAACCCGGTGCTCTCAGTCTTGCACACGAGCCGGTGGAATTGTCCAGCGAGCGAATTCGAGCGGGACCCGCACCTTGACGATCTGGGTCGGGGCCTCGTAAACGAATCGCCATTGGGTCGGTGGCCCGGTGAGATCCTTGAAGTGGTAGACCAACCGGGCGATGCCATTTCCCAGCCGTGGTGTGTCGAACCGATCATGGGCAACGCGTCGAGCGGAGGCTGTGTCGGTTTTCTGAACCAGGTAGGCGCGGTTGTACAACATCCAGAGCCGGTGTGATTCGAAGGAGGGGCCTCCCGATTCGTACTGGACAGTGACATCGATGGTCGCATCATGACGTCCGTCACCGGTCGTGGTGATGCGGGCGGAGGTGAACACGACGGCGACGCCACCGCGTCGTTTTGTGATCGGCCTGGGAGGAGTCGAGCCATCGAAGAGGAACTTCAGCGAGCCGGCTGCGAGCCACACATCGGCCGAACCGGCCAACTCGATGGCCCGGGGCACGCGGTTGGTCGGTGACTGGAAGTCGAGTCGCAGTTGTAGTCCCGGGTTGTTGGCATCCAGCGGCAATTCGAGCGTGGCTTCAGGGCTCCGTGGTTTCAGTGGTGCGGTGTGATTGTCTTGGAAATGGCCGGTGGCCCGGAAATTGGCGGGACGGCAGACCAGGTACAGCGGACGCAGTCGGGGCTCCACCTGCCACGCCAGCCTCATCGGGACCAGGTGTCGGTTGCTTCCGGGGATCGGACGGGGAGCCCGGGCAGTGGCATGAACGCGGAACGGTCCGGACCGGGCCACGGATCCGGACGCTGTTGGTTCCGGGCGGGAAATCAAGGTGCCGCTACTGCCACTGCTGTCCAACTCGAGTTGACAGCGAGACAGCACGGCGTCGAGGGCTTCCCAGTAGGTCACCCGGTTCAGGTGGATTGCAACCGCTTGGCGCTTCTGTTGGCCGGTGAGTCGATCCAGTGACAGGGTGTTTCCGGTTTGCCTGGTGATCGAAGCGATGATGTTCTCGAGTGAAGCACCGGCGGTGATGGTCACTCGTGAAGCCTGGGCTGAGCGTGTTGCGGCGGTCCGTTCCAGCGTGCGACGAATACGCTGGATGGCCGCACGGGTGGCGGCATTTTTTGTCGCCGACGGAGCGGGAAGATGTTCCAGCACAATGGGACCCAGTGCCAGGAGTCTCCGTCGGGCACTCTCTCGGGTGACGCGTCGTTTGCTGCCCAGGTCGGTGACCAGGTGCTGCACGTGGCGGACGAGGTCCGGTGTGGAAGTGGTCTTGGGGCCAGATTTGGCATCCGACGACTGGGCGCGTGCCGGTTGGAACGCGAGGCCTCCGGCGATCAGAGCGGCAATCAGCCGTGTGGAAACGGGAGGAAATCGCATGGACGGATGCCCTGGTGCTGGCCGAGCAATTGATGCGTTGGTGCTTGTGACCGGTTTTCGGTCTTCTCCGGGCGACATGGTCGAATCGTCTTTCCAGTGTACGGCAGGCGGTGATTGGTTGCACGGGGTGTCGATGAGACGTCGATTGACGCGAGTGCAGGCAGGGGCTGTAATCGACGGCCAAGGAGTCGTGCCGATGCTGAGCCTGACGGTTGAGAATTATCTCAAGGCGATATTGCAAATCGGGTTGCGCGAGAATGCCGAATGGGTGTCGGCCGGGCAGGTGGCAACTGCGCTGGGTGTCTCACCAGGCACCGTGACCAGTATGCATCAGACACTGGGTGACGCCGATCTGGTCGAGTACCGGGCTTACGAGGGGGTCCGGCTGACCGAAGCGGGACGGATGTTGGGAATGCGGATGCTGCGACGGCACCGGCTCATCGAACAGTTCCTCGTTCAGACACTGGGACTCTCGTGGGACCAGGTCCACGAGGAAGCCGAACACATGGAACATGCCGTCAGCGACGACCTGGTTGAACGGATCGATGAATTCCTGGGTCGCCCCGGTTTTGATCCCCACGGGGATCCCATCCCCACCGCGGATGGAAGTTGGCCGGAAGCGGTGGCTGATGTCACGACGCTGGCGAGTTGTCCGTCCGGAGAACGGGTTCGCATAGTCCGCGTGACCGACCAGGGGGCCGAGTTCTTGCAGTTTCTGACTCACAACGGAGTGGCGTTGGGAGTCGAGGGCCAGGTGGTTCTGAACAACCAGGCCGGGGGCACGGTGACGTTGGAGATCGATGGGGCGGCCGTGTCGCTGGGCGAACAGGCAGCGTCGCGATTGCTGGTGGACCGCTTGTAGCGATCGAACAGCGGCATCATTTTCCGGATTGGCGCAGTATCGTCAGGTCGACGGGTTTTCCCGAGTCGAGGACGATCTTGGCCGCGACCCGGGCGAAGATGGATCGCATGGTGTCCAGGTACATCCTCTTCATTGCCAGTCGCCGTGCTCCGGCGTAGTCCTGTTGTCCACTTTTTGCTTCGTGCTGGATCTGGGTCACCAACTGGCCGAAACGGGCCGCTTCGCCCTGGGCAGCGGCAATGGTCCGGCTGCCGTAAGCGGCGGCTTCGAGTTGCGTCCGTTTGGCCTGGGCCTGGCTCTCGTTGGCCCGCTTGACCTGGTAGGCCTGGGCATTGTTGATGTGCGTCTTGCGTTCGGCCCTGGCGTTCATCACATCGAGGAACTCGGATTTGGCCTGGATGGGGGGATACACGGCACCGACAGTGACGTCGTCGACAACCAGTCCCAGCGGTGCTCCGGGCAGTGCGGTGGCCAGGCGGTCGACGAGGACACCTCGCAGTTGATGGCGGCCATTGACGTAGACGAAATCGACATCGCTGTTGCTGACCGTGTCGGTGACCAGGGATTCCACGAGGGACTTCAGCCGGGCATGCGGGTCGGATTCACCAAACAGGAACCGATCGATGTCACCCACATGGTAGTGAACGGTGACCTGCAGATTGAGGATGTTTCGATCGCCGGTGAGGAACTGGGACTGGTGTTCCGGGTCGACGTTGGCGAGGAATCCGGTCGCGGAGTCCTGTTCGAGTTCTGGTCCAAATTCAGGCCGGCCAATTGTCAGCGTGCGGACCTCATGCGTGTTGACGCGGTCGATCCGGGACAGCGGCCATGGCAGGTCCCACCGCAGGCCGCTCGATTGGATCTCGACCCCGCCTCCCGCGTTTCGGACGAGTGCCCCAAAACGGCGAACCACTGCCTGTTCGTTGCCGCGGACAATGTAGAAGCCGCTGATCAGCCAGGCTGACAACAGGAGGATCGCCATCCAGAGATGGCTCGGGCGGAGCAACCGCCGTGAGGTGGGTTCGGCGAGTGCCCCGGTGGGGATGGCAGGGTGATCTGTCATCGGTTGTCCTCCGGGTCTGCTGTCGAGGTTGTGGGAGTTCCCGGGGGCGGGGGAGAACGGGTTGTCGGGATGTCAGAGACACCCTCGGTGAGCAGTTTCAGCAGTCCACTGGATCCGGAGAGCACCAGGGTGGTGCGGTCATTGAGAATCAGTCGGTAGCTGTCGAGAGTTCGAGTGAAACGGTAGAACTCGACGTCGCGGCGATGGGCCTGGTTGAGAATTCTCAGGCTCTCCGCGTCGGCTCGCCCGCGGATCAACTCCGCGTCACGTCGGGCATTGGCCAGGATCTGGCTGTATTGCAGGTCGGCGTGGCTCTTGATTCGAGTGTTCTCGGCCAGACCCTCGCTGCGGTACCGTTCGGCGATCTTTTTTCGCTCGGTCTTCATTCGCTCGTAGACCGCCACCTGGTTTTGCCGTGGAAAATTCAGTCGCTTGATGCGGACGTCGATCAACTCGACGCCATACCGGTCACGAACCAGGTCGGCCAATCCAGACTGGACCGTCCGGGGAATCACGACCAGTTGCCCGGCCTCCCTGTTGGGGTCGGTGTTCGGGTCATGGACGTCGACGAGTTGGTCGAAATTCGTCTCACCCAGTCGGGTTCGCAACTCCGGCAAGACATGTTCAGCGAGCCGGACGCGTGCGGCTTGCGTGGATCCGAGGGTGGTGAAAAACCGGTACAGGGGGTGGGAACCTGGATCGGGATCCTCGGAGGCTGCAGGCTCGGGTGAGGCGATCTTCCAGCAGAGAAACGCGTCGACGGTGATGTTCTTTTTGTCGGCGGTGACCATTTCCCCGCCGGGAGGGTCGACGATCTGGACACGGGCATCGAATGTTCGCGTTGTTTCTATTGGCCACGGGAGTTTCCAGTTCAGTCCACGGTCATCCGGCTGGTCGTGAATGCGGACAATTTGTCCCAGTCGTTCGACGAGCACCCATTCGGATTCGTCGACGAACGTGCAGGAGGAGCTTGCGAGACCGAGGGCCAGCGCGAGTCCGGTTGCGATCAACAGACCCCGGGTTGCTGTAGAACGTGGGCGAGCTGTGGCGGCATTATCGTTCATCGGGGGACTCCCGGTCGGTTGTTTCTGGTCGAGGTGGCGAAACGATCTGTTCCTCGTCGTCGCCAGGTGCCAGTGGTGGCGAGAACATTGGCAGACCGCCTGATCCGGGCTGGGTCAGCATCAGGTGCTTGCGACCGGTGGCCCGGGGATCGAGAACGGTCAGTGGCCGATTGGCGATGGCCTTCTCGACGGCGCGGAAGTAAAGGTGCAGTTTGGAGACGTCACGGTGTTCTGGTGTGGCGGTGCTGGCCTCGAGAAGCTTCTCGTAACGCTCGGCCTGCCCCAGGGCTGTGGATGTTGTGTCGGCGGCGGCGGCGCGGGCCGCATCAACGGTCGCGGCGGCTTCTCCGGAGAGCAACTTGCCGCTCAGCAGGAGTTGCCAGGTGGCCGGGTCATCCAGGGACCAGTAGGACACGCTCGTGGAGCGTCGGTCCTGGGTCGCATCCCGGTCCGTGGTGTCGGTCGAGGCCAGAAACTCGATGGCACGAGCTCCGGCGGCAGCAAGCAGCCGTCGGGCGTAGTATCCTTCGGCTTCGTTGATCAACCGTTCTCGTTCTTCCAGTGCATCGGCGACCTGGCGATAGGCTCCGACGACCTGTCGAGGTGGATGAACATCGATCAACTTGACGTCGACGATTTCCAGGCCAAGCGCGTAGGAGGCGACGGCCTGGCGAGTGGCGTCGAGGCATTGGGATTGCAGGTCTTTGCGGCGGTCGGTCATCAGGTCGGCCAGTGACGCTGAAGCGGCAACTTCCCGGATCGCGCTCTCGGTTGCCGCTCGCAGTAGTGCCTCCGGCGATGCATTTCCGAAGGTGTACAGCCGGAGGTTGCGGGTGTTTCCGATCCTGTATTCCACCATCGCGGTCAATTCGATCATCAGTTCGTCGCCGGTGAGCAATTGCGCTTCTTCCAGCAGCGTCGAATCCGTGTCGTCACCGTTTCCGGAGGCCGATGATTCCTGGTCGTGTCGGCTGTTCCATTCAACCGGTGCCACGTAGAGACCCGGATCCTGCTGTGTCGAGGCCGGGTGTCGGAACCCGATCGGCAACACCCGGAGTTGGAAGATCTTCTCGCGGCTGACGGTTTCCAGCGGCTGGGGCCAGCGCCAGTGCCAACCGGGGCCGAGATCCTGGTGTGGTTTCCCGAAACGAGCCACGACGGCCTGTTCGTCGGCGGGGATCAGAGTGATTCCTGAAACGCACCAGGCAAACAGCACCAGGGCGGCGGCGAGTTTGAGTTCGAGACGCCAGTGACGGATCGCTTCAAAGGTGAGACGCGAGGGAGAGAACGTGTCGGTGATCCGGGTGGCCTGGTTGGCCAGCCAGGCACCGAATGCTCCCCATCGGGTCTCGTGCCATCTCATGAACCACAGCAGTCTCATCGCGTTGAGCATCACCGCCAGGGAGGCGAATTCGTGGAAGATGGCGGCGGCGGCCGGTGACAGGACACCCAGTGCTCCCAGCAGGATTCCCAGTCCGTTCATCCCGAACGCAAACAACCAGATGCTCTGCCGGATCGTACGGACGAGCTGTCGCGAGAGTAAGAACAGGCCGGGAAGGGGTCTGAGAGGGTCTCCCATCAGAACGAGGTCACCGGCTTCCGCGGCGATGTCGCTGCCAACTCCGCCCAGGGCGATTCCGACCGAGGCGGTGGCCAGGGCCGGTGCGTCGTTGATTCCGTCGCCCACCATTGCCACCTGATGCCCCTGTGACTCGGCCAACCTGATCCACTCGGCTTTTTCTCCGGGCAGCAGTTCGCTGTGGACCTGGTCGATCGTTGGCAGGGTTTTCGAGAGCGTGCAGGCCGGTTCCTGGCGGTCTCCGGTCAGCAAGACCACCTGGCCGATTCCGTTGTGCTTGAGTGCATCGAGGACCGCGGCGGACTCGGTCCTGGGGGAGTCGGTGACACCCAGTGCACCGACCCAGGTCCCATCCAGGGCAACCAGGATCTCGGTCTGGCCGGCCGAGGTGAGTTCGTCGATTGTGGTTTCGGCGGATTCGTCGATCACGACTCCGTGTTGTTCCAGCAGTCGACGGTTTCCGACCAGGACACGGCAGGACGAGTCTCTGAATGTTCCGGCAGGAAGCGAAGCGGTCACCCCAAAACCGGGTTCGGCAGAGAAGGATTCGGGGACCGGTACCACCATGCCCCGGGCTTCGGCTTCCCGGACGACGAGTCGTGCCAGCACGTGTTCACTGGAACGCTCGGCGGCGGCGGCCATCCTGATCAGTTCATTGACATCCAGTTGGCTGCCTGGAGCGGTGCGGACAAGTCCCAGAACCGGTTCGCCACGGGTCAGGGTGCCGGTCTTGTCGAAGACGAACGTGTCGACGTGGGCGAGACGTTCGAGGGCAGCGGAACCCTTGACGACGACACCCTCTCGAGCCAGCCAGGCCATGGCCGTCATGACCGCGCTGGGAGTCGCCAGGATCAGCGGGCAGGGACAGGCGACCACCAGAACAGCAAGTGCCGGCAGGTATCCCGATTCCCAGGTTCCGGCCTCACCCAGGAATCTCCAGCCCAGCAGCGTCAGCAGGGCGGACAGCAGCACCGCGGGCAGAAACAGACGTGCCAGCCGATCGGCAGTCCGTTCGATCGGCGCCTTCCGCTGTGTGGCCTCGGCCACCAGCGCGATCACCTGCCCCAGTTGCGACTGGTCACCGATCCGGCGGGTTGTGACCACCAGGGCGCCAAACTGGTTGAGTGTCCCGGTAAAAACGGGATCACCGGGTTCCTTGTCGATCGGCAGGCTTTCACCGGTCAACGCCGATTGATCAACGGCGGAGGTGCCCGAGTGAACCACCCCATCGACTGGAAGTCGTTCGCCGGGTCGGACGACCACCAGGTCGTTCGTCCCGAGCTCGTCGATGGCCACGTCGTGCTCCTGCCCGTCGACGAGGCGATGGGCGATGCTCGGACACAACTGGAAGATGCCACGTATGGCTCGTTGTGCCCGGTCGACCGTGTACCCCTCGATGCTCTCACCACACAGGGCCACGAACACCACCAGGGCGGCTGTGACCGGTTCACGCAGCAGGATGGCGGCCAGGCAGGCGATCGTCAGGGCGAGGTCGGCACCGATGCGGCCGCTGAAGAGTCCCTCGAGCGACTGAAACAGGATCCGGGACCCACCGAGGACGGCGGCAAGCAAGGCCAGGCGGAAACCCAACAGGAGCTGGTATTCGGGCCAGTCGGCCACACCGGCCAGCAGGTCGCCTCCCAGTAGCAGCCCAACCAGAGCGGTCAGCAGGTAAATCGGTGCTGAACGGTAGTGGTATCCGACTCCCTCGGACGGAACGGATCCGGCCGTGGACGCGTCATCCTGGAGGAACTCCCGGGCTGATTCGGGGATATAATGCATGGGGCTTGCGGATCCTGAACCACGTGCAGCCTCCGTGCACCACCACGACGACACATGCGGTCGCCGGTCCTCCATCGTAAACCCCACACCGGGAGGTTGCCAGACGCGGTCCTGGTGGTAATGCCGCCGTAGCCCGGTGTTCGCTACAATCGGGGGGTCGGGACGCTGTCACGACGGTGAAAATCCTGGTGCGGGTGTAACGGAAATGTCGGAATTCGAGAGCTACCAGAACCCCCTGATCACACGATATGCGTCGACGGAAATGAGCCGGACCTGGTCGTCCCAGACGCGGCATGCCACCTGGAGGCGGTTGTGGGTGGCGTTGGCCGAGTCTCAGCAGGAACTGGGACTGGACGTCACTGATGATCAGTTGGCGTCAATGCGGGCGGCTGTCGAGGACATTGACTTTGAGGTGGCGGCCAACTACGAACGCGACCTGCGTCATGACGTGATGGCTCACGTGCATGCCTACGGAGACCAGTGTCCGGAAGCCCGAGGGATCATCCACCTGGGTGCGACCAGTTGTTTCGTGACCGACAACACCGATCTGCTTCTGCTGGTGGAGTCGTTGGAGTTGGTCCGTGATCGCCTGGTGGGCGTGATTCATCACCTGGCGTTGTTTGCCGCTGCCAATCGTGACCTGCCGTGCCTGGGATTCACTCATCTGCAACCGGCCCAGCCAACGACGATTGGCAAGCGGGCGACTCTCTGGTGTTACGACCTGGTGCTGGACCTGGAGGAGTTGGAGCACCGCCTGTCGAGCCTTCGACTACGGGGTGTGAAGGGAACCACCGGCACACAGGCCTCGTTCCTGTCCTTGTTTGACGGAGACCACGACAAGGTTGCTCGCCTTGAACAACTGGTGGCCGCGAAGATGGGTGACGGACGAGTCTATCCGGTCACTGGCCAGACATACTCGCGAAAGATCGACTCGCAGGTTCTCGGCGTCCTGGCCGGCATCGGCATCTCGGCGCACAAGGCGGGCAACGACATTCGGATCCTGCAGCACCGCAAGGAGGTGGAGGAGCCATTTGGCAAGAACCAGGTGGGGTCCTCGGCGATGGCCTACAAGCGGAACCCGATGCGGTCCGAGCGGATGTGTGGCTTGTCACGGTATGCGATTTCCCTGTGGGACAGTACAGCCGACACCGCGGCAACGCAGTGGATGGAACGGACTCTCGACGACAGTGCCAATCGTCGATTGACGTTGCCACAGGCATTCCTGGCGATCGATGCGGTTTTGATTCTGTATCGCAATATCGTTGATGGGTTGGTGGTGTATCCCGAGGTGATTTCGAGGCGATTGAACGAGGAATTGCCGTTCATGGCGACCGAGGAAATCCTGATGGCGGGGGTGCGGGCCGGTGGTGACCGGCAGGATCTGCACGAGGCGATCCGGGTGCACAGCCAGGCAGCTGGCGAAGAGGTCAAGCAGCGGGGTGGTGAGAATGACCTGATCGACCGGTTGAAGCAGGATCCCCAGTTTGCCGGAGTTGATCTCGAGGGGACTCTGGATGCGAGCCGTTTCACCGGCCGAGCCGCCGAGCAGGTGGACGATTTCATTGCGTCGGTCGTCGAGCCGATCCGCGAACGCCATTCCGGGGCGCTGGATGGTGATGCGGGCGAGGTGACCGTCTAGTCGGCCGACGCGACCTGGACGGCACAGACCTTGTACTCGGGGATCTTTCCGTGTGGATCCAGCGAGTCATTGGTTAGCGTGTTGGCTGCCGCCTCGCGGAAGTGGAACGGAATGAAGATGGAGCCGGGTTGGATTCCCGGGTCGGGTCGGGCGGCCAGTTCGATCGCGCCACGTCGACTGGTAATTCGCAATCGTTGGCCACCTTCGAGTTGCAGTCGTTTCAGGTCGTCGGGGTGAATGGCCACAAAGGGCTCGGGCTGGATCGCGTCCAGTGCCCGGCTACGGCGAGTCATGCTGCCGGTGTGCCAGTGTTCCAGAACACGACCGGTGTTGAGCACAAACGGAAATTCGTCGTCGGGCAATTCGTCGGCCGGCTGGTAGGGGCACGGTACGAAACGTCCGCGACCGTTGGAGGTGGGGAAGCCGTCGCCGAACAGGATCTGGGTTCCCTCGTCGGTCTCCGGATCCGGGCAGGGCCAGAGTCGTCCAGTTGTTCCAAGTACCTCGTGTGTCAGTCCCTGGTAGTTGCGGGTCAGCGAAGTGAACTCGTCGAAGATGTCCGAGACACTGTCGTAGTCGGAAGCGAGGCCGACCCGTCGAGAGACCTCGCAGAGAATCTCCCAGTCCTGGCGGGCTTCTCCCGGTGGATCGACGACCGGGCGGCCCAGTTGAACTCGACGGTCGGTGTTGGTGTAGGTGCCGGTCTTTTCGAAGTAACTGCCCGCCGGCAAGATCACGTCGGCAAACTCAGCCGTCTCGGTCAGGAAGATGTCCTGGATAGCAAGGAAATCGAGGGCCGAGAGAGCCTGGCGGACCTTGTTGGCATTGGGATCGGAGATGAAGGGATTCTCGCCCATGATGTACAGGCCGCGGACGGATCCCTCGAGTGCCCCGGCCATGATTTCGACAACTGTCAGGCCGGGCTTGGCGTCGAGGTCATTTCCCCAGGCATTTTCGAACTTGCGTCTGACGTCATCATCGGTGACCGGCTGGTAATCCGGGAAGACCATCGGGATCAGCCCGGCGTCGCTGGCTCCCTGCACGTTGTTTTGTCCCCGCAGCGGGTGCAATCCGGTTCCCGGGCGGCCGACGTTGCCGGTGGCCAGGCACAGCGAGATCAGGCACCGGGCATTGTCGGTGCCTGTGACGTGTTGCGAAATGCCCATTCCCCAGAAGACCATCATGGCGCCACCACCTCCGGGTGGAGTGGCCTGGCCGATCGTGTGGGCGATCGCCTCGATCTGTTCGGGNGGCACGCCACAAATGGTCGATGCCTGTTCGGGNCTGTAGTCGGTGGCGACCAGGGCCTGCAGCGCTTCGAAATTCTCGGTGTGCGTGGCGATGTAGTCGTNATCGAGCAATCCATCGCGAGAGAGAACGTGCAGCAGTGAGTTGTAGAACGCGACGTCGGTCCCGGGCTGAATCTGTGCGAAGTGTGTTGCGTGGTCGGCGATCGTATTGCGTCGGACATCGACGACAATCAACTGGGTCCCCGCCCGGGCTGCCTGCTTGATAAAGGTCGCGGCGACGGGGTGGTTGGCCGTGGTATTCGATCCGGTCACCAGTGCCACGTCAGCGCGTGCCACGTCGGCAAAGACGTTGGTGACGGCACCCGAGCCAATTGTCTCCATCAGGGCCGCGACGCTGGAGGCGTGGCACAGCCGCGTGCAATGGTCGACGTTGTTGGTGCCCAGCCCGGCCCGGACAAAACGCTGGAACAGGTAGGCTTCTTCGTTGGACCCCTTGGCCGATCCGAAACCCGCCAGTGAATCGCTGCCGTGGGTGTCGCGGATAGAGGTCAGTTTCTGGCCGATCAACTCGAGCGCTTCTTCCCAACTCGCCTCGCGAAATGCGGGCATCACGGTGTCCAGATCAACCAGGCCACCGGGCTTGTTCCCGCTTCCAGGTGGCGATCCTTTGACCTCGGGCGAAAGTGGTCCCTTTGGGTAGGCCGATTCGCGGCGAATCAGCGGTCGCGTCAGGCGATGGGGGTGCAACGTGTAATCCCAGCCATAACGGCCCTTGACGCACAGTCGCCCCTGGTTGACCGGGCTTGAACGGCCCTCGAGTTCGACAATGGTGTCCTGGTGGGTCCAGGCGGTGACCGCGCAGCCGACACCGCAGTACGGGCAGACGGTGTCGACAGCTGTCATCTGGTCCCGGTCGACGACGGGTTGTGTCAGGGTGTGGCCGACCAGCGCACCGGTTGGGCACGCCGCGGAGCACTCGCCACACGACACACAACTGCTGTCGCCCATCGGTTGATCGAAGTCGAAGGCGATCCGGGCGCCCGCGCCCTTTCCGGTTCGGCCAATCACGTCGTTGGACTGGATGTCATCGCATGCCCGGATGCAGCGATCGCAGAGGATACAGGCCTGGTGGTCAACGGCGATCACCGGTGAGGAGTGATCCTGACTGCGCGGCGAACCGTGTTCAGACTGGAGGGTTGGCGTGTCCGGACCAATCAACCCGAACTGACTTCCCAGTTTTTCCAGCGAGCAATCGCCGGTTTGCTGTTGTTTCTGACAGGGCGAGGGATGTTCACTCAGCAACAGCCTGGTCAATTGCCGGCGGTGGAGGTCGATCGAGTCGGATTGTGTTGTGACGGTCATTCCCTCGGAACAGCCGCGGACGCAACTGGCTGCCAGGACCCGTTCACCGACGTCGACCACGCAGAGACGACAGACGCCGACGGGTTCCAGTCCCGGATCGTGGCACAACGCGGGGATGGAAATCCCCGCCTGTCGGGCCGCCTCCCAGATCGACGTTCCAGATGCAACACGGACCTGGCGTCCATCGATTGTCAGTTCGACCATCGGGGTGTCGGAGATCATGGTCGAGGTACCTCGTCGGGGAAGTGCTCGAGCATCGAGAGAATGGGAACAAGTGCGACTTGGCCGAGGCCACAGATGGAGGTTTGTTCGAGAGTCTGGGCGAGCGCGGGAAGTTCTTCGAGTGAATTGGTCGAGGTTGTGCCATCGGCAACGCGTTCGAGCACGCCGACCGCGTGGTGGCTGCCGATCCGGCAGGGAACGCACTTGCCGCACGATTCGTTTCGAAAGAAGCGAACCAGGTTGGTGGCCAGATCGAACAGGTCGCGGCCCTCGGCAATGATGATGACGGCGCCGGTTCCGAGCATGCTGCCGGCGTTGGCGATGGTGTCGAAGTCCAGTGGGGTGTCGAGTCGGTCGGCGGGGAGAAAACGCGAACTGGCTCCCCCGGGCAGGAAGGCTCGTACGGCGGCTCCATCTCGAACCCCGCCGGCTTGTTTGATCAACTCGGCGACGGTCGTACCAACCGGGATTTCGTAGACTCCCGGCCGGGTGACATCTCCGGATAGCGAAACAAACTTGAGTCCGGAAAAGCCCTCGGCTCCCTGCCGTGCCCACCAGTCACTTCCGTGGGCGATGATGGGCACCGACAGCACGAAGGTCTCGACGTTGTTGATCAGCGTCGGTTCGCCGAACAATCCGACCTGCCCTGGGTAGGGTGGCTTGTTGCGCGGTTCGCCTCGTCGATCCTCGAGCGCTTCCAGCAGGGCCGTTTCTTCGCCGAGGATGTAGCCACCCGGGGAGGTGAAAATCTCGATCTCGAATGCTCGACCACTTCCGGCGGCGTCGGATCCCAGGACTCCGCGTGCGCGGGCATCCTCGAGCGCCGTTTCGAGAGCCTCCTGTTCAATCGAGTATTCGTGTCGGAGAAAAATGATGCCACGCGTGGCGCCGACGGTCAGTCCGGCCAAGGCCATGCCCTCGATGACAAGGTGAGGCAACGTGGCCAGCAGCATACGGTCCTTGAAGGTTCCTGGCTCGCTTTCGTCGGCATTGCAGATGACGTACTTGGTGTCGGACGACTCGGCAGCGACCAGTTCCCACTTGCGGCCGGTGGGAAACCCGGCTCCACCCATGCCTCGCAGCCCGGCGTCGTTGAGTTGTGCAATGCACGAATTGGCCAGGGCGGGGATGTCGGAAACCAGTTGTTCGAGTGTGCCGTAGCGGTCGTCGACGGTGCGGTAGGGGTCGACTTGCCAGTCACGTGACCTGGGAACTTCGAGCCAGGGCACGGTGCTGTCGTCGAGAAGGCCGTTGGGATCGGTGGCGGGGCCGGCGGGGTGATGGTTGACGGCCACTGCAGGAGCTTGGTCACAGCGACCCAGGCACGAGACCTCGACAATCTCGAGATCCTCGTCGTTCTCGGCCAGTTGTTCGAGGCGGGTCCTCAACGTGTCGCAGCCGTTGATCTGGCAGACGACGTCCCGGCAGACCGCAACTTGCCGGGCGGGAGGTGGCGTGCGGCGAAACTGTGAATAGAAGCTGACGAGTCCCTCGATGTGATACCGGGGAACACCTCGCCTTTGGGCAAGTTCTTCGAGTTGCTGGTCTACGAGGTAGCCGTGCTGGCATTGCAGGTCCAGCAGTTCGCGCAGCAACTCCAACGTGACTCCTCCCGCGATGGCTGGGTCGGGCCGTCCCTGTGGTTTACGGCCTGGTGGCCTTTGATGGACGGGGCTGACAGTATTTCAGGGCAAGCAGGATATACGTGGTCGAGAGATTGGGGTCGCCCTCGTACCACCTCGGAGCCCGGTTGACCCAACTCCCGTTGGGACGCTGGAGCTTGGCGAGTTGGTCGAACAACTCGGATCGCCAGTCGTGGCGGACACCGGCCGAGTCCTTCACGAGATCGAGGTCGAGGACGGAGAGCGACTTGGCGAAGGTGTGGTAGTAGTAGTACAGGCCCTGTTGTCCAAGCCCGGGATTCAGCCTCACGGTGTAGTTGGCCTGGATCCAGGTCCTGGCCGCCTTGATCCGTGGGTCACTGGGTTGGACTCCTGCATAGATCATGCTCTTGAGACCCGCATAGGTCATCGATCCATAGGACCTGAGGCCCCCGTTGGCAGCCAGGCCGGCCTGGGAGGTGCCGCCGGCAGCCGGGGTGTAGTAGAAGCCACCGTCACCGATCTTGCCGGCAAACGGCGTGGTGTTGTGTTCCGATTCAAGGTTCTGACATCGGCTGACGAACAGCAGGACGTTTTTCATGGCGGGGTCGTCCTTGGTGACACCGGCCGACAACAAAGCCTCCTGGAAGAACTGGGTGTTGGACAGGTCGGGACGTTTGTGCTTGCCGTATCCGGCCCCACCAAATCCCGGGTCGGTGGTTTCGAGTCCTTCGCCCTTGTCCCACTGGAGGTTCTTGAGGAACTTGCGAGCTTTGGCGACATGGGAGGCGTACCGTTTGCGGGCGGCGGGTGTTGCCGAACGGCTCGCCGCGTGCAGAGCCAGCATCGCGATGCTGGTTTCGTAGTTGCGGTGCAGTGTCTTGGGGTGGTAAATGCCTCCGTCCTTTTGAGACAGCGATTCGAGAAAACTGAGGCTGCGCGAGACGACAGGATCATCGGCCTTGAGCCCGCTCTCGAGAAGGGCGGTGGTGGCCAGGGCCGTCAGTCCGGCGGCTTGAGGTGATGTCCAACTGCCGTCGTCGTCCTGGGCGGATTTCAGGAAATTGATCGCACGGTTTCGCACCTGTTCCCAGCGGGCTTTTTCTGGTCCGACCGTCTTGTCGGCGGCGACACCGCTGGCAGTCGTCAACAGCGTGGCGATCAGGAGGATGGCGGTGTGAGTGGAAGCAGGTCGAGTCATGTTCACCTTCCCTGTGGGGAGTGTGCCGGTTCATTCTGGAGAGGGATGGTCCACCGGGGACCAGTGTCCTCCATGCTAGCAGAAACACCGTGCCAGTTGCCTGTCCGGGAGCGGACAGGACGGCCGACTACCGTCGGTTGGCGATACGATTGGGCACCCAGGTGCTGCCGTGTTGCTTGATGTCTCTGAGTTGTTCGGCGGTGGGTGGTTGCTTGGAATCGGGGCTGGTGTCGGATTCGTTGCGTCTCTGGACAACGATTGGCGGTTTCGAACGCACCGGGCCGCGGCGGAAGGCACGCCACCAGGGGCGTTTTTTCACGGTCGAATTTTCGGGCCGTGACCGGAGCAAGAACAGCAGAAGGCAGGTAATGGTGACGGTGATGGCCACCCCGGCGAGATAGGGTTCGGGATCATCGGAACCCACGATGATGATGAAGACCAGTACGATCGTGCCACCGACGGTCACCATGGCTGTAGCCAGCGCACTGACGGCTTCTCGTCCGAGTTCATTGCGTGGCGGCATGGTGATGAGTTTCGCGAGGTGGTCCCGGAAATGTCAGCCAAAGATACTTTCGATGACCTGTTTGATGGCGGGAATGCGTTCGAGGTCGACGAAAATGACGGTGACCATCAGCACCAGTACGAAGGCCAGTCCAAAGTAGGTGGCCGCGATGAGCACTTTTTCACTGGGTCGTCGTCTTGTGACGGCTTCCCAGGACAGGAAGACCATGTGACCGCCATCGAGCACGGGGATCGGCAGGAAGTTGATGACGGCGAGGTTGAAGCTGAGGAACGCGAGGAATTCCAGCAGCCTGGAGAGGCTGTGCTGGGCGAACGAGTAGGCGACCCGTGCGATCCCGATAGGGCCCTGGAGTTCGGTCACTGAGATGTCTCCGGTGAACAGGCTCCGCAGTGTCAGCCAGATTCTCATCAGAGTCGTCTTGGCCTGCCCGGTTGCCATTCCGAGTGCTTGCATGACCCCATCAGCCTGGCGGGTTTCAACCAGCGTGTAGTGCTGGGTGCCCCGGATGGGCAGGAACCAGTCCCGCTGGGGGTCCCGTTTCGGGGTGACCTGGACATCGCGTGCCTCTCCGTTCTCGCCGACCACCTGCATCACCAGCGGGTCGTCGTCCGCCCATTGCATTCGCCAGACCGCGTGGGCCCAGTTGGCCTTGGTGTCGTCGAACTTGATGTCGTAGGAGACCGGCTCGGCCTGTGCGGCGAGTTGTCTGAAGGTCATGGTGACGCGGCTGATTTCCTCGCCCGGCTTGATGCCCGCTTCGGCCGCGGGGCTGCCGGCTGCCACGGCCAGGATGTTGACCGAGCAATGAAATGCCAGTCCCAGTGACGGGACCGAGAGAGGAGCATCTGGCCGGTCGGGTTGATCGAGCCACCCGGGTCGGTCCTCAGGCGTGACGGACAGCGAAATGGTTTCGGGTTCTCCGGTTGCCTGTTCGCGTAGCACTTCGATCGTCACGTTTTGTCCGTGTAGACCGGCGAGAAGATTCGGGAGTTCCAGGGGGTTGATGGCCTTGCCGATGTCACGACCGTCGATTGTGATCAGCTTGTCGCCAACCTTCAGCCCGGCGGTTTCAGCCGGTGAGCGGCCGCGGATTGCCGTGATACGCCCGATGTCCATCGACAGTCCCAGCGTCCGAAACCGCCTGGCCGGTACGGTGATGTCGACCAGTTCCTTGGCCCCGGCACGTTCGACCCGGTAGACCAGTTCCCGATCGGCGTGTCGCGCGATGTGGGTTCTCATCTGGGAGACGGTTTCGATGGGCTGGTCGTCGATTTGCTTGAGCCGGTCGTCGTGGGCCAGTGCGGGCTTTGCGTTCGAGGCGGGCCAGCCCGGAGGGCCGATGTCCGGGTTTCCCGCCAACCGCGTGTCGTACTCGGGATGAAGTCCGATCCGGCGTCCGGTGCCTTTTCCTCGCGGGAGCACGTTCCAGGTCATCTCGACCGCGCCGCGGGTGCCCTCGATCTTCAGCATGTTGCCGACGACGGCGATCTCGGAACCGGACTTTTTGAGTCCGAACAACCGGGTCAGCCCGCTCTGGATCGACCACTGGCCTGGAGCGGTCTCGACGACGACGACGGCGTCGTGGGGCAACCGGATGTCGCGTTTTGCGAATCTGTCCCGTAGCGTCTCGGAGACCGGGCCGTTCTCCAGCAGATCGGCCATGGTTTCTGGAGCCTGGAAGAGTGGCCTGTCGCTTTGCGCCAGGGCGACCTCGAGCATGATGTCATCAAAGGATGCGATCGACTCGCCGTTGATTCGTCGCAGCCGGTCACCGCGTTCCATTCCGGCTTCCCAGGCGGGCAGTCCGACCTCGACAAGTCCGACGACCGGTTGAGAGGTCTCGATTCCCAGGCCGAACGCCGAAGCATAGAACAGCAGGCCGGTGATCAGGTTCATGATCACGCCGGCCGAGATGATGGCCATCCGCTGCGGGACGGACTTGGCGGAGTAGCTGCGAGGGTCCTGGGCGATTTCGTCGCTGGAGAGTTGGCTGGGGTCGATGTCGTCCTGGCCGAGCATCTTGACGTAGCCACCGAAGGGGACCAGCGAGAGTGCGTACTCGGTCTCGCCCCGCTTGGTCCGCCAGAGTACAGGTCCAAAGCCGATACTGAACCTCTCGACACAGACGTTGCACCACTTCGCGACGGCAAAGTGTCCGAGTTCGTGAAAGAAGATCACCAGTCCGATACCGGCAGCGACGTAAAGAATCGAGCCGATCGAAACGGCCAACAGGTGGGCCAGGGTCACCAACGCAGTGCCTCCGTCCGGGCCTGTCGGTCCTGCTCGAGCAGGGCAGTGAGGTCCGGGGATGAGTCAAAATTGTGGTTGTCCAGGACATCCTGGCACAACCGGGGAATGTCGTCGAAACCGAGTCGTCCGTCAAGGAAACGTTCGACAGCGGTTTCATTGGCGGCATTGAGTACCGCGCCGGCGGTGCCACCTCGCCGGGCCACCTCGAAGCCAAGTCCCAGGGCAGGAAACGCCTCGAGATCGGGTGGTTCAAAGTCGAGTGAGAAGGCGGTATTGAAATCCAGCGAGGTTGTGGTGGCGGGGGCGCGGTCGGGATAAGTCAGAGCGTACTGGATCGGCAATTTCATATCTGGCGGCGAGAGTTGCGCGATGACCGACCCATCGATGAATTCGACCATCGAGTGCACGATGGACTGGGGATGCACGACAACCTCGATCTGGTCGAACTCGATGTCAAACAGCCATCGGGCCTCGATGATTTCCAGGGCCTTGTTCATCATCGTCGCGCTGTCGACGGTGATCTTGGGTCCCATCTGCCAGGTCGGGTGCGCGAGGGCCTGCTCGGGAGTGACCTCGGCAAGTTGGTCGCGGCTGGCTCCCCGGAACGGGCCACCACTGGAGGTGAGCACCACCCGGCGGACCTCCCGGGCCTGTCCTGCCTGCAGGGCCTGGAAGATCGCGCTGTGTTCGCTGTCGACGGGGATCACCTCGCCGCCCCGCTGGCGGGCCAGTTCCATCACCAATGGCCCGGCCACGACCAACGTCTCCTTGTTGGCCACGGCCACCCGTTTGCCACTCTCCAATGCCGACCAGGTTCCCCGCAGACCGGCGGCTCCCACGATGCCCGTCACGACCACATCGACATCGTCGTCGGTGACCAGCCTGTGGATGCCCTCGTCCCCAAACAGCAACTCGGTGCGGCTGTCGAAGGACGACGTGTCGACATGACCTTCCAGTGACGGGTCGGACAGGACCGCATAACGGGGGCCAAAACTGGCGGACTGACGTCCGAGCAATTCCCAGCTGCTGTGTGCCGAGATGCCCATCAGCGTCATCTCGGAGGGATGCGCCGCGATCACTTCAAGGCAACTGGTTCCGATTGAGCCGGTGGAACCGAGAACGGCGATGCGGTTCATCGGGCGGGAAATGCCGGGTTGGAATTGGGACAGGGTGTGTCGCCATTCTAGGATGGTGGTCACGGAGCCGACAAGCGGGGTGTCCATGGCGATGGTTGACCCTTCCCCCCTGCCGGTTCTACAGTGGAATTGCCCTTTCCCGGATAGCGATGCTGATGAGCAACTCCGACCCGTCTCCTCCACCGCCCCATGAACCGCCCTCATCCGGCGACCGTCCACCCGGCTTGGATGGACCGGGTGGCGGGAAGCGTGGTGAGCAGAAGCCGTCGAGCAACCTGTTCTGGTTCCTGATGATTTTTGGCGCGATCGCGTTGATTGTCTTCAGTGTCTTCAACCAGAACCGGTCGGGTGAGGAACTGGCTTTCAGCGAATTCGTGATGGAACTGGAACGCCGCGATGCCAACGACAAGGGCGAGATGGTGGGCCGGTTCCACAAGAACAATGTCTTCGAACTGGTCATCGGCACCGACTACATCAAGTTCCAGGACAAGCCCAAGGTGAAAAACAAGCCGGACAACCCGGCGACAAAGTTTTTCCAGGTGCCGTTTGTGAAGCCGTCCGAGGGGGATCTCAAGCGGCTGACCGAGGCCCTGGAGGCCCAGAAGATTGTCTACGGCTACGCGGGACCGCCATCGGAATGGCAGGCGGTGTTGATTTTCCTGCTGCCGATCGTGTTCCTGCTGTTCCTGTTCTTGCTGCTGTTTCGTCGGGTGGGTGGGGCCGGATCGGCGATGTCGTTTGGCCGCAGTCGAGCGCGACTGTATGCCCAGGAAGAGATTGACTCGAGTTTCCAGCAGGTGGCGGGAATCGACGAGGCTGTCGAGGAATTGCGGGAGGTCGTGGAATTCCTGCGGAACCCGGGCAAGTACCAGGCCCTGGGAGGTCGCATTCCTCGTGGCGTGCTGCTGGTCGGCCCTCCGGGAACGGGCAAGACGCTCCTGGCCAAGGCGGTCGCCGGCGAGGCCGGGGTGCCGTTCTACAGTCTCAGTGGCTCTGATTTCGTGGAGATGTTCGTGGGGGTCGGTGCCGCACGGGTCCGCGACATGTTCCAGCAGGCGGCGACCCGTTCGCCAGCAATTATTTTTATCGATGAACTCGATGCATTGGGCAAGGTCCGTGGCAGCGGGATGCCCGGTGGTCATGACGAACGCGAGCAGACACTCAATGCATTGCTGGTTGAAATGGATGGATTTTCGACCGAGCAGAGCGTGATCGTGATGGGAGCGACCAATCGTCCCGAGACACTCGATCCGGCGCTTTTGAGGCCCGGCCGCTTCGACCGTCACGTGCTCGTCGACCGTCCCGACATCAAGGGACGCGAGGCGATTCTCAAGGTCCATGCTGGCAAGATCAAGATGGACGACAGTGTCGACCTGGGGCGGCTCGCCAAGATCACGCCGGGATTCGTCGGGGCCGACCTGGCCAACCTGGTCAACGAGGCAGCCCTGTTGGCAGCTCGTGGTGATAAGAAACGCGTCACCATGGAGGAATTTGAAGAGGGCGTGGAACGGGTGATTGCCGGTTTGGAGAAACAGACCCGGATCATCCACGAGGAAGAAAAATTGCGGGTGGCTTATCACGAGTGTGGTCACGCCCTGGTGGCCTGCGTGTTGCCCAACACCGATCCGGTCCACAAGATCTCGATCATTCCCCGCGGCTATGGTGCACTCGGATACACCATGCATCGGCCCAACGATGAGAAACAGTTGGTGATGCAGTCGGAACTCGAGAACCAGATCTGCTGTCTGCTGGGCGGGATCATTGCCGAGGAAATTGTTTACCAGGAGACCTCGACGGGTGCCCAGAATGACCTGCAACGGGCGACCGACATCGCGAGACGGATGGTCACCGATTTCGGGATGAGTCGGAAAATGGGACGGGTCTTTTACGGCGAGAAGAACGTGGGACCGACGTTCCTGGGACCCCAGGCGTTTCGCAACGAAACAGTCCACAGTGCCGAGACGATTCGCGAGATCGAGACGGAGGTGAAGCGGATCGTTGACGAGGCGGCGGTGACGGTTCGTGATGTCCTGGGAGCCCGTCGGGAATTGCTCGATCATCTTGCCAGCGAACTGGTTGAGGTCGAGGTGATGGACTCGGATCACCTCAAGCAGATTCTTGATGAACACACCACCGGCCCGCAGATCAAGCCCGGGACGTTTGTGGCACCGAGCGTGGTGGACGAAACCGAGCCCGAGCCCGAGTTTGGGACCGGGACGGATGACGAGCCGGGGGAGGCGAGTGGCGCCTGAACCGGTCGCAGTCCGGTTCGCCTAGGCGACCAGTTGCTGGAATCGTCGCACAGCTTCCTGGACGTTCTCCCGGCTGTTGAAAGCACTCAGCCGGAAGTACCCTTCACCGGATGCTCCAAAACCACTTCCGGGTGTACCAACCAGGTGGGCCTGTTGAAGCAACTGGTCGAAGAAGGTCCAACTGTCGACGCTGCCTGGTGTCTTGAGCCAGACGTAGGGCGCGTTGATTCCACCGAAGACGGAGATGCCGACTGCCTCGAGTCCTTCCCGGAGCAGCCTGGCATTTTCGAGATAGAAGCTGATCAGTTGGCCGACTTGCTCCTGTCCATCGGAACTGTAGGCCGCCTCGGCACCGCGTTGAACGGGATAGGAGACGCCGTTGAACTTGGTGCTGTGTCGCCGGTTCCACAGGCCGTGCACCTCGATCCGTTCGCCCGTTGCCGTGGTGCCGGTCAGTTCGTGAGGGATGACCGTGCAGGCACAGCGGATGCCGGTGAAGCCGGCATTCTTGCTGAAGCTGCGAAACTCGATAGCCACCTCGCGGGCTCCGTCGATCTCGTAGATCGAATGAGGGATCTCCGGATCCGTGATGTAGGCCTCGTAGGCGGCATCGAACAGGAGAATCGTGTCGTTGGCTCGGGCGTAATCGACCCACGCGGTCAGCGTGTCCCGGCTGGCCACCGTCCCGGTGGGATTGTTGGGGTAGCAGAGGTAGGCGAGGTCGACAGGCCGGTCGGGCAGTGGAGCCACGAAGTTGTTCTCGGCGGTGACGGGCAGGTACACCAGCCCCTCGAACCGTCCGTCCCCGGTTGCATTTCCGGTGCGTCCGGCCATCACGTTGGTGTCGACATAGACCGGGTAGACCGGGTCGATCACCGCGACGGTGTTCCCGGGTCCGAAGATGTCCAGGATATTTCCCGTGTCGCACTTGGAGCCGTCGGAGATGAAGATCTCATCGGCGGACACGTCGACACCACGAGCGCCAAACGCCTGGCTGGCGAGCGCGTCACGGAGGAATTCGTATCCCTGTTCCGGTCCGTAGCCTCGGAACGTGTCCCGGTTGCCCATCTCGTCGACGGCGTCGTGCATGGCGGCGACGATCGCCGGAGGCAATGGTTCGGTGACGTCACCGATTCCCAGGCGGATCACGTCGGCGTCGGGGTTGGCCTCGATGAACGAGTTGACCCGGCGACCGATTTCGGGAAAGAGGTATCCGGCCTGGAGCTTCAGGTAGTGGTCGTTGAGTTGGGCCATCGGGGTGTCCTCGGGAGAGCCGATCTCGGCTGACGGACCGTCGGTTGTAGAGTCGTCTTGACCGCCACGCAACGCTGTGACATCCAGCCGACGGCGCGACGGTGGCAGCCGGCCGGTGTGGATGTCCGCGCCAGGGAGCCTCCGCCCACAGTCGTGGTCACTGGAGAGGTGGAACGGTCGCTTCGGTGGTCACGATCAGGCCGGCGGTGGTGGTGGCGGTGGTGGCGGTGGTGTTGCGAAGAGTCCGGCCAGTTGTGGAACCTGGGCGGCGGGTGTCCAGGCAGCCATGCCCTGGCTCCAAACGAGCGTCTCGGGGGTGATCTTGTCACCCAGTTGGCCGACCGGGAAGGGGCCCTGTGTGGCACCTCCGACGGCGACGTGGAACCCGGTTGTCGTGGGCACCGGTGGAGGTGCTGCGGCTCCACTGGCCTGGCCGACTGCCCCGGCCATCTGTCCGGCCATCGCGAGGCCCATCCCGAGACCCATCCCATCGGCGGCCGTTCCGCCTCCCGGGTTGCTGGCGATTTCCGGCATGGCATTGGCCATCTGGTACTGCTGGAACTGTTGCATGTTGCCGATGGCACCCATCGCAGCCCGGGAGTCGATCGCCTTTTCAACCTCCTCGGGAAACGACACGTTGACGAGCATCAACTGGGTCACTTCCAATCCGTACTCGTCGTCGATCTTCTCGCAAACTTTCTCGCGAGTGCCCTCGGCGACCTCGGAGTAATTGGCAGCCAGGTCGAATGCCGCGATGCTCGATTCGGCGACAAATTCGCTGAAGGACTGGACGATCAGATTGCGCAGCAACGTGTCAACAGCCGAGAAGTCAAACTGTTCTTGCGACCCGGCCATTTCCTCGAGCAGTGGCTTGGGGTCGATGACCTTCAGCGTGTAGCTGCCAAAGGCGCGAATCCGGATCGTGCCAAAATCGGAGTCTCGCAGTGGCACCGGGTTGGGCGTTCCCCACTTGAGGTCCGTGGCCTGGCGGGTGCCGATGAAGAACACGTCGCACTTGAACGGGCTCTGGAACCCGTGTTTCCAGCCCTGCAGCGTACTGAGTAGCGGAATGTTGTTGGTGTCAAGCTCGTAGCGTCCGGGGTCGAGGATGTCAGCGATTTGCCCCTCGTGGACGAAGATGGCTTGTTGTCCCGGGCGGACAATCAACTGGGCACCGTTTTTGATCTCGTTGTTGTATCGGGGGAACTTCCAGACGAGCACATGTGGCTCCTGGTTGCCCCACTCGATGACATCGATCAACTCACCCTTGAGCTTGTCGAAAAAACCCATCGCGGTTGTCTCCAGAGTTGAAGAATTCTCGTGTGTTTGGCCAGCAGGTCGACGCCTGCGAATTGTATAGATGCACGGTGTTGCCGTTCAACAAGGTGCTCGAGGGAAACACGGTGATGTGCAGGGGTATTCGTTGCAGGTGATCAAGTCTTGCGAGATTTTTCAGAGAGGCCGGCCGGTGATGTGAAGCGATGTTGACCACCGGAAGTCGGCTGAACTAGATTCCCGCGCCCCGATCGATGGTGATCGGTGTGTCGATGCAGTTGACGAGGTGTTGTGAAGGGACGGCACATGGACGGACAATTGGAGCAACAGGCAGATCTCGAACCGCGTCCGGAGGCGGCGGTCGAGCCGGTCACGGGGATTTCTCGCGTGATCAGGGGACGGTTGTCCCATCTGCTGGAATCACCGCGTTTGCTGCTCGTTTTGGGAGGCACGGTGGTTGTCGCGTTGGTTGCGGCGGTGGCGTGGCAGACCCGGACCCCGACCGAGGGAGTTGCCCAGGTCAAGCGGATTCCCCGGAGCCAGGCCCAGCAGGCGACTGGCAAGGCCCGCGTGCAGACGGTTCGCAAGGCCCAGAACATGGCCCGGATTTCGACCGCCGGAGGCCGCACGAATTTCATCAGTCGTGACGAGTTGGCGCGGGAGTGCATTGCCAGGATCGGTGGCGAAGTGCTCGACGAATTGATCAACCGGAAGGTGATCGAGATGGAGTGTGCACGACTGGGAATCACCGTGAATGACACAGAAGTCAAGCAGGAGGTGGTGCGGTTGTGCAAGGAGACCGGGATGGAGCCATCCCAGTGGTACCAGATTCTCAAGGCCCGGCATAACATCACCCCGGCCCAGTACCACCGGAACCGGATATGGCCGGCGATGGCCATGAAGAAGTTGGTCGGCGCATCGGTTTCAGTCACCGACCAGGATTTGAAAACAGCATACGAGCACCACTTCGGTGCCCGGGTCAAAGTGCGGTTGATCGCTTACGACAACATCCGTCGCGCCAACGAGGCCTGGAATGCACTCCAAAAGACTCCGAATGATTTCGAGAGGATTGCCAAGCGGGATTCGATCGAACCCAACAGCCGATCACTGGGAGGGCTGATCCCACCGATCCGTCGCCATCACGAGTTTCCCAAGCTCGAAGCGGCGGCTTTCAAGTTGCGAGTGGGTGAGATTTCGGCAATTGTCCAGTACGGGCCACCCACCCAGTCCCGGTACGGGATTCTCAAGTGCGAGGGGCACACCAAGCCCGAGTTTGCGTTGAAGGACGTTCGAGATTACCTGGTCAAAATGGTAACGGAACAGAAATCCCAGGCTTCGATGGCCCGGCATCTGCTGGCGATCAAGGAGCGGACCCGGGTCGACAATTACCTGTTGAATACGACGACGGGTTCTGCCCGACGGACGCAGCAGGCGGGATTCGCTCGGCCGTCTTCGGCCAAGTCTGCCTCGGGGGTCCGTCCGGCCAACGCCACGGCCCCGCGAAAAACGAATCGAGGCACGCCGCCTCGCACGATACCGCCCACACGGCGGTGATGGCCGGAATTGCCTGCAAAAAAATGGCCCGGCATCAGGACATGCCGGGCCATTTTTGTCTTGCTGGCCGCCGAAGTGGACGATACTGGATTTGAACCAGTGACTTCCACGATGTCAACGTGGCGCTCTAACCGGGCTGAGCTAATCGTCCTCGAACCGCCAAGCTAGCGTCTGCTGCGAGGGGTCGTCAAGCAGGTGGAACCTGTTGACCCCGGCGATCTGGGTCGGTGTTGACGCTCTGGTGGCAACTCCCTTACATGGACTCGCGTATCCAAACCATCGACCTGCATGGCGGCCTTTCGTAGCGGCCGGGTGAAGGTTGGAGAGAGTCGAGGCAACGATGATCCAGGTAGAACTCCCCGACGGCACCCTGCAGGAGCACCCCGACGAGGCGACGGCACTGGATGTCGCAGGTGGGATTGGTGAACGGCTGGCCGGGGCCACGGTGGCCGCCGTGATCGAGGGGACGGTGGTCGATGCGATGCGGCCGCTGAAGCAGTTGTCGCAGGCGGACCCGATCCCGTTGAAGCTGTTGACCAACCGTGATCCCGAGGCCCTGGGGGTGATGCGTCACAGTTGCGCTCACCTGATGGCCCGGGCCGTGATGCGGATCTTTCCCGGGGTCGGGCTGGCTTTCGGGCCAACCATTGACAACGGATTCTACTACGACTTTGAGTTGGACGAGCCGATCCGCGAGGAGGACTTCGAGCGGATCGAGCAGGAGATGCGGACGATCATCAAGGAGGCCGAACCGTTCGAACGGTTTCACCTGGACCGTGACGAGGCGATCTCTTTTTGTGGCGAACTGGGCCAGCAGTTGAAGGTCGAGCACATCGAGACGGGCCTGGCGGATCATCCAGACCTGAGTTTTTATCGTCAGGGCGAATTCGTTGACCTGTGTCGCGGCCCCCACGTTCCCGATGCCGGTCGGATCAAGGCCTTCAAGTTGCTCAGCGTGGCTGGTTCGCACTGGAAAGGTGATGCCAGCAGCGGTCGTCGACTTCAGCGGCTGTATGGAACCGCGTGGTTCAGCAAGAAGGACCAGGCCGCGTATCTCGAGCGGGTGGAAGAGGCCAAGCGACGGGATCATCGTGTGCTTGGTAAGCAGCACGGGATGTTCTCGATCACGCCGGAGGTTGGACAGGGGTTGTGCCTGTGGATGCCCAAGGGAGCCAGCGTGCGGTCGCGGCTCGAGGATTTCATCAAGGCTGAACTGCTGTCCCGGGGGTACGACCCGGTCTACTCACCGCATATCGGTCGCGTCGAACTGTACGAGACCAGTGGCCATTTTCCTTACTACCGGGACTCCCAGTTCGCCCCGTTGTTCACTCACGATGCCGGCCAAATGGTCGATGCCTGGATCGCGAGGCTCGAAGCAGGGGCACTCGGTGAGCAGGATGAACAGGCGTTGCGAGATGCCGCGGCGGTGCTGGGGTGTGACACGTCGAGTTACCCGACGACGGGGACCCGGGATGAGCGGGTCGCGTTTCTGCGGCACTGGGAGAGGACCCAGGAACGGTTTTTGTTGAAGCCAATGAACTGTCCGCACCACGTGCAGATCTACAAGTCGCAACCGCGAAGTTATCGCGAGTTGCCGGTGAGGCTGGCCGAGTTCGGGACCGTTTACCGTTACGAGCAGTCCGGGGAACTCAACGGGATGCTCCGGGTCCGGGGTCTGACCCAGGACGATGCTCACCAGTTTTGTACTTCCGACCAGGTGGAGCAGGAGTTTCGCGACACGCTCGACCTGGTCAAGTTCGTGCTCGATGCCGTCGGCCTCGAGGACTACCGTGTCCAGTTGTCGTTGCGGGAAACCGGCAGCGACAAGTATGTCGGCAGTGAAGAGAACTGGGAGCAGGCCGAACAGAGCCTGCGGAACGTGCTGGAGGAGACGGGACTGGAGTACGAGGAGTGTCCCGGTGAGGCGGCGTTTTACGGTCCGAAGGCCGACTTCATGGTCAGTGACTGCATCGGTCGCGAGTGGCAACTGGGGACGGTCCAACTGGACTACAACCTGCCGGAACGTTTCGACCTGGATTACATCGGAGCCGACAACCGTCCGCATCGTCCGGTGATGATCCACCGGGCACCATTCGGATCGATGGAACGATTCGTGGGAATGTTGATCGAGCATTTTGCCGGAGCATTTCCATTGTGGCTGGCTCCCGAGCAGGTGCGGGTGCTGCCGATCAGTGAGGACCGACATGCCGAGTACGCATCTCAGGTGGCCGGTCGGTTGCAGGCGGCCGGGTTCCGGGCCACCACGGATCTGAGAAGTGCCAAGGTCCAGTCAAAGATTCGTGACGCACAGTTGGAGTTGATCCCGTACATGGCCGTGGTCGGTGACAAGGAGGCTGCCGAGGATTCGATCGCGTTGCGAGATCGAATCGATGGCGATCTGGGAATGATGACCGTCGAGGCGGCGGTGGCGAAGCTGGCCCAGGAGGTGCAGGGCCGGGAGGTCCGCCAGGTGGTCAAGAGTGACTTCGCGGGGTTCGAAGGCGAGGGGGCGGCCGACAACGAGTACTAGTTGCCGGGCCTCCGACCCGTCATCCGTCCGACCGGGATGCCTGGCAACTCCAGCAGATCTCGAACCCACCGTCCACATCGTTGCCGCAACGTGGGCACGTCCACGGCGGACTCTGTGATGTTCCGTTCGTGTTGTGCTCGGCGAACAACTCGTGAACCCGTTGCAGGTCACCACTGGCGACCTGCAGCGTGACACCACCCAGTGCGGTTCCCACTTGGAACAGTTGACTGGAGGTGAGTTCCTCCTGGAGCCAACTGCGGATGCCGGCCTGGTCGAGTTGACCTCGAACGATCGAGGCTTCCGTGATCGACGGGTAGACACCGACGGTTTCCAGGGTCTGGTCTCCGGACGGTTGATCGACGCCGGTCACTCGTCGGCCTCCGGGGACTCAACCTCGGCCAGGGCTTCGTCTCGCGACTCAAACAGCGGCCAAAGTCGTCCGATCTGGATACAACCCAGGACCTCTCGCACCGGGTCACTGGCACAGCAAAAGACTCCCGTTCCTCCCAGTTGACGCGACTTTGTCAGCACGCGGAGCAGTGAACTGATAATGATCGAGTCGATGTATTCGACAGCACCCAGGTCAATCAGGACATTCTTGAGCTGCGGTTCGTCGATGATCCGGTACAACTCGTTGGATTCCAGGTGCACGTCTGTGTACTGGAAGTTCATCGTCGCACCCTGGGGCACGATGACCAGGGTGCGGGACAGTCGGGCGATCTTGAAAACCTTGGTCGGATCAGGCATGTGACAGTACTTGGTCGAGGTGAAACTGGGGAGACGTGTCTGGCTGATCAATTCTTGTCCGGTGCGGGTATGATGTCGAGTCGTCGGGTATTGAATTCGAAAGGAACAGCCGGGATGACCAATCAACGAGCGCCTCAAGAGACCAGTCGAGAAACGGGTGTCGGACAGTCAACCCGTCGTGGCTTTGTTCGGACAGCGGCACTGGGAGCCGCGGGCCTGGCCACCGGTGGAACAGCGAGTTTGTCGAACTCAGCCGCCGCTGCCCCCAGGCCGAAGCGAAAGACAAAGATCCGGATAGGCACGCGGATCAATCCGTCGTGGATGAAGAGCGAGCAGGACAACGACCTGAGGTACTTGAAGCAGATCGGCGTGAATCATGTCGACATCACGCTCGACATGATCGAGGGATACGCCGAACACGGCGAGTTCACTCGGAAAGGACTCAAGACCCTCGTGGATCGTTTGGACAGTGTCGGTCTGACAATTGAGCGGGCCAATTCGCTCGGTCCGTTCTACCTCAATGCCCACCTGGCCCGGCCCGAGGGTCAAAAGGAAATCGATAAGCTGAAGCGGATGGCGGAACTGCTGGTCGATTTTGAGATTCCCGTTTTCGGGATCCAGGCCTGCCAGGCGACGCTGCATCTGGCCAAGGATTCGGTTCGCTGGATTCGTCGTCGCGGTCGAGGTGGGTACCGCTACCTGCATTTTGACCTGGACCGCGTCCAATCCCTGGGCCTGAAACCCAAGTACAAGGTGACCAGCGACCAGTTGTGGAAGGGGCTGTTGAACATTTACCGGCAGGGGATTCCCATTGTCGACGGATCGAAGACGAAGGTGGCGATGCACGGCAACGATCCACCGCTGTATGACTTTGTTGGATCCAAGCAGATCTTGTGTCGACACCGAGATTTCGATCGTCTGTTCTCCGAGGTTCCCAGCGCGAACAATGGAATCACCTTCTGTTGTGGCACGCGGTACGAATCGGGCGAGGACGTCTTGAAGGGGATCGAGCACTTTGGCAAGAAGCAGCAGTTGTTCCATGTGCATTTTCGTAACGTTCGTGGAACGTTGCCCGAAGATCGGAGCTATTCGGAGGTCTTTGTCGACGATGGTGACATGTCGATGGGCCAGGTGGTGCGAGCACTGGACGCGGTGGGATATGACGGGGTGATCGATTTCGACCACCCGGTCGGGATCACCGGTGAGGGGCGACTTCCCAAGCAATATATCTCGTTCGCTGTCGGTTACATGCGAGGTCTTCTGCACAACCTCTAGGAGAGGCCGCGATGGGATGCACCGGGGTCCCCGGGCGACGAATCGTGCTTTTGGTGGACTCTTGACAGTGCCGAAAACCTGAATGACGATGTGGGTCGGCAGCTTCGGCGTGGGGCTGTCTGCCGCAGGGAACGGTTGCGAACACAGCAAAGGGCCGACAGATGGTCTCCAGCAGGCGGAGACTTCAGCAGATTCTACTGATCGTGCTGCTTGTCTCCGGCGGACTGGGGGGCGGTTGGGCACTGCTGGCGGTCAACGGGGTGTTGCACGCCTCGGTGGCAGAAACCCCGGTGAATTTTGACCAGGGCCTGAATCGGCTCGAAACCCGGGCACCTCGACACTGGACGAACCAGTGGTGCGGGACGTGTCACAAGCAGGCCTACTCCGAATGGAAGTCGAGCAGGCACTTTGTTGCGGGGACCAATGAGAATTTCCAAGCACAGTGCCTGGCAACCGGCGGAGGTCGACAGCAGTGGTGCTTCAATTGTCATGCCCCCACCAATCCGGCCACGACCTTGCTGCCTCTTCACGAGCCACCTCAATTGGAACAGTTGTTCGAACGGCCCCCCCACTGGCTCGAACAGGGGGTCGGCTGTTTGAGCTGCCATGTCCGTGATGGGCAGGTGCTGGTCACGAACGCGACGCAGAAGGCTCGCGCCGCTCATCCCGTTCGCAAGTCGCAGGAACTGGGAACGGCCGAGTTCTGTGCCGGTTGTCACCAGTTCAACTTCAAGGACGTTCACCTGCCGGATTATCTCCACGGTCCTTTCCAGCAGGCGAGTCTCGAGGAGTTCCTCGACTACCGCTTGGCCGACGGTTTTGAAACCCGTTGCCACGACTGTCACATGCCCGGCGGCAGGCACGTGATGCCGGGAGGTTATGACAACAAGATGCTCAACCGGGCCTTGAAACTTGAGCTGGCCGCGGATTGGGAGCAGGAGCGGGTGGCGATTTCGGTGAGTGTCACGGCTCGTCGTGTTGGTCACAAGGTCCCCGGCGGAGAGTTCTTTCGGAGCGTGACCCTGCACACGTGGGTGACCAATTCTCGCGGGGAGGTGTTGAAGGACACGTCGATTGCATGCTCCGCCGAGCCTGGTGGGGCGGCCGAGGGAACGGCGATTGATCCTGAAACCCCAGGTAGTGCCTGGCCTCGGGTCGAGATTTTCAGTCGACGCCAGGGGGCTTTCGATAATGGTCCCGAAGCACTGGAACTCTCGCCGACGGACTCACGATTGCTGCCGGGTGAGACCCGACGATTCCATTACGAGTTGCGTCCGGAGGTCGACCCCTCGGATTTTCCACTGCAGGTTCACGCGGAATTGTGGTACCACGTGATGCATGAAACCGAGGCCGATGAGTTTCACTTTTCTCCCGAAGCGGTGAAGTCGCTCATCTGCAGTGAACGTCGGCCTGTTGCCAGGAACGCTCAACGCTGATGCGATTCACGCACCATGCCGGACCGTTGTGCTTGCTGGCCCTCGTTGTGGCGGCCTGGTTCTGGCCGATCCTGGTCACCGGCCAACAGCCGGTTGCACCGCAGATCACGTCGACCGATCTGCCGCTGTATCACTTCTACTCCAGGGCACTTGAGGAGGACCGTGTTCCGTACTGGAACGAGCGGTTGGGGTTCGGGACACCGGCGGTGGCCGATGGTCGGATCGGAGGATTTTATCCGGTTCACCAACTGCTGTACCGCTTTCTGAGTGTCGAGCGGGCCTACAGCTGGTCACTGGTACTCCACCTGGTGCTGGCCGGCTGGTTTGCGTTCTGGTGTGCTCGCGTGTTTGGCCTGGGGCGTGCCGCTTCGATTCTGGCGGCCACGGTATTTGCCGGCCAGGGATTTTTTGTTGTTCACGCGGATCAGGCCTGGTCCTACACGACTGGTTGTTGGCTCCCCCTTGCCGTGTTGGCCACGTGGCGATGGCTAAGGGATGGATCATGGTGCTGGTTGGTTGGGCTGTCGCTGGTCCTGGGTGTTCAGTTGCTGGCCGGCCATTTCCAGATCGCCAGTTACACGATTCTGACAATCCTGTTGCTGACGGTGATCGCGATTCCCCTGTCGCCGGTTGGACGGCGGACCGCGGCCTGCCGCGGGCTGCTGGTGCCGTTGGCTGTCCTGGGGGGGATGTCGCTGGCCGCAGTCCAACTGGTGCCCGTCGCCGAGTTGATCATCCAGGGAGACAGCCGCGGACGCGGTGTTGACTTCCTCGTGAGTTTTTCGAGCCCTCCCTGGCACCTGCTCGTGCACCATCTGGCACCCGGCCTGTTGCATGGTCATCCACTGTGGGATCCGGTCAGCTGGGTTCCCTGGCAGAGTGCGCGGAGTGAGAGCCTGGGGTACGTGGGCCTGTTGCCAGTCGGGCTGGGATTGACTGCACTCATTTGGACCGGTCGTCGGGAGCGACTGGTTCAATTGTGGGGGTGCCTGCTCGTGGCGTCGACGGCGTTGTCGCTTGGCAGGTATTTGCCCGGATACCATCAATTGCTGGATTTGCCGATCGTTGGCTGGTTCGCGGCACCGGCACGCTGGAGCGTGGTGGCTGGTTTGTTCTGGGGCCTGTTGGCCGGTTGGGGCCTGGAGCGGTTTGAACCCCGTTTGCTGGGTCAGTGGTGCGTCCGTTTCTCCGGATTGTCGCTGTTCGTGTTGATGATCGCCGTGGTGGCGTTGACGTTTGACGCTCGAAAGAGCGAACGTTTCTTCAACACCCCGAATGCCTCGTTGCGAAACGAATTGCTCGAATACGGATATTCCAGGCAGGAAATGGAGACCAGGGGCATCACGCCGGCGACCGAGCTGACGCGAATGCTGCGGGACGGGTTGTGGCCCTCTGTGGGGGCGCTGGTACTCGTCGGAATGTTGGGGTGCTGGCCACGGTTGTCTCCATCGCGTCGTGTGCTGGTGGCAGGAATGTTGGCGGTGGTCATTGTCGACTTGACGGTGTGTGCCTGGACGGTTCGCCGGCTCCGGTTCGAGCCGGTTAGTGGTCCGAGTCCGGTCCTGCAGGCCTTGGGACAGTCGACCGAGACCCGGGTGGCCGGTCCGGTTGGCCTGTTGCCATTGGTCACCGGCGGCCGGGTGGTACCCGACGCGAGATTGCCGGATCCTCGCATGTACTGGGATGCCAACAACCAGAGGGCTGCTCACTGGTGGTCGGGACGTTGGCCGTCGTTGCCCGAACCGGCCCGTTTTGGGGACCAGGTGTCTCTGCTTTCACACAGTCCCGGCCGCATTGCCGAGGATGATGTCAACTTCATGAGATTGGCCGGGATCGAGCGGTTGGTCTACGGCGCCAACCTGGAGATGCCGACCAGGAAAGGGCCGCTGCAAGAGGTCCGAGCGATTTCGGATCCCTGGCTGACGGGCCACAGGGCCGGGAGAGAATTGCAGAGACAATTTCCCGAGCACGACAGGTGGTCACTCTGGAAACTCCCGGACGAATTGACCGTCAGCCGGGCCTGGTTCTTTGAACTCGAGGATCCAGCTGAACCGGGAAGCGATCCACGTTTGCTTCGATTGCCGCCGCCGGCGAACCAGCGGATGCT
The DNA here is from genome assembly GCA_002724415.1 of Planctomycetaceae bacterium. Taxonomy (GTDB): domain Bacteria; phylum Planctomycetota; class Planctomycetia; order Planctomycetales; family Planctomycetaceae; genus UBA8437. The sequence continues at coordinate 44,939 of PBOU01000122.1, forward strand.
TCAAAATGCTCAGCCGATTCGGCAGATCCGGGATCGAGGTGAAACAGTGGTGCTCAAGGGTACGGCGAATGGGCCGGGCGTGTTGCTGCTCGCCGACAGGCATTTTCCAGGTTGGACGAGCCATCTGACTCAGTCGGGAAAGACACGCCAGGTCAAGATCCAGCCCGCCCTCGGCGCGTGGCGAGCCGTCGAGATTCCAGGGGAGGGGGCCTTTGAGGTCTCGTTCCAATACCAGCCGGTCAGCGTGAGGCTGGGCGGCTGGATTTCCCTGGGAACCTGTCTTTTCTGGTTGGCTGCACTGGTCCTGGCACTGGCGTGGCGTGCACCGAAGAACGAAGCCGCTTGAGCTACTTCTGTCGGTCGGCCCATGTCTTCACGATGGGAACCAGGAACTTCGCGAATTGCTCGGCACCGGCCTGGTTCCAGTGTCCATCAATGGGCAACCAGTGGGCATGAATCTCGGCGACGCTCAAATCCTTGAATGCCTCGGATCCGTCGACGAAGTCGGCTCCGATCAGTTTTGCGAACGATTGTGTTTCCCAGGACTCACCGACCGATTCCAGGTAGAACCTCAGGTTTTCCGACGCGACGCCGGCCCGGGTCAGCAGGACCTCACGGTAGGGGATGTGAACCACGAGAGCGGGGAGACGTTGTTTCTGCAACGCGTCTTCGATCTCCGAAATGACGTGTCGACGGTCACGAAAAAATAACTCCGCGTCGGGTAGGTGACTCAGGCTCTTCAGCAACTGCCTGGATTCGTCGTCGTGGTGGAACAGAGAAGACACCAGGGCACGGCATTTTCCGGTGAGGTAAAATTGGAAGGGACGCGAGACGGGCGGACGACGCTGGCCGCTGAGGTACTGGTCAAACACCTGGGAGGAGACGACCTGCCAGGTGTCCAATGGCTCGAGCCGGTCACGGCTCCTGGTTTCCGGTCCGCTTGCTTGGAAATCCGGCCATCGACCCAACTGCATTGGCCGGTTGTATCCGGGAACCACCTGGTCCCAGAAGGTGAACGGTCGGCTGAGGTCGGTTCCGTAGACGGCGAAGATGACCCCGTCGATGTCATAGCCATCGGCGACGATGATCCGCGTCAGGACCTGTTGCCAGTTTGCCACCCCTCCCCCGTCGATCGAGAAGTTCAGGAGTTCAATGGGTGAGTTGCCTTGTTGTGAGAGTGACTCGGCGATGTCCGGCCAACTCCGTTCCATGTAGAGTCCGGACGTGAACGAATCTCCCAGGACGACGAATCGTTTTCGGTTGTCGGGGCCACGGGCTGGAAAAAAATCGTCGTTGTCGGGCGCACCGAGGTTGTTGCCGCGGAAGGTGCCCGAGGACTCGATCACCCCATTGGAACCGATGATCATCATTCTCGTGGGGGTGGCGGTCAGACGATATCCGAGCACCGGATCGAATTCGACAGCTGCGGTCTGGTTGTCGGTTGCATGGACCCAGATCGACTGGGGCTCGATATCACCACGCAGGTAAAATGCCGTGGCGATCGTTTCGGCCAGGCCGAAGCTCACCATCAACACCGTGGTCGCGACCAGCAGTTTTTTCCAGAGCGGCCATCGCCGTTGGTCCCTGGTCGGTCTGGAATCTGTTGACTTTGTCATCGTCGGCTCGTTGGCCACGGTCGTATCGAATGCAAGAGATGCCTGTCATCAGGGCAGGTTGAGACACCGGGATTGGTACCAAGGGGTGTCCAGCCGGGTTCCCCGGAATCCATTTAGGATACTACCGTTGGAGGGCTGAAATCAGCACTTTCCTCTCCGCACAGGGGGTCATCACGTTTTTACGAGGTAAAAATTATTGACCTGTCGTAGGGTTTCCGACTACCCTCATTGGTGGTGGCGCAAGTTTCAGCAGCGAGCGGCCGCGAAGATGTCTTTCAACACTACCACCCAACGGCGTAACTGGTTCCGGTTTCGGCATCGTCGTTTTCTTCGAATGGTCTCGGCCCTGTTGTGGTGCGTGGTCCTGCTGGGGGTGGGGACTCCGGCCACGGCACAGGTCTCGATCGAGGACTCGGAGGTCCCGATCGAAGAGAACGAGGAACGGGAGTCGAAGGAGTCGAAGGAATCGAAGGAGGCCTCGGACCTTTTGGCCGTCCGGCGTCGAGGGCGTCAATTGTCCCCTCGATCTGTTGTTTTCCGAGACACTCACTCTCGCGTCGAGCGATCGTTTTACCGACACGCTCCGTCCAATTCAGGCCACTCTCTACCCAATGGGCTGTCAGCGCCGATGATCTGTTAGTCGTTGGACGCAAACCAGCGACGTTGCGCTTGGGCCCTGTCATTACCGGCTGACGGAATGACCTCCGGCGTTTGCTGAACGAACTGTTCGACTTCGGGCAGTCCGGCATTTGCCGAACGAATTGTTCGACTTCGGGTCGCGCGACGTCCTCAAGATCTCCACTCTTGGTGACAACAGCCATACTCCGGCCGAAGATTCTCAATGTCTAAACAAGCCCCCAACGGTGATTCAACCGATACCAAACGTCGATTCTATCCCCAGGATTTCTTCTCGGGTCTCTTGGTTTTCCTGGTAGCGCTCCCATTGTGCTTGGGGATCGCAGCCGCTTCCGAGGCGCCGCTGTTTTCCGGTCTGCTGGCTGGAATCGTCGGGGGTATCGTCATCGGGATCTTGAGTGGATCACACACGGGTGTCAGTGGTCCCGCGGCCGGAATGACTGCGATCGTGGCGTCCCAAATTGCCGCACTCGGTTCATTCGAAGCTCTGCTGGTCGCCATCGTGTTGTCGGGGGTCATCCAACTGGCGCTCGGAGCTTTGCGAGCTGGAGCGCTGACGAATTATTTCCCCATCAGCATCGTCAAGGGACTGCTTGCGGCCATTGGTGTGATCGTGATCCTCAAGATGGCTCCCCAATTGATTGGTCACGATGTTTCCTTGGGAATCAGTGACCTCAAGACTTTTTCTTCATCCATCCTGAATCCGACCGCAGCTCTCATTGGCGTGAGTTCTCTTGCATTTCTGTTGGTTTGGAACCGAATCCCCAGACTCAAAGCCAGCATAATCCCAGCCCCAATGGTCGTGGTCGTCCTTGGGGCCGCTATCACGCTGCTGCTGCGAAACTTCGCCGCGGACAGCAAGTGGGTCATCCCGACCACGCACCTCGTCGACGTACCCGTCGCGAAAATGTCGGATCTCAAACTGCTGCTGACCTTCCCGGACTGGTCAGCTCTCAGTTCCCCCCAAGTCTACGTGGCGGCAATCGTGATCGCCGTCGTGTCCTCGCTGAACACGCTGATGAGCTTGAAGTCGATCGAAAACATCGATCCGGAAGAACGGGTGGCTCCGAAGAACCGCGAATTGTTTGCCCAGGGAGTCGGGAACATTGTCTGTGGACTGGTCGGCGCTCTTCCGGCCACGATCGTGATCATTCGCACCACGGTCAACCTGAACGCAGGATGCAAGACTCGCTACTCGGCGATTTTCCATGGCGTGTTGCTGTTGGTCTGTGTGCTGTTGATCCCCCAACTGCTGAACGCCATCCCCCTGTCCTCGCTGGCGGCACTTCTGATTGTCACCGGATTCAACTTGGCCAGCGCGACACTCTTCAGGCAGATGTGGAATGGTGGCATGAACCAGTTTGTACCATTCATCACCACCCTCGGTTGCATCGTCTTCATCGACCTTTTGTCGGGGTTGATGATCGGCATGGGAGTTGGCTTGGCATTTGTCCTGAAAGGTGCCATTCAAACGCCCTATTCACTGGTGACCGACGACGATGCTGGCGTCACCAGGTACCGAGTACGGTTGAGTAACCAGGTCACCTTCCTCAACCAGGCCAAGCTCTCGAAAACTCTTGACAAGCTCAACTACGGCAGTCGAGTGATCTTGGATGCCACGATGACCCATCACCTTGATCCGTGCATCGAGACTTTGCTGATCGAGTTCATCACCAAAACAGCTCCCGAACACGATCTCGAGGTGTCATTTGAGGGCTTTGAAGGTCTGCCCTCACCCGATGGAAGCGTGCACTTTGGGGGAGATGCTGTTCCGCCAGAGTCGGGAAGCGGTGGTTCTTCCTGAAGTCATGGCGATTCCGCTGCTAACAAGCTGACCTGGCGGCGCACGAAAAAACCCCTGTGTTGCAGGGGCCTGCGACCGGGTGCGAAGCGGTGCAACCCGGCCGAGTGCCCAGGAGAGGACTCGGACAATCAGCAGATTTTCCGAGAGGCGTGCGAGTTTCGGAGACGACCGGTGCGAAATCCGGGGCAGTTGACCGTCAAAATGCCCCATTCGACCTCAATCTCGCCACCGTGATCGACGTCTGGCAATCGGCTCCCGGCCCCGGCCTAACGATCCCAATCCCGGGACACTACAATGGATTGGCATGTCCTGTCGCCGTGCCGCGCTCTCTCCGACAGACCGGACATGACATCAAGCCACCCGTCATATCACACGGTCTGTCCCCGAGTCTCCTGATGCCGAATCCCGTTACCAACGGACAGACAACTGTTGCGCCGCCGACTCCGCCGTCGGAAGGCGGCGTCGCAGCGACCGTCGAGTTCCTGATGGGACTCCTGGACCGGGTCGTCAGAGAACAGGCGGGAGAGTTGCTGGCCGAGACCATGGACGAGATCCGCAGGCTGTCTGCCGGACGCCGTAACGGTGCCCCATCGGCCGAGGCCCGACTGATGGACGTCCTTCATGAACTGGATCGCTCGGAGATGCGATCGGTCATCCGTTGGCTGAGTCTGTTCTTCGACCTGGCCAACGTGGCGGAGGACCAACAACGGATCACCGTCCTCAAGTCCAGAAGTGTGGCCGCGCGGGCAACGGGCGAGGAGCGGTCCGAGTCCATCGACTCGGCCATCCGTCAATTGCGTCGTCATGGACTCGACGCCAACGACATGCAGCAGTGGCTCGACCGTCTCTGGATCGAACCGGTCTTCACCGCACACCCGTCCGAAGCGAAACGCCGCACCACGCGTCAGTTGCTCAGACGCGTCCGCGAACTTCTCCCCGGATTGTCCGGCGAGGACTCACGTGATGTGGAACGCGAACTCCTGGCCAACCTGACAGTCCTCTGGCAATGCGATCTCGTGCGACCCGACCGCCCGCCCGTGATGAGCGAGGTGANTCGCGGCGTNTACTTCGCGTCGACACTCTGGGATGTCGTGCCGAAGACCTACCAGGATTTTCGACGCGCCCTGGCGGCCAGCTACCCTGAACACGACTTCACGCTCCCCCGTGTNCTGTCCTTCGGCACATGGATTGGCGGTGACCGGGATGGCCACCCGTTTGTGACTCCCGACATCACCCGAGAGACGCTCTTNCGGCTGAGACGCTCTGCTCTCGANGGNCANCTGGCCGAATGCCGCAGGATCCACAACCAACTGGTCATGTCAGAACAGCAGGTGGCCGCNAACGAATCNCTACAGGNACAAATTGACGACAGCTGTGAACGATGGCCCGATTTGGACGCTGCGCTGTCTCCCGTCTCCAAGTCCGAGAGTTACCGCCGTTTTCTCCGGATGATCGAGTTCCGGCTTCGGCACACACTCGAGGCAAGTTCCACGGCCGACCGCTCCAACGCAGCCTACGAGGATTGCGACGCGTTTCGGGACGACCTGCACACCCTGCGTGACAGCATCGTGACACACCGAGGCCAGCGTATTGCCGACCAATTCCTCCAGCCGTGGATTGACCAGGCCACGGTCTTTGGCTTCCACTTCGCCTCACTCGACATCCGGCAAAACTCTGATGTGCATCGGCGGTGCATCGAGGAACTCATTGCTCTCGGGGACACGCCTCAAACCATCCCCGAATTCCTTTCAAACCCAGCCGAGGTCACTGCCATCCAGCTCGACAGTCTCTCCGAGTCCAGTCGAGATGTTCTCGAGACGTTTCTACTCCTCGTGGACGAAATCGATGCGTGGGGCAGTGCGCCGATCGGTGGGTACATCATCAGCATGACGCACTCGCCGCTGGACGTGTTGACAGTCCAGTGGTTGTGGAATACGGCCTGGGCCATCCGCCATGACGATGACGCGTCGCCACCGTTCCTACCGATCATCCCGCTGTTTGAGACGATCGAGGACTTGCGGGAGGCCTCCTTGATCCTCGACAACCTGTTCCAGGATCCCACCTACCGTCAAAACCTCGCCGACTCGGACGATGACCACCAGATTGTCATGGTCGGATATTCCGACAGCACCAAGGATGGTGGCTATCTGTCCGCCTGTTGGGAATTGCACCTGTCACAATTCGAGATGGCCCGTGTGGCGGCCCAACACGGCATCCGTATGACCATGTTTCATGGACGGGGCGGAGCGTTGGGACGTGGAGGCGGTCCGGCGGCGCGGGCGATCCGGTCACTGCCACAACAATCCGTTGGTGGCCGACTGAGAGTCACTGAACAGGGCGAAGTCCTCTCGGAACGGTACGATGACCCGGTCATNGCACATCGCCATCTCGAGCAAATCATCAATGCCACACTGCTGGTCAGTGCCGAACCAACGGAGAAGCCGGACTCCGGCTGGATCGACACGATGCAGCAATTGTCGGACCACTCCTACCGATGCTATCGCAGGCTCGTCGAGCATCCGGGTTTCCTCGCCTATTTCGAACAGGCCACGCCGACCAGCGAAATCGAGGCCCTTCCCATCGGGTCGCGACCGGCACGCCGTAGTGCCCGATCCTCCCTGGACGATCTTCGGGCCATCCCGTGGACGTTCGCGTGGACGCAATCACGACATATTCTGCCGGCTTGGTTCGGCTTGGGCAGTGCCATCACGGCATTTCTCGACNGGCACGAGGAAAANAGCGACATCCTTCAACAGATGTACTCCCAATGGCCCATGTTCGGGGCCCTCGTCGACAACGCCGAACTGGCACTGGCCAAGGCCGACATGCAGATCGCTCATGCGTATGCCGGAATGGCGAGTGACGCTGGCAGTGCCGCCGTCTGGCAAATCATCTCCTCTGAGTTTGATGCCACCCAGGACGCCATCCTTCTCATCAAGGAGGCCTCCGAACTGCTCGCCGACATCGGGTGGCTCAAGAGATCGGTGATGCAGCGCAATCCCTATGTCGATCCTCTGAACCTCTCCCAGATCCGACTGTTGAGACTGCTGCGGTCCGAGCCCGATGACCCCGAACTGATTGAGCTGGTGCGGCTGTCCATCCAGGGAGTGGCCGCCGGGCTCCGGACCACCGGTTGAGCGTTCCAGGGGCGGCGTCAGTTGTCACACTGGACGTCACCGGCCAAGTGGATTGGCAACGCACAGTCGATCGCGTTGAAGCACGACCTGCAGGTCACTGACGACCACTTCGAAAAAGCGGTGCGAAATCCGGTGCAGTTGACCGCGAAAGCGTCCCGAACGATCCCGAACTGGCCGGCGTAACTCCGGTTTTCGCGATGCCGGCGTCGCTGATCTTTTCGGGAAGGTCCAGTCGCCACGGGCTGACAACTCAGTCGATTGCCTGAACACCAGGTCCCGCTTCGTGCGTGTAAGCTCTAAGCGAACAGGTCACGGACCACTCTCGCCCCAGTCACCTTCGCGTCCGTCAATGTCTCATTGGTGGCATGCACATTGAACGTCAGCCGCTCGTGATCCAGGCCCAATTGATTCAACACGGTGGCCATCAGATCCGGTACACCGACACGATCCTCGGTTGCCGCGTAGCCGAACTCATCGGTGGCCCCGTGAACGTAGCCGCCCTTCAGACCGCCGCCGGCCAGCAGTAGGGTGAAGCCATTGGGATTGTGGCCTCGACCAGTCGCGGCTTTGCCTTCTGCCGTTGGCAATCGCCCGAACTCGCCGGTCCAGATCACGATTGTCTGGTCGAGCAGACCGCGGCGTTTCAGGTCGGTGATCAACGCTGCGGCCGGGAGATCGGTCCTGCGGCAGATTGCTGGCAGATTGTCGTTCAGTTTGCTGTGATGGTCCCACACGTTATGCCCGCCCGGCGAGAGCACCTGAACGAACCGCACACCGCGCTCGACGAGTCGCCTTGCGAGCATCAGTTGCCGGCCGTAGGGAGCAGTCTCCGGATTGTCGAGTCCGTAGAGCAGCTGCGTTTCCTTTGTTTCGCTGGACAGGTCAAGTTCGGCCGCGGCGGTCAGCTGCATGCGGGCGGCCAGTTCGTAGTTCTTGATACGTGCGTCGAGGACTGATTCGTCCGGGAACCGTTGCCGCTGGATCTGGTTGAGTTGGCCGAGGAGTTGCAGACTGTTTTGCTGAGCTCCCGGAGGCTGTGTGTCCGCTCGCCGCAAGTTGAGCACGGGGTCGCCTTCCGAGCGGAGTTCCGTGCCGCGGTATATTGCCGGTAGCCATCCGTTGGTCATCTGCATGGCGCCGCCGCTGTGAAAAACGCCCGGAGGTCGCAACAACACATAACCGGGAAGATTCTGATTCTCGCTGCCCAGAGCATACGTCACCCACGCTCCCATCGTGGGACGGCCCGGCCGGTTGTTGCAGCTACACATCATGTAAGTCGCGCCGGGATGGTTGGGATCGTTGCTGTACATCGACCGCACAACACACAAGTCATCCACGACACGGCTGAGATGTGGAACGAGTTCTGAAAACTCGATACCCGACTGACCCCGCGGCCGAAATCGAAACTTGCTGCCCATCAGCGGCTCAGGGGTTTCCTTTGCGTCAGGTCCGCCTCGGAAGTGGGACACCATTTCACCGTGATGCCGCTGCAATTCCGGCTTCGGTTCAAACAGGTCCATCTGACTTGCGCCGCCGTTTTGAAACAGCATGATGACGGACTTGGCTTGCGACGTGAAATGGCCAAGCCGGGGCGACAGCTCGTGCGAAATTCGGTCGTGTGTGGCTGCCCGCGCCCTGTCCGTTTCGAGAAGACAGGACAAGGCGAGAGCGCCGAAACCGAGGCTCGTATTTTGCAGGAATTCGCGGCGGGTTGGTGAGAGGTCAGGCACGGGTCATTCCGGATAAAGGAACTCGTTCATGTTCAGTACCGTCTGGCACAAATCCGCCAACGCGGCGAGTTCGGGGGATTTGTCCGGCGCGGCTGTTCGGTGCAGGTCAATTTGTTTTGCCAGCATCTTGCGGCAGAGATCGTGCTCTTGTGGCGACGGCTCCCGCGCGAGGGTCAACCGGAACAGCAACCCAATGCGGGCGTCCGGCAACGGTCCGGCATCGACTGCCACGCGGGCGGCCAGTTTTCGAGACTGCTCGACGACGAACTCGTCGTTCATCATGGTGAG
>PBOU01000123.1 GCA_002724415.1 Planctomycetaceae bacterium
CGGCGCGGACTGCTCGAGGACACCCTGGTGATCTGGGGCGGTGAATTCGGGCGAACGTCCTACTGCCAGGGCAAGCTGGCGCCGAACAACTATGGCCGCGACCATCATCCGCGGTGTTTTTCGATGTGGATGGCCGGAGGCGGTGTCCGTGGCGGGACGACATACGGACAGACCGATCCGTTCAGCTACAACATCGCCGAGAACCCGGTGCACATCCACGACCTGCACGCCACGATTCTGCACCTGATGGGCATCGACCACGAGCGGTTGACCTTCAAGTACCAGGGCCGGCAGTTCCGGCTGACCGACGTGCACGGCAAGATTGTCCACGACGTGCTGGCCTAGGTGGCCGGCGTCATCAATTCCCACCTACTACCTGGATCAACCACGATGAAAATTGTCATCTCCGACATGCTCGGATTCGAAGAAGAACACGACAACTGGATTCTCGAGGCGGCCGGAGACGACACGGTTGTTTACCCGGAGGGAGACGAGGAACTGGTGGCCGAGTTGGCTGACGCGGAGGTCTTCTTTGGGTACCACTCGCCNGAGGTNTTTGCGGCCGCCANGAATCTCAAGTGGATGCAGACCACCTCGGCCGGCCTGGACATGATGCTGACGCCGGAGGTGCGAGAGATGGGCCTGCAGGTGACCAACGCCAGTGGTCTCCACGCCGCTCCGGTGGTCGAGACCGCCTGGGCACTGACGCTGGCCGTGTCGAGATTTNTGAAGCATTTCGGCGAATGCCAGCAGAAGCACGTCTGGGACCAGTTCACTCCCTACGATCTCAACGACCGAACGGCCGGCGTGGTGGGACTGGGTGGCATCGGACGACGTTACGCGAAGATCGCCGCAGCATTTGGGATGCGGGTGATTGCCGTGGACAAACACGCACCGGAGAAGCCCGATGAGGTGGAAGAGCTGTGGCCCCTGGACCGCCTCAATGACCTGTGTGCCGAGGCTGATGTGGTGATGATCGCCTGCCCGGCCACATCCGAAACGCAGGGTCTGATCGGTGCCGAACAACTGGCACTGATGAAGCCGACGGGGATCATCGTCAATATCGCTCGTGGCGGGATCATCGATGAACCGGCGCTGATCGAGTGTCTCAACGAGGGACGCATCGCCGGGGCCGGGTTGGACGTCACGAAGGTCGAACCCCTGCCCGAAGACGATCCGCTTTGGGACACCCCGCGGCTGGTCATCACGCCCCACATCGCCGGCTGGTCGAATGATCGTTCACGAAGCGTTGTGCGGTTCTTCTGCGAGAATCTCAGGCGGTACAAGGCCGGTGAACCGCTCCNGAACCTTGTCGATCAGCAACAGGGGTATCCCGTGCCGGGAGCGTGATCTTCCCGGACGGCTACGGTGTGTCCAGGGCGGCTGTCGTGGACACGTCCCAGAGGTAGAAATCGAATCGGCCTCGACGCTCNGAGATGGTCAGCAGCCGCTGGCCGTCCGGGTGCCAGACCGGAAAACTGTCTCGCTCGGGGTGCCTGGTCAACCGTCGCAGGTTGTTCCCGTCGCGGTCGACGATGTAGATCTCCTGGTTTCCGTCCCGGGCACTGGTGAAGGCAATCCGCTGGCCGTCGGGTGACCAGGTCGGGTAGATGTCNCGGCGTGCCGAGTGAATCAACTGACGTTGGTTNTCGCCGTTGGCGTCCATCAACCACAGGTCCAGTGCCCCGTTNCGGCTGGAACTGAAGACGATCGTCCGGCCATCGGGCGAGATGTCCGCCCAGCCGTTGATGCCGTTGGAGGCGGTCAACTTGCGGACATCCTTGCCCTGGAGGTTCATCGAGATGATCTGCTGGCCACCCGGGGCATTGATCGTCATCACGATCCGCTTGTTGTCCGGGGTGAACCTGGGGGTACGAATCGTGCTCCGCAAGGCACCGGGCGGATGGAAGAGGGTTTCCTTCTTGGTGACCAGGTTTCGGATGACCAGCGACAACTGCCTGATTCCACCGGACCTCGCGAAACACTCGAATGTTCCGTCACGCGAGACGGCGATGTCGAACTGCGAATCCGAACCAACCGNATAGTGCAGTGACTGCTTGCCGGTGGCCAGGTCGAGTTCGATGATTGAAACCCGTTTGGGCTGGTTGTGGGCCGAGAAGACCAGCTTGCGGCCGCCGTTGATGAAGGTCGGCGAGAATTTCAGCTGGCCATCACGGGTCAGTTGTTGTGGTTCGGCCGTGCTGGCCGGCTGGCAGGTCACGGCCAGGAGGCCGAGACTGATGACCCACGAAAATTGNCGTTGACGCTGGGAACTGGCCATGGGTTACACCAACCCGTCGATGATCTGTCCGCCATCCTGCAGCACCTGTAGCTGGGCACGGGTGGCCGTGGTGGCTCCGGCGAGTTCCAGNATCGTGGTGCCGACCATCGCCGGCGTGATCGGGTCCGTCGCCGGGTGTTCGCCGTTGGGATCACTCTCGCCGATCACCCGTCCCGGCTCGATGCCACCACCTGCCCAGACCGAGAAGTAGCAGTGGTGCCAGTGGTCGCGGGACCCGATGTTGTTGATTCGCGGAGTGCGTCCGAATTCACCCATGCAGCAGACCAGGGTCGTCTCCAACAGTCCGCGTTGTTCGAGGTCTTCGATCAACGCACTGAGCGTGCGGTCGAGCAACGGGCCATGCCAGTCGGCCATCAGGCCGAAATTGTCCGAGTGGGTGTCCCAACCGTAGTCCTTGTTGGGAAACAGGACCTCGACGAACTGGCTCCAGTTGACCTGGACGAACGGAACACCCGCCTCGACCAGTCGACGGCCCAGGAGGGCACTTTGCCCGAACGAGGTGTGGCCGTAGGCGTCACGGGTCGCCTGTTTCTCGTGGCTGAGATCGAACACCCGGTTGGCATCGATCGAAGAAATCAGGTTGTAGGCCCGCTTGTAGACCGCGTTCCACTTGGCGAAATCTCGCTGGTCGGCCCGACGACGCAGGATGTCCAGCTTGGCCAGCACGTCGCGGCGGCTGGCCAGCCGGTTCTTGGTCAGCCCGTCCANCAGGTTCAATTCGGGGATNGACACCTTGCCGTTGTCCTCGCAACTGAACATGAACGGATCGTGTCCTTTGCCCCATGTTCCACCGCCGTAACCGAAGTTGGGACCGACACCATCCCCGATCGGGCCCCGGGCCAGNGAGATGAATCCGGGAAGATCCACCGAATCGGCCTCGAGACGGTGCCGGGCGCGGTGGCGAGCCAGGATCGATCCGAAGTGTGGCTGGTAACCCGAAGGACCACCACCACCGCCCTCGCCTCCATCGGCGGCCGAGTAGCCGGTCATCCCGATCGACCCCGCCTCGCGATGGCCACCGTTGTAGTTGATGTTGGTGCGGACGACGGAGAACTTGTCACTCAGGTTGGCCAGCCGGGGCAGCAATTCGGTGACCTGCAGGCCGGGTGTCCGCGTGTCGATCGTGGCGAACGGGCCGCGGTAGAGGTCGGGAGCTTTTGGCTTGGGGTCAAAGAGATCCAGGTGGCTGGGACCGCCAATCAGCCAAACCAGCATCACGGACTTCGCCTTGGGGGCCTCGGCTGCCAGTGCCCGGGGGTCCAGGCCGGCCAGTCCGGCGGCAAACGGCAGCGCCGCCGATGCCTTCAGGAACGAACGCCTGGAAACACCCTGGCAGTCACGCGCCCGNTAGCTGCCGAATGAAAGCATGGCCAACTCCGTTGAATTCGTCCCAGGNTTCAAAATACCACACCGGGAGAAGCNGCGACAAGTTGCTGTTGGCAGGGTCACGTTGTTGGGGCAATTGTCGTTAGAATGGTCGGTCCACAANACCGACACGCTTCAACCGAGGAATTGACCGATGACGCACCTGATTGACCGCCGTGATTTCCTTGCCGGTTCGTCCCTGGCCATCACCGGGTTGGCCGTTCCGGAATTGCTGTCGGCCGCCGACAAGAAGAAACCGCTCTACAAGATCTCGCTGACCCAGTACTCGCTGCACCGGATGATCGGCAGTGGAAAACTCGACAACATGGACTTCACCTCCTTCACCAAGAAGGAGTTCAAAATTGATGCGGTGGAGTACTGGAACCGACCGTTTTTCGCCAAGGCCAAGGACAAGACTTACATCGGCCAGATGCGGAAACGGGCCGATGACGCCGGGGTCGGTGCGACGGTGATCCTGATTGATGGCGAGGGAAACCTGGGTGATCCCGACGCGGCCAAGCGGAAGAATTCGGTCGAACGTCACAAGAAGTGGGTCGTGGCGGCCAAGCAACTCGGCTGCCATTCGATCCGGGTCAACGCGCGGTCCAAGGGAAGCTACGACGAGCAGTTGAAATTGGCCGCCGACGGCCTGAGACAACTCAGCGAGTTTGCCGCCACGGTCAAGATGAACGTGATCGTGGAAAACCACGGTGGCCTCTCGTCCAACGGCAAGTGGCTCTCATCGGTCATGAAGACCGTCAAGCTGAAGAACTGCGGCACCCTGCCGGACTTCGGCAACTTTGGCAGCTACGACCGGTACACCGGGGTCCGTGAACTGATGCCGTTTGCCAAGTCGGTCTCGGCCAAGTCGCACGCATTCGACAAGGCCGGAAATGAGACCAGGACCGACTTCGTCAAGATGATGAAGATCGTCGTTGCCGCCGGCTACAGCGACTATGTCGGNATCGAGTTCGAGGGAGGNAAAATCTCGGAGGTGGCCGGNGTCCACGCGACCAAGAANCTGCTGGTGAAGGTCCGCGAGATGTTGTCCTAGCCGGAAAGAGCGGGCGATNCGATGAGATGGGAACCATTCGTCGCCGNCATCGGTGCCTACACCGCGATGGTCGTGTTCGTGATGGTGGCGTTCACGATCGCCTACAAGCGGGTGGGGCCAGCGGGCGTGTTTCGGCCGGGGACCTATGATGTCACGACGACATGGAACGTGACCTCACTGGTCCTGGGGCTGATTGGCGCGGTGCTGGGTGGCTGGGTCTGTTTGCTGATTGACGATCAACCCTGGGCCGGTCGCTGGTTGATGATTCTCATCGGAGTGCTCGGCATGGTGGATGTTGCGGCGACGGTCAAGAAGTCGAGAGTCCCGTCGCCGGAGCGTGGCGAGGATGTCGACAACCGCACGGCAATGCAGCATGCTCGCAAGCCAACCTGGGTGGCAGTGGCCAACATCGTGGTTGGCGTCATTGGCGTGGCGATCGTGGTGTACTGGCCCAGATGATCATCTCGGGCGGTCGCGTGTTACTTCGGGAAGGACAACAAAGATGAAACGGTGTCTTGGATTGGCGTGCGTGGTGCTTGTTGGCCTGGTCACGTCCACGCTGCAGGCCGAAGGGCCTCGTGGATATTTCCGCTATCCCAGTGTTCACGGCCAGACGGTCGTGTTCACCGGCGAGGGCGACCTGTGGACCGTGCCGCTGTCGGGAGGGCGTGCGACGCGATTGACCACCCACCTGGCCCAGGAGACCCACCCGCGGATCTCGCCCGATGGCCGACTGGTCGCCTTCTCGGCGGCCTACGAGGGAACTCGCGAGGTCTACGTGATGCCGTTGGCCGGTGGGCGACCCAAACGGCTGACCTACGATGGCGAATCGTCACGGGTGGTCGGTTGGACTCCCGATGGCCAGGTCGCCTACGCCACCCGCCACTTCTCGACGCTGCCGAACACCCAGCTGGTTCTGGTGCATCCCGAGACACTGGCCGTCAATCGCGTGCCCCTGGAGCAGGCCAGCCAGGCCGACTGGAGTCCCGACGGCAAGACGATGTTCTTCACTCGGCTGAGCAAGCAGGGCAGCAGCACCAAGCGGTACAAGGGCGGAACCGCTGAAACGCTCTGGCGCTTTGACGAGGGGCGTGACGAGGCCGTGCCACTGACCGCCGATTACACGGGGACAAGCCGCGAGCCGATGGTGTGGAAGGATCGCGTGTATTTTGCGTCGGACCGCGACGGGACGATGAACCTGTGGGTGATGGATGCCGGGGACACGGCTGATGAAAAAGTGGCCGCGCCGACTCAACTGACCCGCCACCGGGGTTTCGACGTGCTCAGGCCGTCCTTGTCCCAGGGGCGTATCGTGTACCAGCGGGGCGCCGACCTGAGGGTTTACGACATTGCGGGCGAGACGGACAAGAAGATCGCGATCACGCTGCCCTCGGACTTTGACCAGACCCGCGAGAAGTGGATCGAGAAACCACTGGAATACCTCACCGCGCTGGACATCTCGCCCGACGGCGACCGGGTGGCCGTGACCACCCGTGGCAATGTGTTCCTGTTGCCGACCAAGGCCGGGCGTCGGGTTGACCTGACGCGGAGTCGGGGCACCCGCTTCCGTGGCGCGAGGTTCCTGCCCGATGGAAAGTCGCTGGTGGCACTCTCGGATGCCACCGGAGAATTCGAATTCTACAGCCTGCCGGCCAATGGGCTCGATCAACCGAAACAACTCTCCAGCGATGGCAAGGTGTTTCGTTACTTCCCCGTTCCCAGCCCTGACGGCAAGTTCGTGGCCTACCGGGACAAGAACTACGAGTTGTTCCTGCTGGACGTGGCCCGGGGCAAGTCCCGGCGGATCGCCCGGTCGGACAACTACAATTTTTCGTGGCTGTCGTGGTCTCCGGACAGCCGATGGCTGGCATTTGTCGTGGCCGCCGAGAACAGCAACGACCAGATCCACCTCTACAACGTCGAGAAGAAATCCGACACGGCCGTGACCACGGATCGTTACGACAGCTACGCGCCCAGTTGGAGTTCCGACGGCCGCTTCCTGTATTTTCTCTCGGATCGCAATTTCGAATCGCTAGTCGCCAGTCCGTGGGGACCCCGACAACCCGAACCCTTCTTCGACCGCACCACCCAGGTCTTTGAACTCTCGCTGCGGAAGAAGCAGAGGTCGGTGTTCCAGTCGACCGATGAACTGGTCGATGGCGGTGGCAAGAAGAAGCCGATGGCCGATGGCGACCAGAAAGCCGCTTCGATCGATCTCGACGGTATCACCACGCGGCTCGCGGTTGTGCCCGTGTCGGCGGGAAACATCACAACCCTGGCCGCCACAGACAAGCACCTGTACTACGTGTCGAGATCGACCTCCAGGAAACGCACGTTGACATTGCGGGCGATCCGACGAGAACCGGACGCCGAATCAGCCACGGTGCTCACGGACATCAAGTCGTTCCGGATCTCGGGGAACCGCAAGAAGGTCCTGGTCCACAAGGGTGACGATCTGCATGTCTTCGAGGCATCCGGGGCGGCACCCAAGTCGCTGTCCAAGTCGCGAGTCAGTCTCTCGGGCTGGCGGATGGCGATCGATCCGACAAACGAGTGGCGACAGATGTTCGTCGACGCCTGGCGAATGGAACGCGACTATTTCTATGACCCCGGCCTGCACGGGGTGGATTGGAAAGAGGTTCTCCAGCGGCACATGCCACTGGTGGACCGGGTGACCGACCGGGCCGAATTGAACGACCTGATCGAACAGATGGTCGGGGAACTCGAGGCCCTGCACATCTACGTCCGTGGTGGTGATCACCGCGAGGCCGAGGATGGCGTGTCGATAGGACAACTTGGTGCGGTGCTGCGGCGCGATGCCCCAAAAGGTGGCTACGTGGTCGAGCACGTCTACCAGGCCGATCCCGATCTGCCGCAGGAGGTCTCGCCGCTGGCCAAGCCGGGTGTCGAGGTGGAGGTGGGTGCGGTGATCGAGTCTGTCAACGGCGTGCCCGTGTTGTCGGTCGACCACATCAACGTGTTGCTGAGAAACACATCGGGCCGGAAGGTGCTCTGTTCGGTTCGCGACGCCGGGGAGATGGAATCGCGTCGAGTGATTGTCGAACCGATCTCGTCCACCCGCGCCACGGATCTCCGCTACGACCAGTGGGAATACACCCGACGGCAGGCTGTCGAAACACTTGGCAAGGGCCAGGTCGGTTATGTCCATCTGCGGGCGATGGGGAAGTCCAACATCGCCGAATGGGCCAGGCACTATTACCCGGTGTTCCATCGCCAGGGCCTGATCATTGATGTCCGACACAACCGTGGTGGCAACATCGACAGCTGGATTCTTGAGAAACTCCTCCGCAAGGCCTGGTTCTATTGGAAGCCACGCGTTGGCAAGCCGTACTGGAACATGCAGTACGCTTTTCGCGGACACATGGTGGTGTTGTGTAACGAGAAAACCGCCTCCGACGGTGAGGCGTTTGCCGAGGGATTCCGTCGCCTGGGAATGGGCAGCCTCATTGGAACCCGCACCTGGGGAGGGGAGATCTGGTTGAGCATCAACAACCGGCTGGTGGACCGGGGATTCGCCTCGGCCGCGCAGACGGGAGTGTATGGCCCAGAGCGAAAGTGGTTGATCGAAGGGCACGGCGTCGATCCCGACGTGGTCGTCGACAACCTGCCACATGCGACCTTTGGAGGTGGCGACGCTCAACTGGATGCTGCCGTCAAGCACCTGTTGCAGAAGATCAAGAAGGAACCGAGACCGGTGCCCAAGCCGCCGAAATATCGAAAGCGGTAGCCCGGGGAGTTGCCCCGGGCTGGGAATCACGGTGCCGCTCGTGATAGGTTGAGTCTCACCCCGACGACAGGCCTCCGTGATAACCAGGACAGATGGACACGCTCGAACAGGGCTCCGGAAAGCTCTTCACCGACCCGTCGACAATTGCAGCGCGGGCTGACTTCCGCCAGAAATCGCGGGCGATGACCGACAAGGTCATGTCCGTCTCCGATGCCGTTGGGCAATTGCTCTCCGACGGTGACTACCTGGCGATCGGTGGCTTCGGCGGTGACCGAATTCCCACGGCGGTCCTGCACGAGATCGTCCGCCAGAACAGACAGGATCTCGGATTTGCCGGGCACACCTCGACTCACGACTTCCAGGTCATGTGTGCCGGCAACCTGAATGGACGTGGCCGGATGCTGGCACGGGTTGATTGTGCCTACGTTGTTGGGCTCGAGGCCCGCGGACTGTCGCGACAGGCCCGTCGCGTGATGGAATCCGGTGAGGTCGAGTTCACCGAGTGGACCAACTACACGCTGGCCTTGAGGTTCCGGGCCGCTGCCATGGGTGTTCCGTTTTTGCCGGCCCACACCACCCTCGGGACGGACACCATGCGACACAGCGCCGCCCGGAAAATCGAGTGCCCCTTTACCGGCGAACCGTTGGTCGCCGTGCCGGCACTCTATCCGGATCTTGCGGTGATTCATGTCCATGAATCCGATCCGTATGGGAATTGCCGGATCGAGGGGATCAGCGTGGCCGACCTGGACGTGGCCCGTGCGGCCAAGCGGTTGATCGTCAGTTGCGAACGGTTGATCACCAACGACGAAATCCGGTCCAACCCGGCGCGAACCGCCATTCCCTATTACTGTGTGGATGCCGTCTGCGAGGTGCCGTTGGGCAGTTATCCCGGGAACATGCCCTACGAGTACTACTCGGACGAGGAACACATCCGGCAATGGCTGACCGTCGAGGAGGATTCCGACGAGTATTCGCGGTTCCTGGAGCATCACCTGTTTGGTGTCGACGATCACCAGGAATACGTCCGCCGTGCCGGTGGACTGGACCGTCTCGAGGAACTCCGGCGACTGGAGTTCATGGACTCTTCTTCCCGCCCCGAGTGAAACCACCAGATCATGTCCCAGGCAGCCTCCGACTACAACGCGATGGAGTTGATGGTGACCTGCGCGTCGCGGCTGCTGGAGAACGGCCGGACGGTGGCCGTGGGGACCGGAGTGCCCTGCTCGGCTGCGATGTTGGCCCAGCGACTGCACGCTCCGGATTTGACGGTCTTTTTCGAGGCCGGTGGCGTCGCACCCCAATTGCCGACCATGCCAATCAGCGTTGGTGATTCTCGGACGTTTTACCGCGGGCTGATGGCGACGACCATGTGCGAGGTGATGGAGACGTGCCAGCGGGGATTGATGGATTACACGTTCCTGGGAGGTGCCCAGATCGATCCTCACGGCAACCTCAACTCGACCATGATCGGTGACGACTACGCCAGGCCACGTGTCCGGTTTCCCGGCAGCGGCGGAGCCAACGACCTGGCGAGCCTGTGCTGGCGGACCCTGGTGGTGACGGTTCACGACCCCCGTCGGTTCGTCGAAAAGCTCGACTTCATGACCACGCCCGGGTACCTGGATGGCCCCGGGGCTCGTGAGGCGGCGGGCTTGTTGCCCGACACCGGACCGTATCGAGTGATCACCGACCTGGCGGTCCTGGGCTACCACGACGAGACGCGACGGATGGAGGTGCTGAGCCTGCATCCGGGCGTGACGCTGGAGGACGTGCAGGAGAAAACCGGTTTTGAAATCGGCGCCGCGGATGAATTGACTGAAACCCCGGCTCCCGGTGAACAGGAACTGGATGTGCTGCGGAACGAGGTGGATCCACACGGTTACGTCATCGGGCGGTGATCGTGGGAATGAGACAAAACTGACTCCGCTTAAAGAAGGGTGGCAATTATGGATCGACGCACGTTTACCGGTTCGGCGCTGGGTGCCATCGGGGCCCTGGCCCAGGGAACGGTCACAACCTCGGAGGCGGCATCCCAGGCCGCGAAGCCGATTTCTGCAGCCGGGATGGCGCGGGACAAGAAGAACGCGGTGCCATACGCCAAGCCCAAGGGGTTGCGAAACGGATTCGACAGCGTCGACATGAACGAGGTGATGGTCGTGCAACAGCAGCCGGCCGTTCGGGTGAAGCTCGAGAGTGCTGGCAAGCCCCAGGCTGCTCAACTGGATGATGGCACGGTGATCGTGGCCGGGTTCATCGAACCACCGGTGCACAAGCAGTCTCGCTGCACGCTTCAGTACTCGCGAGACAATGCTCGCACGTTTGGCGAACCCGTGGTGCTGGATATGCCCGGTCGGACGGGAGGATTCCGCTGCCTGAAGAACGGCACCCTGATCCTGGGCCACTCGGCCGGCATCAGCCGCTCGACGGACTCCGGCAAGACATGGTCCACCTGGACGTTTCCCACAAAAATCGTACCCGGCACCGGTCGATTGGGGTTGGGTGAGTGTCATGGCCCGATCGAACTCGATGACGGGACGCTGGCAATGCACCTCTACCGGGTCGTCGGCGGTTACCAGTGGAATGCCTACCTGATCCGGTCGACCGACGATGGCAAGACATGGGGCGATCCCACCCAGGTGCCGACCCGGACCGACTCGGACGAGATCAGCTACGAGTACATCGCAGACAAGAAACGGATCTTCGGTGTCACCCGTTCGAGTGCCGCCCAGATCCGACGGGTGAAAGAATTCGCCGACCAGGTGCCAGGCGGAAAAAATGCCCCGCTGGGTTCGGAGGCCGGTGACGCGGCCTTCCAGTTCCATTCCGACGACGGTGGTCGAACCTGGACCGATCCGATTCCCACCGGGCTGGGTGTGCTGCAGGCGGCAGGAGCCTATCCGTTGAAGCTGGCCGACGGCCGCATGCTGCTGCTGTATGGCAATCGCCAGTTCCCCTACGGAACCCAGGTCGTCGGCAGCCACGACAATGGAAAGACCTGGGCGTTGGATCAGCCCATCCTGTTGTCGTGGCACAGTTGGTCGGGCTATTGCGGTCACCCCCGTAGCGTGCAACTGCGCGACGGGACGATCGTGACCGGGTACTACACGCACCGGATCGACAATCCCGGTGATGGGCCGGTCGATCCCGGACGCGGTGCCCCGCCACCGAATCACAACCGCCAGGACACCGGCGAGATCGTGCGGTGGCGGGTGCCGGACGGGTGGCCGATGAAACCGGTCGCCTAGCCGTCGCCTGTCGGACTCACATCGCCTCGATCACGATCGGTTCGTTGTGATCCAGCTCGTTCAATTCCGAGCAGTCCTCGCTGATATGCCCGATGGGATTCACCGGGCTGGCCGCACGTGGTTCGTTGCCGAACGAGGCGGGTGTTGGCCCAAAAAATATGCAGAAGGCCGTGCCGGGGGGCCAGTAGGCCAGTTCGCCGACGGCCATTTCGGATCGCGCGTCGTCGGCCTCGGTCATCTGAACGTCGATCCGTGAATAGTATTCGTCGCCCCAACGGCTGCCGATGCACTCGATCGGCAACGCGTCGTAGATCGCCTGGGCGGTTTCGGATTCGTTGAGTTGAGCCTCGTATTCGAGTTCACCGACCCGTAGCCGGATGATGTGTGACATGGTTGTTGATCCTGCGATGAAGAGCCGGACTCAGAATGTGTGAGTGGCAGAGAACATTCAAGCGAGACCACCGAAAGGCACGATCGCATTGATGTGGGCCGGGTTGGTCACGAGAATTGGTTCGTCAAGAGCAGGCAACTGCCACGTGCGGAAACCGCAGGATGGGTCGCCAGAAAACAATGATGCCACACACCTCCCAGGTCCGACGACGCAAGCTGTCACTGGTCGCCATTGCGGTCTGCGCCACCGTCGCAATTGCCGGCACGACTCTCTCGGCTGCAGAGCCGGTGCAATTCGAAAAACACGTTCGGCCGATTCTCAAGACCCACTGCTTTCTTTGCCATGGCGAGGCGGGCGTGATCAAGGGGAAGCTGGACCTGAGGCTGAGGAGATGGCTGGTGCGGGGAGGCGAGTCGGGAGCGGCGATTGCACCGGGAAAGCCGGCCGATTCGTACCTGCTGAACCGGATTCGTTCTGGTGAAATGCCTCCCGGTGACAAGAAACTGTCGACGGTTGAGATCGATGTCATCCAACGCTGGATTGCTGCGGGAGCCACGACGGCACGTCCCGAACCCGAGACGATCCAGGGGAACGAGTACCTGTCGGAGGAGGACCGGAGTTACTGGGCGTTTCAGCCGGTGGTTCGGCCGGACGTTCCGCAGGCAAAAAACCGGCACCAGGTTCAATCGCCGATAGATGCGTTTCTGCTCAGAAGGCTGGAAGAGAAGCAGCTGGAGATGTCGCAGTTGGCTGGTCCGACCGTGTTGATTCGACGGTTGACGTTCGACCTGACCGGTTTGCCACCAACACCCGAGGAGGTGCAGCGGTTTGTCGAGGACCGGAAGCCGGGTGCCTGGGAACGAGCTGTGCAACGGTTGCTGGCGTCGCCGCAATACGGAGAACGCTGGGGCCGCCACTGGCTGGATGCTGCCGGATACGCCGACTCGGAAGGTTACAGCGACGATGATCGTGTTCGGCCCTCGGCGTTTCGTTTTCGTGATTACGTCATCCGGTCCTTCAACACCGATCGGCCATTCGACGAGTTCATCACGCAACAACTGGCCGGTGACGAACTGGTGCCTCCCCCCGGCCAGACCCTGGCGCCCGGACAGATCGAGGCGTTGGCGGCAACCGGCTACCTGAGAATGGCACCCGACGGAACCGGGTCCGGTGGTGTTGATGCGATGGTGGCTCGCAACGAGGTGGTCGCCGACACGATTCGGATCGTCTCCACGTCACTGCTGGGACTGACAGTTGGCTGTGCCCGATGTCACGACCACCGGTACGACCCGATCAGCCAGGCCGACTATTACCGCATGAGAGCGATCTTCGAACCGGCCCTGGACCCCAAGAGCTGGAAGACACCCGACGGTCGCAAGTTGTCGCTTTACACCGATGCCGATCGGGCCGAGAAGAAGCGGGTCGAGGCCGAGGCGGTCAAGGTCGACGACGAGCGGAAAAAGAAGACCGAGTTCTACATCACCCGGACGCTGGAGGAAGAACTGCTGCTGGTGCCCGAGGACGTTCGTGAACCGTTGCGTGCGGCCTACCGGCTGGCCTCGGGGAAACGCAGTGACGACCAGAAGAAGTTGCTCAAGAAGTACCCCAGCGTGGCCAACATCAGTGGGGGATCGTTGTATCTCTACGACCGTCGTCGCGAGGTCCGCGCGGGAAAGCTGGATGCGGCGAGGCGGCAGAAGGAAAAGAAATTCCTCGAAGCGGCCCGGAAGGCTCATCCGGAGGAGACGGTCACCCTGGCGAGCCTGGCCAAGTTGAATCCGAAGGCGGCTGCCGAGTTGGAAGCGGACCGCAAGGCTGCCAACCGGCTGAGGTCCGAAAAGGCGGCCGACGATCTGAAGACATTCACGGCCCGGGCCGAGGAGATCCGGTCGAAAATTCCACGCGAGGGGTTCCTGAGAGCCCTGACCGAGGTTCCCGGCAAGGTGCCGACGACGTTCGTGCATTTCCGGGGTGATCACCAGCAGCCCAAGCAAAAGGTTGAACCAGCCGAACTGGCGGTCCTGAATCTCAAGACACCGGTCAAGCTGCCACTCAACGACAAGTCGGTGCCGACGACCGGTCGCCGGTTGGCCTACGCGCGACACCTGGTCAGCGGACGACATCCACTGGTGGCCCGGGTCATCGTCAACCGGATCTGGATGCACCACTTTGGACGCGGGCTGGTCTCGTCGCCGGGCGATTTTGGTGTCCTGGGCGAGCGTCCGACTCATCCGGAACTGCTGGACTGGTTGGCGGATGAATTCGTGAGGGGCGGTTGGCAGGTCAAGAGGCTGCACCGGCTGATTCTCGGTTCGTGGGCCTACCGCCAGTCGTCAAGGCGGACGCCCGGGTTGAATCGGCTGGATCCGGACAACCTGCTGCTGGGCCGAATGTCGATCAGGCGTCTTGAATCCGAATCGTTGCGAGATGCGATCCTGGCGATTTCCGGGTCGATGAACTCGAAGATGTTTGGCGAGCCGGTGTCGGTGATGGAGGACGCGGTGGGACAGATCGTGTTGGGCAAGGAGAATCTCGACGGCGAACGCAAGCCGACCAAGACGATCGACCTGGAGGGAGAGCAATTCCGGCGGAGCCTTTATGTCCAGGTTCGTCGGACCCGACCGCTGGGCGTGCTCGAGACCTTTGATGTTCCCGTGATGACCCCCAATTGCTCGAAACGGGCTTCCTCGAATGTCGCACCGCAATCGCTGATGCTGATGAACAGTGATTTCGTGGTGGAGTATTCCGAACGCCTGGCTCAACGGGTCGAGTCCGATGCGGGCCCGGACCGGCGATCGCAGGTGTTGCGGGCCTGGCAGTTGGCCTACGGGGTGACACCGCCCGCGGAGGTCACCGACGAAATGATGGGCTTTGTCCAACGGCAGGTGGCCGCTTTTGAAAAGATCAAGAAAAAGGGCGACACGACCACGCCGGACAAGCGGGCCATGGCGAACCTGTGCCAGGCCCTGATCAGCGCGAACCGTTTCCTGTACATCGACTAGACCAGACGTGGCCGGTCGGGCCACACGAGACAACTCGAGGAAAAGACCAATGACAAACGCTCCGGACATTCTGCGAGCCGCCAGGCGTCATTTTCTGGCGCGGGGAGCGATGAGCCTGGCGCCGTTGGCGGCGGCGTGGGCCAGCCAGCGGGACCAGTTGCTGGCGGCACCGGTCAAGCCCGAGTTGGCCCGGCAGTCGTTCGACCTGTTGCCCAAGCAGCCTCGCAAGACACCGCAGGCGACCGCGATGATCTCGATGTTCATGCAGGGCGGCCCCAGCCAGGTCGACCTGATGGATCCCAAGCCCGAGTTGACTCGCCTGGACGGGCAGCAGTTCCCCGGCACGATCAAGTACGACAACGCGGCCCAGGCCAGTTCCCGGGTCCTGGGCAGCCCGTGGAAATTTCGAAAACACGGTGACTGTGGAACGCCGATCTCGGAATTGTTGCCGGGCCTCGCCGAGATCGTCGACGATGTTTTGGTGGTCCGGTCGATGCACACCGGTGTGAACAACCACGGCCAGTCGATCCACGCGATGAACACCGGGCGAACACAACGCGGGCGGCCGGCGCTGGGCAGTTGGCTGACGTTCGGATTGGGGGCCGAGACCGACGAGTTGCCGGCGTACGTGGCGATGACCGATCCGAGAGGATTGCCCGTCGAGGGCGTGCTCAACTGGTCCAACGGATGGCTGCCCTCGTTGTTCCAGGGAACGGTGGTGCGTCCGCGTGAGCCGCGGATCCTGAACCTCGAGCCGCCCGAGCGACTGCGGGGCGAGGTGCAGACGAACTTTCTCGATCTGCTGACCCGGCTCAACCGTCGACACATCTCGAAACGGCAGGGCGAGTTGGAACTCGAAGCACGGATCGCCAACTTTGGTTTGGCTGCCCGGATGCAGACTGCGGCCCGCGAGGCTCTGGACATCGGTCGTGAAACCAAGGCCACGCAAGCCCTGTATGGTCTGGATGAGAAGGCGACAGTCGAGTTTGGCACGCGTTGCCTGATCGCCCGGCGATTGGTCGAGCGGGGTGTGCGGTTCGTGCAGTTGTTCACCAAGAACCAGTACTGGGACCACCATGGCTCGATCCGGGGCAGCCTGCCGGCGTCGTGTTTGAAGGTCGACCGTCCGGCCGCGGCACTGGTCACGGATCTCAAGCAACGGGGATTGCTCGATTCGACCGTGGTGCACTGGGGTGGCGAGATGGGCCGGTTGCCGGTGATCCAGAATGACGCGGGTCCCAGGCAGGTCGGCCGTGATCACAACACGTACGGTTTCAGCATGTGGCTGGCCGGTGGCGGCTTCCGGGCGGGTGGGACGTACGGCGAGACCGACGAGTTCGGTCACCACGCGGTCGAGAACGTGGTCAACCACTACGACTACCACGCCACGCTGATGCACCTCTTCGGGATCGACCCCGAAGAACTGGTCTACCTCCGCAACGGCCGCGAGCAGTCACTGCTCGACGGCCAGCCGGGCAAGGTGGTCGAGGGGTTGCTGGCAGGTTAGCTCTCGTCGATCCAGTCGACGATCAGTTCGAACGCCTCATCGATCTCGTTGGTGAGGTCAGCGATCGAGTCGCTCCCGTCGCCGCCTGCAACCGTGTCGCCACCGCCGTTGCCGTTGACGGAATCGTCGCCGTCTTCACCAAGCAGGGTGTCGGCTCCGGCGCCGCCCAACAGCGTGTCGTCGCCCAGTCCACCGAAGATCGAGTCACTGCCGCCGTTGCCGTTGAGGGTGTCGTTTCCGCTACCGCCGGCGATACCGTCATTCCCGCTTCCGGCCAGGACACGGTCATTGCCGCCAAGGCCGAGAATCGTGTCATCCCCATTGTTGCCACGAACGACGTCGTCACCATTGCCTCCGACCAGCAAATCGTTGCCGGACAGTCCGATGAGGGTGGTTTGTCCCGAAAAACCGCTGGCGTCCAGTGTGTTGTCGGCGTTGTTTCCGCGAAGAACAGCCAATTCGATTCCGTCGAGAATGTGTGTGCTCACCTCGCTCTTTAGGGAGACGTCATCGAGAAAGAAGTCAGAGTCTGTGGATTCCTTGATGGTGTCGAGGTCGGCGCCACCGGTCAGAACGTTGAGGACTCCCCCCTGGCCCTTCAACAGGTCGTTGCCGTCTCCACCGTTGACGGTGTCCACACCGCCACCGCCCATCAGCCGATCGTCACCCGCATTTCCATCCAGCAGGTCATCACCACCACCGCCGTTGAGGGTGTCGTCTCCAGCTCCACCGGCAAGTTGGTCGCCAAGTTGGCTCCCGACCAGGTGGTCATTCCCCTCGCCCCCACTGACGGCAAGAGACGTCATCAAGCTGGGAGCGTAAGCAAAGAAACCGTTTGAGACCGAGGACGTCGACAACACGATGGTGTCGTCGGCATTCGAAAACTCGACCGAATGAGAACCGGTCACGGAAATTCCGGAGGTGTCGACGGATCCAATTCCGGAGAACGTGATCGGTATGTCATCAGCGGTCACAATTCCGCTTGTCGTATCCGACAACGTCACGTCGAGGGTGTTTGCAGAACCGGCCACGTCGGATGTGATTGCGAGGTGGTCCGAACCGCTGCCTCCACCACCGGAAAACGAGAGGCCTCCGGACGGTAAGGCTTCCAGCGTGACGACAAGGGAGTCATCAGAATCGGGTCGCCCATCGATTTCGACGGCCTGGATTTCCGAGGCAAGCCGGCTCTCGATCAGATCGTTGTGGCTTTGATCAACTGCTCGCAATTGGTCGCCATCGAGAACCAAAAAGACCTGGTTGCCTGCTGCGGTCGCAAAGACATCGGCCTCTATCAGCATTGTGCTCAGATCAATGACCACCTCGAGCGCCGTGGAGGCAGCCGAGAGGTTGTCCGCCGCATCGGTGGCGGTGGCGGTCAACTGGTGCACCCCATCGGCCAGTTCGCTGCTTTCGATGGTCCAGTTGCCGGAACCAT
>PBOU01000124.1 GCA_002724415.1 Planctomycetaceae bacterium
CAACACGACTCCCGCTTCGCGCCCAGCCAATCTTTCCTTGGTCGCGATCAACTGGCTTTTTCGCCTTTCCAATTGCATCTTCTTGGTCAACCGCTTCAGGACATCCATTTCCGTGTCCGTGACATTCAACTCCAACTCGGCCTGTTCAACAGTGGACTCGGCGGCTTTGACCTGGAGTTCATTGGCGAACCCGCGAGCAAACAGCAACTCGATATCTGCAAGCATCGCCTCCGCGTGACGGATGTTTCGCTGGTCAGCCGCCAGTTTCTTCTCCAACGCGGTCATCTGTGATCGGTATTCGCCCTGGAGGTACCCGTCGATGGCCACCTGGGCAATCGCCACGTCTGTCTTGGTTCGTGCCAGGGCGGCCTTCGCCCTGTTCGTATCCGTCTTCCCCAGGCTGACCGTCTCTTCGATATTCTTGGTGTCCAACTTGACCAGTTCGTCGCCGGCCTTGACCGTGGTGCCGTTGGGCACGACCCAGGTGACCGTGCTACGACCGCCACGCCCACCATAGCCACCCCGGATTTCGCACTTGATCTCGGTGTTCCGCGAACTCTCCACCGTCCCGGTTTCAATGACTGTAACGACCAGTTCGCCACGCGTGACGGTGTGGCTCGCGTCAGGATCGGCGACAACAACCGACGGCGGATTCGGGAACATCACCTGGGTGGCTGTTCCCCCAATGGCAACCGCGCCGATCAACAACAGCAGAAACCAACCCCACCTTGGCGCGGAGCGCGCCGTCCCGGGCGATCCACTCTCGTCTTCAATCGAGCCGGTCACCGGTCGGCTCTCTTCAACCTGCTGTGACATCTCTACAGTTTCCTCAAGTTGACGTTCCTGTTCAAGCAGTGAGTTTCCGGAGTCTGCCCCTGGCAAACGGACGCCTCGCAGCTCCAACGGATGACGTGACGAGAAACCAGCCCAGACGGGCAGACGCAAGATGTTCTCGACCTGAAGGACTACCCAATCTCCACCAGATGCAGGTGAGAATGGACACGAAATGTGTGATTCTCATCAACGAATTCCGAGTCCTGGAAGACGAGGCAGACGCGCCAACGAAGGCCCCTGGAGAACACCTCGGACAGTCTCCGACTCGTTCTTCATTTTCTTTGACAGCGGAGGCCGGTCGTGATGCGGTTTCAGTTCCGCTATCGCCGGCGAGTTCAACACGATCACGGCAGCAATGGCAGGCTGCCCTGTATAAGAAGAAGGGACGAACAACACCACGAAACGGCACCGTCGGTTCATGCCAGGGGCAATCTCCCTTGACGAATCCATACAATCGGCAAAGTCAACGCGTCCCGAACGACGATACGAGGCAAGGGGGCACGCCCTGCATGGTCGCCGTGCGCATCCAGCCAGATTGTCAATCTTACAAAACGAGATTTCTTTTTGTTTTGGACGTCCAACAATCCCCGCGTGGGCGGATTGGTATTGATGCTCTGCTGCGCACATCCGTTGTTTCGCCGGACCACCGTGCTGGTATTCGCCGCGGCCTGCCTGGTCTTCACCGGGTGCTCGCGGACCCAGTACCGCATCCAGGCCGACGAAGACGCCTACGGCGTGATCTCTGAGCGAAACGCGGACCCCCGGTGGAAAGCAGACGACTTCGCCATCGACATGGATCCTCGCAGCCGGTTCTTCGATCCCAACGATCCGGATCGTTCGCCGATGCCCGAGGACGATCCCACCTCGCATCAGTACATGCTGGAGGTCAATGGAATGTCCGGATGGGATCATTGGAACGACAACGGTCAGCGCAAGGACCTGGAGAACCCGACCTGGAAACAGGCTCTCGGTGACTACGCCGAGTTGACCGAATCCGGAGAGCTGATTCTCGACATCGATTCATCGGTCCAACTGGCCTACATGCATTCTCCGACACACCAGAATCAGCTCGAGACGCTCTACCTCTCAGCACTGGATGTCACCGCCGAACGTTTTCGACTCGACACCCAGTACTACGGCGGTTTTGGCACGGCATTTTCGCACAACGGATCGCTGTACCCCGCCAGCCTGTCGTACGACGCGGCATCGGGAAAGTACGTTGTAAGCGGACCGTCCCAGGGCATAGAGAGCAATCGGCTGACAGTCGGCAGTTCATCGGCCAACCCGACCGTCCAGGTCGAACGAAGCCTGGCGACGGCCGGACAGTTGCTCGCCGGATTCGCCAATTCGTTCGTCTTCGAGTTCTCCGGCGGTGATGCCAACCTGTCCTCTTCATTGGCCAATTTCGTCTTCGTCCAGCCATTGCTTCGTGGAGCAGGCCGTGACATCGCTCTGGAGGAACTCACCCGTGACGAACGGGCCCTGTTGGGCAACCTGCGTGCCTACGGCCAGTTTCGCCAGGGGTTCTACACCCAGGTGGCAATCGGGGAAAGCGGTGTCAGTGGGCCTCAACGTGGTGGACAAAGCACCTCCATCCAGGTTGCATCCGGAGCAGGCGGAGTCGGTGGCTACATCGGCCTGCTGCAGGACCTCCAGCAAATCCGCAATTCCGAGGACAATCTCGAGGAACAACTGAACCTGCTGTCTCAGACGATCGCCCTGGAAGAGAGCGGCCTGATCGACCTGGTCCAGGTGGACCTGCTCCGCCAGCAGGTGCAGGAAACCCGGGCATACATACTGGACAGCCGCAACGCCCTGAGGTTCTTCATTGATCGGTTCACGACAGGAACCCTGGGACTGCCTCCAGACCTTCCGGTCACATTGGATGACAGCCTGATCCGCCAGTTCGAACTCGTCAGCCGCGAAGCGACCCGATTGCGGCAAGAGATCCGGGGCCACCAGGGGCTTGTCGGATCGCTGCAACCAGATTCCACCGTCCAACAAGTCGCGGAGGTCCTGGACAAACTCACCAAGATTGTTGCGAAGGTCAAACAGCAACGCGACGATGTCAAGGCGGACATGGCTCACATGGCCACAATCGTTCCCGAACGGGAACTCGGCATGTCCGCCGACCAGAAGATCGCCCTCCAGGACGACATCGCCCAACTCGCGGTTGCAATCAAGGAAATCGACGAGAAAATCGTCACGGCCACAACCGAGATCTCGATGATCCAGGCCGGCCTCAACGACAAGACTGTCAAGCCGACGATCCGACAGATGGTCGTCTGGTCAGCAAGCCTGATGCGTTTGGTCCAACGATCGATGCTCGTACAGACTCGGGCCCGGCTCGAATCCGTCACCGTTCCCAAGATCGAACTCGATTCCGCCAACCTGTTCCAGGTCGCCCTGGCCAACCGTCTCGATTTCATGAACGGCCGTGCGGCACTGGTGGATTCCTGGCGAACGGTCCAGGTCCGTGCCGACGCCCTCCAGGGCGTCCTGAACGTCACCACCAGTGGCGATGTCCGTACCGGTGGAAACAATCCGGCGGATTTCCGTGCTGCAACCAGCACTCTCCGCCTGGGCTTGGAAGTCGACGCTCCCCTGACCCGACTGCTCGAGCGCAATGCCTATCGTGAATCCATGGTCAACTTCCAGAGAAATCGACGTGGATTGATCCGGTCACGCGACGCCCTGCACCAAGGGCTGAGGCAGCTCGCACGAGACATCGACCGTCTGCAACTTCTCCTGGAGATTCAGCGGCAGGCGATTGTCATTGGACTCCGACAACTCGACATGAATCGGGAACGACTCTACGCCCCGGTACCGCCATCTCAACCGGGGCAGCCCCCTCCCAGCTTTGGCGGCAACACGACGAGAAATATCATCGATGGACTCCGGAGCCTTCTGTCCGCGCAGAACCAGTTCATGAACACCTGGTTCAGCTACTATGCGGCCCGGATGCGACTGGCTCGCGAACTGGGCATCATGAAATTGGATGCAAACGGCCGGTGGATCGAAGAGTCATCCGACGACAACGACGATGGAGCAGCAGCGACTCCGAAAGGATGGCAACCGACTGTTCTGCAGCGCCCAACTTCAACGACGGGCCCAAAATGGCAAACCGCGATCCGACAATCTCAAATTGATCCAATCGTCAATGAACGCCACACTACCGTTGATATGGACGTTGGCGAAGGTGACAATTCGGGTCCGGCATTTGTTCTACCAGCCCAACCACATTCTGGTGGCAGTCCGTAAATGACGGACATTGAGACCGGAGACTGAACTTGACGACAGAAGTGGTCCCGCCCACCGTCTCCCCCAAAACCACCCGGACCGACACATCCGCGTGGAAGGCGAACGGTTCGCAACGGCCGTCACGCAAGCGACCGAGGACACTGCTCATCCTGGGCCTCGGACTGATTGCCATCATCGTCTCCGTGATGGCGCTGCAGCCCACTCTTTTTGCGACATCCGTTTCGAATTCGGCCATCACTTACGAGGTCACCCGTGGTGACCTGCTGGTCACCATCACCGAACAGGGTTCGCTTGAGAGCAGCAACAACACCGAAATCAAGTCCAAGGTCCGCGGTTTCAACACCGTCACCTGGGTGATCCCCAGCGGGACAGTGGTCAAACCCGGCGACGAACTCGTCAGACTGGACACCAAGGTACTCGAGGAAAATCTCAGTCTCTCCAAGACGAACGTCCACAAGTCACGGGCCAGCCTCGCCAAGACGTCGACGGGACTGGCCACGGCCAAGATCGCCATCCGCGCTTACAAGGAGGGGCAATACCTCACCCAGTTGAAAGAACTCGAGAAACTGGTCGCGGTCTCCGACTCGAATCTCATCGCATCCCAGAAGATGCTCTTCCGCGTTGAAAGGCTCTTCAAACGGGGATTTGTCACGGAACTGGAGGTCCAAAGCCAATCGCTCACCGTCGAACAAGCCCAACTGGAATTGCTGGTCAACCGCACCAAGCTGGATGTCCTGAAACGGTACAAGCGGGCCATGGAGTTGGAGACCCGGCAGGGTGAAGTGACCGCCGGCGAGTCGTACGTCAAGCGTGACGAAGCAGAACTGGCGATGAACATCTCCCGACGGACACGTGCCGAGGAAGAGTTGGCCAATTGTGTCATCAAGGCCAGTCGTGGTGGCCTGGTCATCTATCCGTTGCCCGCCCCCTGGAAGAACGAGCCGGAAATCACCGAGGGAGTCAACGTTCGTTACGACCAGGTCCTGCTGCTCATGCCCGACCTGTCCAAAATGCAGATCAAGGTCGGCATCCACGAGGAGATGATCGACCGGGTCAAGGTGGGGCTCCCCGTCACCGTCGCCCTCCCCGACCAGACCCTCGAAGCCAAGGTCTCTTCCGTCGCCAGCGTGACTCGACCAGCCGCCTGGTGGACCGGCAACATGGTGAAATACGACACGATCATCGATCTACCGATCGTCGAAGGGCTGAGACCGGGAATGACAGCTGCCGTGAAGGTGGTCGTGGCCGAACACAAGGACGTGCTGATGGTCCCGGTGGCCGCCATCGTCGAGGCCGAGAATGGGCACCTGTGCTGGGTCAAGACCTCAAAAGGCATCCAGCCACGGTCGCTGGAACTCGGCGACAGCAATGACGAGTTCACCATCGTGCTCGGTGGATTGAACGAGGGCGACAAGGTCCTGCTAAATCCTCAAGGACACACCAAAGACACCCAGCCGGGCACCTCACCACCCACGAAAAACGCCAAGAGCCAGCCCCGAACCCGAAAGACAGACCATGGTGACTGACGTTTTCCCGGACGACCGAGTGCCAGCCGATGCGCGAGTTGGCAACACCGATCGTCCCGAGGCCAGGAAGGCCACCACATACGCAGCCGCTAGCAGTGGAACACGACGTTGGTTTTTTGCCTTCGGTTTCGTGATCCTGCTGCTTATCGCTGCCGGGGTCGTAACCACGTCACTGGTTCCTTCAACCCCAGACGGCCCCCAATTGACCCACACGGTTGTCTTCGACGACCTGGATGTGACGGTCATCGAACCCGGGACCCTGGAGAGTTCCGAGAACACGGAGATTCGTTGCAAGGTCCGGGGTCAGAACACGATCACGTCGGTCGTCGAAAGTGGCACCGTCGTCAAGAAGGGCGACGAACTCCTGCGGCTTGACACACTGATGATCGAAGAACAGATCCACGAGCGATCCAAGTTTGCGCACTGGTGCAAGGCGGGTGAGATCCAATTGAAGGCCCACATGAATCGCTCGGAACTGGCCATCAAGGCGTACCTCGAAGGCGAATTCGTCGAACAACTCACCGAGCTCGAAAAATCCCTGTCGAACGCCAAGTCCAGTGTTCTGACCGCCCAGAACATGCTCGCACACTACCGGATGATGGCCGACCGTGGCTACGTCAGCAGCCTGCAGGTGGAGCGAGGGGAGTTCGTGCTGTCCCAGGCAAAACTGAACCTGAAGATCCAGGAAACCAATATCGATGTCCTCAAGAAGTTCANGAAGGCCGAACGCCTGGANAGACTNAAGGGGGAACTCAAGTCGNCNACNGCNGAATACGAGGCNGCTGCCGANCGNACCTTNGCAGACGAGCACCGGCGGGATGTCGCGATCGAGGAATTCAAGCACTGCGTGGTCAAGGCGCCCCGGGACGGGATGGTGATCCATCCGAATGCCGCACGCTGGAAGAATGCCCCCGAGGTCCAGCAAGGAGCCACGGTCCACAAGAACCAGGTCCTTTTGNTGATGCCCANCCTGGACAAGATGCAGATCACCGTCGGCGTTCACGAGTCGATACTGAAACGGATCACGCCCGGCCTGACAGCCAGGGTGACACTGCCCGACCGGACACTCGAAGGAAAAGTCGTATCGGTCGCCAAGGTGGCACGCCCGGCAGGCTGGTGGTCCGGGAACGTCGTGAAGTACGACGCCGTGATCCAGTTGCCCCAATCCGAGAATCTGAAACCGGGAATGAGTGCCGAGGTGGAGGTTCTGATCGCGTCGCGGAAGAACGTGCTGACAGTCCCGGTCGCGGCGATTGTTGAAACCGAAAACAACGAGACACTCTGCTGGATCAACACACCACAGGGCATCAAAAAACAAACCTTGCAGACAGGCGAAAACAATGACAAGTTCGTCGAGGTCGTCTCGGGGCTGAGGGCAGGACAGGAGGTCGTGCTGAACCCACTGGCTTTCATAACCGAAGCCCAGCAGGAGGCCCTGAAGATCACCGGTTCGGCCAAGACAACTGACAACCAGCCGGCCGACAAGCCTGTCAATTCGTCAAAGGACAAGCCGGAGGGCTCGAAGGCCAAGGCGAAACCCAAGAAACCGGCTCCTAAGGGCCAAGGCGTGGCAGCCTCGTTGCGATGACGGGGTNGCGGAGAGCAACGGACCAGATGCCGGGCCACAAAGCNACCTGAACGTCGGTTGGGGACAGGGAACAACACCGTGAGCGGTTCACTTCTTCGAACCATCCANCTCGGACTCAAGGGGCTGGCCGTCCAGAAGATGCGAGCCAGTCTCGCTGCGTTGGGCATTTTTATAGGCACCTCCACGGTCATCTGGCTGGTGGCCATGGGAGAGGGTGTCAGTTACCGCGCGCAGCAGCAGATCCTCGAACTCGGTGCCAAGAACGTCATCGTCCGCACCAAGAAACCCACCGGATCCAGTGACGGTGATGGCGGCAGTTCCCAGGTCAGACGTTATGGACTGACCCGCGCCGATTTTCGCCGGATCACATCGAATATCCCCAGCATCGAGAGTTCGGTGCCGATGCGCGAACTGCAGTTCCAGTTGCGGAACAACAACCTGACCACCGATTCCAAGCTGGTCGGCTGCATGGAAGAATACCTGTCACTCAACCAGTTGGAGATCGCCCGGGGCCGCTGGCTCACCCAGCGGGACCGCGGACAAAAGGTGGTCGTGCTCGGACACGAAACCACCACCAAGCTCTTCCCGTACGAGAACCCGATCGGGAAGACCATCTGGGTNGGCACCGAGTATTACGTCGTGATTGGCCAGACCAAGCCCCGCACGGCGTCAGCAGCGATCGGCGGAAGCCTCGACGCTCGCGAATACAATCTCGATGCCTACATCCCACTGCTGACCATGCGGCAACGAATTGGCGACCTGGTGATGAGACGGGTCGGTGTCGGAGGCAGCAACTGGTACGGCGAGGAAGTCCAGCTCAGCCANATCACCCTGAAAGTCAGTTCGATCGAGCACGTCAACGAAACCGCCGCGATCATCGAGACGCTGCTCAATCGGTATCACGACCAGGAAGATTTCGCTGTCGTTGTCCCCAAGGAACTGCTGGAGCAGGCCGAGCGGACCCGGGCCATGTTCAATATCCTGCTCGTGGTCATCGCCGGAATCTCCCTGCTGGTCGGGGGCATCGGCATCATGAATATCATGCTGGCCACCGTCACCGAAAGAACGAGGGAGATCGGCATCCGTCGGGCACTGGGCGCCACC
The DNA here is from genome assembly GCA_002724415.1 of Planctomycetaceae bacterium. Classification (GTDB taxonomy): domain Bacteria; phylum Planctomycetota; class Planctomycetia; order Planctomycetales; family Planctomycetaceae; genus UBA8437. The sequence goes on from PBOU01000124.1 coordinate 8,314, forward strand.
CGCAGCCACATCACCCAGCAGTTCCTGGTCGAAACGATCGTGCTGACGACCACCGGAGGCCTGCTCGGGGTGTGTTTCGGCCTGTTCTGTGGCCCACTCTACCGTGGGTTGCGAAGCCTGGTGACACTGATCAATCCCGACATGCTTCCCGCCGAGGTGTACTCTCTGGAGCCGNGGATCGCACCGTGGTCGGTCGCACTTTCGGTGGGAATTTCTCTCGGCGTCGGGATCCTTTTCGGTGTCTACCCTGCCCAACGCGCCGCCGACATGGACCCGATCGAAGCCCTGCGACACGAATAAGCCGGATCGTCGCACGGCCANCGTGGAAGCGGCACGTCGCTGCCCNNCCACGANNCANNCCGGGCNGGCNCGGCCNANTGGCNNNGAGNNGTTCNGATTGAACCNCGCTACGCNAGGATATCGTGAATCACGCTTCCCCGGTCGATGTCCAACCGCTTTCGACCGGGCACTTCCAGGCGGGTGTTGTCCAGNCCCAAAAGGTGCAACACCGTGGCGTGCAAGTCGGTCACGTAATGTCCCTTGCCCAGAGCGTGGTAACCCAGTTCATCGGTCGCGCCGTGGACGTACCCTCGTTTCAGCCCGGCACCGGCCAGCCAGACGGTGAAACCGTGTGGGTGATGGTCGCGACCGGTGGTGTTGCTTGAACGTGTTTCCCGTCCCGGGGTCCGTCCGAACTCGGTACAAAACACCACGGCCACGTCATCCATCAGTCCCCGTTGCTTCAGGTCGGCCAGGAATCCCGCAACCGGCTTATCGACCGACTTGCACATCCTGGCATGGTTCTCCTTCAGCTTCTGGTGGGAGTCCCAGGTCCCGTAGGGAGAGGGGAAGACCTGCACAAAGCGGACACCCCGTTCCACCATCCGTCGCGCCGCCAACATTCGCTGGCCCGCCAACTTCGTCGGCCCCTGGTCGATGCCATACATCTTCTGGGTGTCGGTTGTTTCCTCGGCCAGTGCCACCGCNTCGGGAACCGCCGCCTGCATCCGGTANGCCAGTTCGTACGACTTGATCCGTGCCGCCAGACGCGCATCCTGTGGCCGATTCGNGGCCGTGATCTGGTTCAGGCGTGCCACGAGATCGAATTCGTTGGCCTGCTGCTGGGCGGTCTGTCCGGGACGCCGGGTGCCGTANGACAGTGGATTCTTGGGATCCAGTGCCAATGGAACCCCCGCATGGGCGGGCCCCAGGTAATAGGAATCGATCGACTGCCGTGTGTCGGTTCGAGTTGGTCCCCCCAGCACCACGAACCGTGGCAGGTTCTCGTTGAGAGATCCNAGGCCGTAATGCGCCCACGCACCGATACTCGGCTGGGTCTCGTCCAGCTTGTGGCGGCCGGTGTGAATCTGGTTCTCGGCGGCATGATCGTTGTCGGTCGTCCACATGTTCCGGACAAAGCAGATGTCGTCGACCTGCTTGGCCAGGTGGGGCCACCAGTCGGTGACGGCAATTCCACTTTCACCGTGACGGGCAAATCCCACCTGCATGGGAAAGATCTTGTTGTACACGTCACGAATGTTGATCTCTTCGGCCGGCGCGCTACGGAACCGCTCCCGGTGCAACGGGGATTCCACCGGGTTGGGAAACGNCGTCTCGGAAAACGTCTTGCCCGCGTACTTGTTCAACATCGGCTTGGGATCAAAGGTCTCCATATGGCTGTAGCCGCCCGAGAGGAAGATCCAGACAACGGACTTGGCCCGGGGAGCAAAATGAGGCTCCCCAGTAGGCTTGGAATCAGCCCGCACGATGCCATCGGCGGCCAACATCGACCCCATAGCCAGCCCGGTGAATCCCAGGCCGCAATCGGCCAAAAAGTTCCGTCGTTGCATTGATCTGTTCCGTGTTTGAATGTCGCCGGTACGAATCACCGGATCGTGACAAAATCGTTGTGGTTGAACAACACGCGGACAAGGCTCTCGCGGACCCGGACGTCGTCTTTGAGTTCCTGCATCTGCTTGTCCCAGAATTCTCGGCAGGCGGTGACCTCAATGTCGGTGGCCGCGCGTGACAGCACGTGAACAAACGCATTGCGGATGAATTCCTCCCGCGATTCACCAGCAATCCGCCGGGATGTTTCGGCACTGGCCGCATGCATCAATTCACTGTTGCTCAGCGCCAGGGCCTGTTGCGGCACCACCGTCGACGACCTGCGAAAACAGTCCGTCGGATCCGGCGGATCAAACAACTCGGCAAATGCCGTGTGGCCGCCGGCCTCGGGATAGACCTCGTAATAAAGGCTCCGGCGCCCCGTCGTCATCGCCTGCGTGTTCAACAACACCTGGCCTCCAAGCGAGGAGTCCAGCCGACCGGCCAACAGCAGCACACTGTCGCGGATCACCTCGGCCTCCATCCGGCCACGTGTCCGACGCCACAACCACCGATTGTCCTTGTCTCCGACGCTGTTCTTCTGCATCGCCGGGTCGTCTTCCGGGACGAGGGCGGCCAACTGGTACACGTGACTGGTGACCATCAACCGGTGCAATCGCTTCATGCTCCAGTCGTGTTCGAGCAGTTCGACAGCCAGCCAATCGAGCAACCGTGGATGAGACGGCAACTTGCCGTTTCGGCCAAAGTCATAGACAGTCTCGACCAGAGGCGAATGGAAATGCCGTAGCCAGATGTGATTGACCGCGACACGCGGCGTCAGTGGATTGCGGGAGTCGGTGATCCAGCGGGCCAGGGACGCTCGCCGTCCCGTCGACGTCTTGCTGGTCACCCGGCTCAGCAACTTGTAGTCGACCGAATCGGCAGCCTTGTCGCGTCTGGCGGCCACCTCCTGGCCCTGCTTCTGGGCCGTCGACAGTTGTTGTTCCAGTTTCTTGATCCGTGGTGCCTTTTGCTTGTCCGAGGCCGGCAACGCCCGTGCTCTCGCCAGTTCATACCGGGCGTCAAGAACCTGCCATTCGGCCATCGCCGTTTCGGCCGCCAGTTGCCGCCGGTACGCTTCCCGCGAGAGTTTTTCGATTGCGTCCGGCTTCGCGGCGTTCCGCTTGGCATTGTCGGCGGCGATCGTTGCTTCCAGGTTCGCCAATTGCAGCGTGTTGGCCGACAACCTCTTGCGGGCCACCTCGCTTCCCAGTGACACCGCCGCCAGTGCCCGCTCGGCCAACTTCAACTTCGTGTAACTCTGACGAGCATCCTCACAGGCGGCAATCATCGACACCACCGACGTCGCTGCGGGCTGCGACTGCGGGTGGATCGTCCAGCCCGCGATGCCCGTCACATCCTCTCCATCGGTGAATCTCGGGGGTTCGAAACCCCAGGCGAACCTCTGTTTCCCTGCGATCACCTCGACCTGGTCCACCAGGGCCTTGGTACCGGTCCGGCAGTCGAACGTGAATGGCTGGTGCGGGTTCTTGGTCGGATTCCAGCCGTTGAGTGCGATCGGCACGTTCCGGACCAGGAACCCGTCTGCCCCGTCCAGTTTCACACTCAACGCCACCGTGTCCTTGCCCGGATCGATTTCCAGGCTCACGTGGAAGTGATTCTCGCCTGCGGCAAAATCGTATGTCGCGGCGGCAAATTCCGAGTAGCTGTTGGGTCGGTACGAGGAGATCTTGCCGCCGGCAAACGCGACATACAGGGCAGTGAGTCCGCTCCTGGTGTTTTTTGCCAACTGGAAATTGACATGATTGTCTTCGAGAATTCGCAGTTGAAAACTGATGCGGGTCCCCCGTGGGACTGCCTTCAACCCGGGTAAGGTGTTCTGTACGATTCGGCGGCCGGTGGCCGCGTCCAGGTACATGGATTGTTTGCCCACCAGAGCCCCGGCCTGGCCAGAGGCAACGGCCTTCTTCAACGACTCGTCAAAAACGACACGGGCGTCGTCAACCTGCTTCTGCAGGCGGCTCACATCAACCGGTTGGCTGGTCACTTGTTCGAGCCCCGCGCGAGCGTTGGCCACCTCACGTCGCTGCTCCTCGAGCACGGCCTGTTGAATATTCGGACGAGCGCCGGGATACCACCCCGAGAGCGGCAAGTCGATCGGTTGAATCGGCGGAAACAAGTCGGCCAAAAACGCCGGCACACCCGGTGCAATCGTCCCGCGTTCCTTGTCCTTGTTCCGCTCATCTCCCCCACTGTAGAACCACGTCTTGGCGTCCGGCCTCTCGTCAAAGATTCGCACCATGCCGATCCGCACGGCGGTGCGTGACCCCGAATACACGTACGGGGGATACGGTGGCGGATCCGGTTGTCCCGGCACACGATCCTGCCTGACGCCCATCGGTTCGAAGAACGCCCTCATCCGGAAATAATCGTCGTGCGTGATCGGGTCGTACTTGTGGTCGTGACAATGTGCGCAGTTGAACGTCAGTCCCAGGAACGCCTTGCCGGTGAATTCGACCGAGTGCCGCATCCACTCGTTGGGATTCAGCGAAAAGTAATTCCGGATCAGGTACCCGGTGGCCGGCCATGCCGAGTCATCCGTTGCCGAGAGTTCATCGGCCGCGAGCATCTCACGAACCATCCTGGCATAGCTCTTGTCGCTGTTGAGTGACTCGATGATCCAGTCCCGCCACCGCCAGATCTGCGGCGCACTGTTGCGAACATCGTTGACCTTCCGGCGTCCGTACCAATCGGAGTACCGCCAGACGTCCATCCAGTGACGTCCCCACCGTTCGCCATAACGAGGCGAGGCCAGCAAGCGGTCCACCACGCGTCGGTAGTGAGCTTGCGAGGGGTCGGCACGGAACGCCTTCAACTGCTCTCCGGATGGCGGAAACCCGACCAGGTCCAGGTGGACTCGCCGTAACAACACGGCCGGATCGGCATCTCCCACCGGGGCCAACCCGTGCTGGTCATAGCGGGCGTGTACAAAACGGTCCACCGCGTTGTACGCCCATTCGGGCCGGCTGATCACCGGCAATCCAGGACGAACTGGTGGTCGGAAGGACCAGTGATCTCGTGGGTCCGCTTCCGGTTCCTCGTCGGCCGGCGACGGGCTTCCCGCGGCAATCCAGCTTCGGATCGCGGCGATTTCTCCAGGTTCCAACGGCATGCCGATCGGAGGCATCCTCTCGGCAGGATCCTTGGACATCACCCGTTTCAGCAACAGCGACGAGTCCACCGACGTCTTGTTGACGACAACCCCGTTTTCGCTTCCCTTGCGGATCAACTGGCCCGTATCGAGCCGCAGTCCCGCCTCCTGTTTCAACGAACCGTGGCACGCATAGCAACGATGCTGGAACACCTTCTTGATCCGAGACACGTACGTCACATCGGCAGCAGGCGACGTGGTAGCCGCCAGGCACAAAATCACTGCCACCGGTGGTCTCATGAATCTCAAGGGGCTCACTTCCATTTCCACTCAGGCGATGATGTCCTTGACGACTCGAGCCGGCCGGCCATTGGTCAACTGTTGCTGCTGGCCGTTGTGGAAGAAAAACAATTTCTGGTAGTCGATGCCAAACTGGTGCAGCAGCGTGGCCTGGAAATCATTGGGAGTCACCTTGTCCACAACGGCGCGGTGCCCGACTTCGTCGGTCTCACCGTAGGTGATCCCGCCCTTGAAACCGCCACCAGCCAACCAGTTGGTGAACCCCTGTCCGTTGTGATCTCGGCCACCGGTCACCGGATCTCCTTCTGTGACAGGCAGGCGACCGATCTCGCCTCCCCAGTGTACGATCGTCGAATCCAACAGCCCGCTGCGTTTCAGGTCCTTGACCAGGGCAGCTGCCGGTTTGTCGGTCCGTCGACACGCTGCCGGCAACGCCGACTTGAGATTGGTGTGGTTGTCCCAGGGTTGACCGTTGAGGAACAACTGCACGAACCGGACGCCCCGTTCCACCAATCGCCGGGCGATCAGGCACCGGGTGCCGTATTCGCGGGTGGCCGGATCGTCCAGTCCATACATATCCTGTGTCGCCTTGGTTTCCTGGGAAATGTCCAGCGCTTCCTTGGCCGACGTCTGCATCCGGGCGGCCAGTTCATACGAGGCGATTCGAGCCTCCAGATCGTTCTCACCCGGATGCTTTTTTGCATGCCGCTTGTTCAACTTGGCCAAAAACGACAGGTTGTGTTCCTGCACCTGGCCACGCACCGTCGGCGGGGCATCGAGATTCAAGATCCTGGGGTTCTTGGGCCGCAGGACCGTTCCCTGGAACAACGTGGGCATCCAGCCGTTGGACCAGTTGTGGATCCCGTCGACAGGATGGCCGCCGGGGTCGGTCATCACCATGTAAGCCGGCAGGTTGTCCGTTTCAGCCCCCAGACCGTAAAGCAACCACGACCCGAGAGTCGGGCGACCCGTCACCGACGGAATTCCCGAGTGCATGTAACGGATCGACACCTCGTGGCCGTTGTAACCGGTGTGCATCGAACGAATCAGGCAGATGTCGTCGACGACGCCGGCTATGTTGGGCAGCAATTCAGAGATCTCTGTCCCACACTCACCGCGCGGTCGAAATTTCCATCGTGCCCCGGCCAACCGCTTGCTGGCCCGCTTGATAAAGCTGTACGCGACATCGCCCTGGTAGGTCTTGCCATGCATCCGGGTCAGTTCCGGCTTGGGGTCGGTCAACTCCATGTGGGCCGGACCACCATGCATGAACAGCGAGATCATCGCCCGGGCACGCGGTGCGAAGTCGGGCTGCTTGGGCAACAGGTCGTAGCTTGCCTGCCCGCGAGGAACATTGGCCGGGGTGGCCAACAGGTTGTCCTGCTTCAGCAGGGTGGCCAGGGCCACCGACCCCAGGCCCAGGACGTGGCGAGAAAGGAATTCACGGCGAGAGGCCACTGGCATCCCGGTTGATTCATAATCGGTCATTTCGTTTCCGTTCAAAACGTTGGTGATGCGTTCTTGCGATCTCAATCGGAATACAGGAACTCGTTGGAACTGATCAAGGCCTGGCAGAAGTTGGTCATGGCCTGTTGCACCGGGTTCGTGTTGCCCTGCACGGCCAACAAAGCCAGTTGACCCTTCAGGTAAGCGACGGCCAACTCGATCTCCTCGCGAGAGGGTTGGCGGACATAGGCCAACCGCCAGGCATGGACCAACTGGTCTGCCAGAGGCGCCCCCAATTTGAAACTGGAGGGCTTGGGCGGTTCCTTGACGGCGTCCTGGGAGTTGTAGGCCACCGTCGTCCCCTGGGTCGGATCCGACAGCGAGAGAGTGAACTCGTTGCTGAACGAATCGGACGTATTGGCCGACTGCTCGTCAACGATCGTGTCAACGATGTCTCCCTTCTTCACGTCGAAGTCCACCATGTACTCCACACCGCCGGCGTGAACCTTCCAGTTTCCCTGGGATCCCAATCGACTGCTAAAGACAGTCACTCCCACGCCGTCTCCATTCTTTGACGGGCACCCCAGCGACCCCTTGACCAGCAGGTGACCGTCGGCAGGAGCGATCCAGCGACGAATCGGGCGAGTCGTCTTGCCCTGGGGATGACCGCCGGACTTGGTCAGGAACGACAATCCGGCCGGCCCCTTGCCCTGCCCCTTGCCGCTTTGCCAGCGGTTTTTTTCGAAGACGGTAAAGCGGGTGAATTTCACCGGCGCCACCGGTGCGTTTTTGCCCGCGGCAGCCGTGTCGATGTGGCCGAACCCGACTCGCCACACGCCCAGATTCTCGGCGTAGGCTTTCGGGTCAAATGGAATGTCCAACCCCTTGACCAATGCGGCGTCTGCCCCCGCCTTGGCCTGCTTGTTGACACGGGCCGCCATGGCACGGGCGTACTTCAACACGGCCTCGCTGTTCATCATCAACAGCGATTGCAACGCCACCGTCGATTTCACGCGTTTGCTGCAATTGACCGTCATCACTGGCTGGTCAAAGACCTGCAACAACGCGACCGGTTGGGTTCGTCGATTCTGGACATAGACACTGCGACGGTCCGGGCCACCGACGGAAATCTGGCCAGCGTCATCGGCTTTCACTCCAACCGGTGGGCCAAACATCTTGGGATCCAGCGTTCCACTGACCGCCAGGATCCGGTCCCGCAGGATCTCGGCATCGAGCCGCTGAACCGTCTTGTGCCAGTACAGAGAATTGGCACCGTCCTGCCGATCCCCCACGGTGTGCCTCAGGGACGACTGCCGGTATGCCGTCGAGGTCATCATCACACGATGCAGGTCCTTCATGCTCCAGCCGGTCTCGACAAAATACGACGCCAGCCAGTCCAGCAATTTCGGATGAGTTGGTTTCGTCCCCAACTTCCCGAACTCATCGGGCGTCGTCACGATGCCGCGTCCAAAATGATGCAGCCAGGCACGATTGACCAGGACCCGGGCCACCAGCGGGTGCCGTCCATTGGTCAGCCAACGGGCAAATGCCAGTCGACGCCCACTGGTTGGCACCTGGGGATCGTCACCGTCGATGGCAAACCTGGCCCCGTCGGGAGCCGTCACCGTCAGGCCACCGGGAGCCACCTCGTCCTTCGCCTGCCGGTGGTCGCCGCGGTGGAACAAGAATGTCTTGGCCAGGCTCCCCCCCTTTCCACGGCCATCGGTCAAAGCCCTGACGAAGTCCTCCGTCGGGATCTTCTGCCGGATCTTGGCGATCCGGGGTGCGTACGCCTTGATCTCGTCGGCCCGCTTCGAGTTGTACTGGTAGAGATTGCCACCGTTGACATTGAGGTTGGGATACTTCTTGAGCAATGCCTTTTGCTTGTCGGTCAACTTGTCACCAGCGGTCGTCTTGGCCGCTCGGAGTTCACTCCTCAACGGCTCGTCGTAACGGGCGTATTCCTTGTCCAGTGCTTCCTGGATGTACTTTTGCTGCTTGGCATTCTTTTCCTTGTTGACGACGTCGATCTCCTTCTGCACTTCCGACCGCCTGGCCCGTTGGGCATCGGTGTAAAGCGAGATCCGTCTTTGTGTCGGGCTTTTCCAGGCCTTCCAGTCCAGACCCGGCTCCAATACGGCGCGGATGCGGTAGTAGTCGACCTGTGAGATCGGGTCGTAGCGATGATCGTGGCACTGCGCACATCCAACCGAAAGACCGAGAAGAGCAGAGCTGACAATCTTGATCGTGTCGGCCACGACCTGGTTTTTTGCCACAGCTGCATCGGGTGTTCCACCGTCGGTCCCATCGGCCGCCATCCGCAGGAAGCCCGTCGCCACCAATTTCTCGACCTGGTGAGGCCCCAGGTTCTTCAACGGCCCCACGATCATTTCATCGCCGGCCAGTTGTTCCTGGATGAAACGATCAAACGGCATGTCATCATTGAAGGCCTTGATCACGTAGTCGCGGTACTTGTAGGCATAGGGGCGAACCCGGTCGTCGTTGGTGTAGCCCTCCGAGTCCGCGTAACCGGCCACGTCCAACCAGTGCCGCCCCCACCGCTCGCCGTAGTGAGACGATTCCAGGCAACTGTCGATCAACCGTTCGTAGGCATCGTCCCGCTTGTCGTTGATGAAAGCCTGGGCCTGCTCGAACGTCGGCGGCAACCCCAGCAGGTCCAGGTAGACACGCCGGACCAGGGTCAGCCGATCTGCGTCAGCCGCAAAACCCAGTTTCTTCTCTTTCAGCCGGGCGAGGATGAATGAATCGATCGCCGTGCGGACACGTTCCTTGCCGATGGAGATCGGCAATTCCGGCCGCGTGATCGGCTGGAAGGCCCACCAGGAACGCTCCTCGGGTGTGATCCCCAGTCCGTCGCCGAGTTCCTTGGGTTCGGGCCGGGCCGTCTTGGCCCCCTGGGCAATCCAACGCGAGATCTTGTCGATTTCCTCGGGGCTGACACGAACATCCCCCGGCGGCATCGAGCCGTCCTTGAGCCGTTGCAGCAAAAAACTCTTGGACGGATCACCCGCCAGTATCGCCGGACCAGTTTCTCCACCGGCCAGCATGAAACGGGCCAATCGCAGATCCAGCTTGCCCTTCTTTTCTTTCGTCGACCCGTGGCAGTCATAGCAATGTGACCGGAATATGGGCCGGATATCGGCTTCAAAGGTCAGAGGTTTTTCCTCGGCCGCCCGGGCCGTCGAGACGAGGCCCGCCGCCCACGCTGCCACAACAACCAGCCGCCACCGATTTCGGAATAGCTCGGACATGGAATTCCTGTCGAAGTGCAACACGTAAAACAACGCCGATACGTCTCGCCCATTCTAGCGGCCCGGGCACCTCACTTGAATCCGAACTCGTCAGTGACCGTCCATCCCGAAGAGAATCCGATTGTCGCGAGGGTGGTCCCGAGGGTAACCTACGCCCATGCAATCGACCCGCTCCGCACTCACGTGCCTGTCTCGTCGAACGATGATCCAACTGGGTTCCCTGGGCCTGGGCTCATCGACGGCCTCGTTGTTGGCCGCCAACCCCGCGGCGGGGTCCCGGCCCGACACGGCCTGCATCATGTTTTTTCTCGATGGCGGTCCGTCTCATCACGAGACATTTGACCCCAAGCCCGAGGCACCGCAGCCCGTGCGTGGCCAATTCGACGCTATCGACACCGCCGTTTCCGGACTCAAAATCTGTGATCGCCTGCCGTTGCTGGCCGCGCGGGCGCGTCAGTTCAGCGTCGTCCGTTCACTGCACCACGGCAACAACAGTCACGCCCCCTCCGAGCACCAGATGTTGACCGGGCGGATGGGCACCCGCGATGGCACCCGGCGTGCGGTCATCGAAACCCCATCCATCGGGTCGATCGTCTCACGGTTGCGAGGCACGAGACGTCCCGGGATGCCGGCTTACGTCGGAATCCCGTGGAGCTTCCATCACGAGTACATCGGGTCTCCCTTCGGAGCGGCCACCTACCTGGGATCACGTCACGAACCCTTCGAAAGCGGCCACCTGCCAGCCTCGACCACCGAACCGTTTGCGGTACCAATCCTGAAGCTCCAGGACGGACTCTCGGCACCCCGGCTGGAACAACGCCAGGAACTGCTTTCGGTACTCGACCGTTTCCGCCAACAGGGCTCGGCAAACCCGGAGATCAATCAAAACCGCAACTTCACCAAACAGGGTATGGAGTTGCTGCTGCAACAACAGGTCCGTGACGCCTTCGACCTCGGTCGTGAAACACGTGCCACCCGAGAACGGTTTGGCCCACACGAATGGGGCCAGGGCGCCCTGCTGGCCCGCCGCCTGGTCGAAGCCGGAGTCACGTTCACGTTGGTCCAATGCGGATTGAAACAGGACTGGGACACTCACAGCGCCAATTTCTCGAACCTCGACAAGATGCTGCCCCCGCTTGATCGAGCGATCGCCTCTCTGCTGGACGATCTGTCCGACCGCGGCATGCTCGACAACACGCTGGTGATGGTCATCGGCGAGTTCGGACGGACTCCCAAGATCAACAAGAACGCCGGCCGTGACCACTGGGGCGACTGCTTTTCGGCGCTGGTGGCCGGTGGTGGCCTGAAGCCGGGGCAAGTGGTCGGCCGTAGCGACTCGATCGGCGGCTACCCCATCGAGCGTCCGTTGCACGCCCAGGACCTCTTCGCCACGATGTACCACGCGCTGGGAATCGACACCCAGACCACCTTCCACGACCACCAGGACCGCCCGATCCCCGTGCTCAACCACGGCACCCCGATCGCGGAACTGATCTAGCCCCACGGTTTTCGGGTCGTCACGACCACCGGCGACCGCAACATCGCGTCGAATTCCGACTAGCGGATCTTGCCCAGTTCCGAGAGAAACCGGACTAGGTCGAGCAGTTGTTCGCGAGTCAACACGGCGGTCAGCCCATCGGGCATCACGCTTCCGGTCACCTTCTTGACCTCGATGTTCGCCCTCTTGATGGTCACCCGTTTCCTGGTCGCCGGATCCTCCAGCACCAGGTCACCACGCGGCTGCCCCTCCCTGGGCTTGCGTTCGTATCCCTGGTGAATCTTGCCATCCTCGGTGACCACCTGGACCGCCGAGAACCCCTCCTTGACCTGTCGATTCGGCCACAACAGTTCCTCGGCAATTCGCTCGGGAGACAACGTGGTCCCAATCGCAGTCAGATCGGGACCGATCGTTCCTCCACTGCCTCCCACCTTGTGACACGAGACACAGGCCAGGCTCTTAAACAAGGCGCTGCCACGTGACATCACGCCGGCCCGGGCCGCGTCTGAGACCAGTGTCTTGACATACTGCTGGCTGTAATCTGGAGCCCTGACCGAGGCCCCCAGGGCGGAGTTGAATGCACCGACCAGTTCCCGATCGGAATGACCGGTCGAGAACAACGATTTCAGCAACTGCCTGGCCACGTCCGGCTTCAATTTTCGAGAGCCCAGGGCGACAGCCAGGGCCCGCGCACCGCCGGCCCGATTCACGAACGCGGCCAGGGTCGCCGTCGTGTCGTCGGCTTCCAACTTGCTCCCATCGAACAATCCGGCGGCCCTTGCTGCGGCCTCTTGCAGATCGATGACCGCCAGTGCTCGAACAGCCGCTGATCGCAATGGCAGTGGATACGGATCCACAGAGAATTTCTCGAGCAGGTCACCGGCGGCTGGAACCTTCATGATCACCAGGGCCTGGAAAGCCGCCTCGCGCACCGGCACAGGCCGTTGGCCATTGCGGGCAATCTCCAGGATATCATCCGTCACGGTGGTCACGTTCCAAAGACCGGCCAACTCCAGAGAACGGGCTCGCACCGCGGCGTCTTCTGTTGTTATCAGTTTCCGCAGCAAAACGGCCAGGTCTCCGGTCGGCCGAACCTTGCGGAACCTCGCCACATCGACCAGACGACTCAACGAATCGGCATGCAGCGCCGCGTCATAGCGGCCGTTTCGAACGAAACGTGCCTCCCGGAGTCCGTACTCGGTGAGTTCATCCGGGCCACCGACAGCCAACACGGCCGAGATGGCTGCCCCGGTGGTTTTCCTGTCCAGGTCCTCTCCATCCAGCAACCGCTTCAAACTCGCCAGGACATCTCGCCCCCCGACCTCGTTCAACACCGCTGCCAGATGGCTGGGACGTTGAAACGACAACTGCCCCTTGCGGAAGGCGGGCATCCAGTGAGGCGCCAGGTGATGGACCGCCTGCTTGAAGGCATAATCAATCCATTCATCTCCTGGCTTGTCGACCACGCTGGCAACGACCTCGATCGAGCGTGGCGAGGGAATCGCCGCACAGGCCATCAATGCCTCCATCCGCACCTGGGGATGCTCATCCAACACCCGGGATGCCAATCTCGCCAGTGGATCATCGAGCCGATCATGCCAACGGCCCGTCACGCGAGCCGCGTAGGCCCGCGCCCGGTAGTCGGTGGCCTGGAGCAGCCGATCGAGTAATCCCGACCGAACCGTCTCGATGGTCTCGTACGCGCCCAGTGCCTCGTACAGGTGATGTTCGTGGCGAGGATCCTTCGGATCCAGTGAGCCAACCCACTTGTCCAGTGCCTCCGCACTGGCGACCGGATCTCGACTCGTCAGTGATCGCTTGGCCTGGTACCGCGACCAGTGTTCCGGCGACTTCAACGTCTCGAGCACGATGCCAAGTGGCGCCTTCGACAGGTCGGGCGGGGTGGGAACCGCGCGGGTTGAGTCCGCATGAGCCACTCGCCAGATTCTCCCGTGAGCCTTGTCCCGGGTCGGATCGCGATAGGCATCGTCCTGGTGGCACGTGATGGGGTTGTACCAGTCAACGACATAGATCGCTCCATCCGGTCCCTGCTTGACGTCAACCGGACGAAAATTGCGATGGCGAGACTGCAGGATCGGCTCCTTCCATTGCAGGGTGAATCCCGCCCCGTCCTGGTGCACCGAAAACCGTTTCACACGATTGGGCTTGAAGTCGCCGATCACGAAGTCGCCCCGCAACGACTCGGGTACTCCCCGACCGTCCAGGTACCCGATACCGCAATACCCACCCGGCTTGCCGATGCGTCGCAGTTTCAGCTTGTGGGTTGTCGGCACCTGGCCGGGCGACAGGTAGGTCACGCCCCCTGCCCCGTCGATGCTGAAGATCTGGCCCCAGCCGTTGAAAGCCACGCCCCAGGGATTGCCCGGCCCCATCAAATCGTCCAGCAACGGATCCAATTGCAGTCGCTGTGGCCTGAATCGATAAAACCCAGCCTGGAACAGGTTGCTGGAACCCCAGGGTGTCTCGACCCGGGACTCACAGCCGTCTCCCTGGCCGAAATACAACTCCCCACCGGGACTCCAGACGAACGAGTTGATCGTCTGGTGCGAGTCTCCATTCCCGAACCCTCCCAACACCACGCGACGCCGGTCGGCCCGGCCATCTTTATCGGTGTCCTCCAGGAACAGGATCTCTGTGTTCTGGCCGACATACAGTCCGCCATCACCCCATTCCATTCCGGTCGGGATATTCAGACCTCGGGCGAACACCTTTGACGTGTCGGCGACGCCGTCACCGTCGGTGTCCTCCAGGCAGATGATCTTGTCGTCGGGCACATCGCCGGGGAACACGTGGGGATACGTGGTGGTCACTGCCACGTACATCCGCCCGGCCGGATCCCATCTCATGGCAATCGGGGAAGTCAGCCCCTTGCTGTCGGATGCAAACAGGTTGACCCGAAAACCACGAGGAACCACAAACGACGCCAGTTCCGCCTTGATGTTGGCCTGCGGAGCCTTGTGGAGAACCTCGGGAGCAGGCCGATTGTGTCCCGGATCCTTCTTTCCTCCGGCAATGGCCCAGACGCGTTGCTCGGCGCGCTGAATCAACGGAAGGAGCCTCTGCCACTCCTCGCGAAATGGTATGTAGTTGGCTCCTCCCCGTGTGAACTGACGACGGGAATCATCGCCGTAGAGCAATTTCCAATTGGCCGGGCGCCAGTAGTCGTACCACAACCGGTGTTTTTCAATGACGGCCTGTCGCAGCGGTTCGAGGATCTTCTCGGCTGGAAATTCCACACCCAACTGGGCAGCTATTGCGTGAGCCACGTGCGGCTGTGCCGAGGGTTTGATGTGCAGGCCGTTGTCGGTCAATCCGTTCCGCGAACGGGAAAACAGGTCCACCAGCAGCGTTCCCTTTTGAGCCGCCAGGTCCGAGATGGCTTTCACGTACAACGCGAGGTCATCGTTTCGTGTCGACAGATCCGGAATCAACCGGCTGGGTGGTGCCTCGAACGGGGACGGGGTGACCAGGACCACCAGGCGTGCCTGTTTTTGCCAGGAGGCGACCAGTTCTCCGTAAGCGGTGGTGAACCGTTCCAGCCCCTCGCGTCCTGCCAGGGATTCGGTCTGCCCGAACTGTGCGATGACAACCGTGGTTCCGACACGCTGGAATTGTTCGTCACGGTGCCCAAACCCGTCGGGCCGCCACCGTTCGATGACAGTCCCCAGGCCAAACACCGTATCGGCCTCCCACGACAGATCGCGGAACTTGGGCTGCACCGACGCGAACGCCCGGGTCAGCGCGGTTTCGAGGTAACCGGCCTGCTGCAACCGGACCATGTTGGTGCCACCGGCCAGGACAACCACATCATCCCGGATCAATTCGAAGCGGTCGGCCGCTTCCAGTGACGTCGAGCACGAGATGACGACGACGCAACACAGCCATCGCACCAATCGAACAGTCTGCATGTTCATTCGGACACCCCGTCGGATCACCCTGGCGAACTCAACATAAGAGGAACCAGCGTCGCCTTCCATCGCACCCACTACCGAAATCCCAATTCCATCGCCCCGGTTCGCATGTGTCTCGTCCAGCGGTTAGGCTCCAACCAACAAATCTCCCCCCCACCATGTACGCCAGACGAACAGGTCCGCCATGTCATTCGCCCTCCAATTGAGTTTTCGCCAGTGGTTCGCCTCAGCCATCGCGGTTCTTTCTGCCGTTTCACCGATCCTGGTCGCACAAAAGGACTCCGTCGCCGGCGACCCGATTTTGCTCTCGCACCGGGGCCTGGTCCGCCACGCACCCGAGAACACGATTCCGGCCTTCGAGGCTGCCGTGGCACTGGGAGCGTCGATCGAACTGGACGTGTACCAGACCCGGGACGGTGAACTCGTCGTGATTCACGACAACACCGTCGACCGGACCACCAATGGCACGGGAACCGTCGGTGACATGACCCTGGCCCAGATCCGAAAACTCGATGCGGGCAGTTGGTTTCATCCCCGGTTTCAGGGGCTGAAGGTGCCGACACTCGACGAGGCCTTCCGGGTCATCAAGAAACGACAACGTGCTCCCATCACGATCGCGCTGAACATGAAGGTCATCTCACCTCGTATCGAGGAGAAGATCGTCAAGCTGGTCAAAAAGCACGACCTCTTCGATCAACTGTTTGCGTTCGGCCAGCCGGCCGATTCCAGTCGACGATTCAAGGCGGCCAACCGCAGACTCAAGACCACCATCGTCAAGATCTACGACTCCGCACAGTTTGCCACGGCATTGAAAGACCCGTTGGGCGATTGCCTCTGGGTCGGTTTCGTCCCCAGCCCTGAGGAAATGAAACAGGCGCATCGACTGAAGAAGCAGGTCTGGTTGAGCCTGAAGATCGGCGACCGTCGCCCCGACATCTGGGACAAGGCACGGGCCAGCGGCATGGACGGCATCTGTACCGACTGGCCGCTGGAGTGCCGTCTTCACTGGCGAACCACGCAATAATTGGCCGACACTGATTGCGGGCGGCCTTGTCCATGTCCTCAACACGCTGAACCTGCAGTCAATTCCGATTTTGCGATTCCTCGACCGGGCCGACTTGGTAAACTGAGCGTGTTGTGTATTCGAGAGAGTTCGGTTTCATGAAATCACGAAGTCCTGTTTCCCCCTGGCAACACGCGCCGGTGTCTCGTCGTACGGCGGTCCAGGCCGGCGCCCTGGGCTTGATGGGGTTGGGAACCAACCACCTGCACGCGTTGCAGGCGGCCGATTCGAAGCAGGTCGCTGCCGGTTCTGGATCGGCCAAGACGGTCCTCTACATATTTCTCTCCGGTGGCTTGGCCCAACAGGACAGTTTCGACTTGAAGCCGAATGCCCCCGACGGCATTCGTGGAGAATTCAATCCGATCCAGACCGCGTCTCCCGGCGTGCAAATTTGCGAGCACCTGCCAGGCCTGGCTCAGCGCAGCCGCCATTGGGGACTGGTCCGTTCGATGACTCACCGCACCAACGGTCACACGCTGGGGCACTATTTCATGCTGACCGGCCGCTCGGGTTCCACTCCGGGCTTCAAGGGCGACCGGGTACCGCGACCGACCGATTTCCCCTCGATCATGTCGGTCGCCGGCTACTCGCTGCCCCCGCAAAAAAACAACCTGCCGCCGTCCATCGTGCTGCCCGAGCGACTCGTCCACTGGCAGGGTGGCACCATTCCCGGGCTCTACGGGGGGTTGATGGGATCTCAACGTGATCCCTACTTCATCGAGGCCTCTCCTTACGGAAACCCCCTGTGGCGAGGCGCCTACCCGGGTTACTCGATTTCCGATTCGACCAGGAACCCACCGAAGGATCCCGATGCCCGTGTTTTCCAGGCGCCCAGCCTGAAACTGCCAGCCGGGTTGACCCGTGGTCGCCTCGACGCCCGACGGACCCTGCTGGGCACACTCGACGACCAGCGTCGCAAGTTGGCCGATTCGGCCGAAGCGCAGTCCTACGACCGGGAACGCGAATCGGCGATCTCGCTACTCACCAATCCCAGGGTGCGTAACGCCTTCGACGTGACCCGGGCCGACGCCAAGACGCAGGAGCGTTATGGAGCCAACAGCTTCGGCTGGTCCCTGTTGATGGCCTATCGACTGACCGAGGCCGGTGTCCCCCTGATCCAGGTCAACCTGGGCAACAACGAGACCTGGGACACACACGGCGAGGCATTCTCCCGGTTCAAAAACCAGCTCTTCCCCCCCACCGACCGCGCGCTGTGTGCATTGCTCGACGACCTGGAATCCAGCGGCTTGCTCGATTCGACAATGATCGTGATGGCCGGTGAATTTGGCCGCACGCCCAAGCTCTCGACACTCGAGAAAGTGTTCTACAAGCCCGGCCGCGACCACTGGGGTGCGGTGCAAACGGTGTTCTTTGCCGGCGGGGGCGTTCAAGGCGGGACGGTTGTCGGCAGTTCTGACGCCATCGCCGGTTACCCGGCCTCCTCACCTCAAAAACCCGAGAACATGGCCGCAACGATGTACCACGCCCTGGGTATCCCACACACCGCCGCCTGGAAAGACGAAGTCGATCGCCCCCACCATATCTACCACGGCGACCCGATCTACGAACTGCTTGGATGAACTGGGCAGCCCCGCTTCCGGAACCGGCCACCGCAGAGCCCGCCAACCGTGCTGGAACCGGTCCACCTGGAATCTTCTTCGTGAAGCATCTTCTCGTCGCCTGCCTGCTGTGTGTCACCGCGCACGCTGCTGATCCGTCACCGGCCGTCGAAGTGCCCTGCCCGGCAGCCGGAAACAGCGGCGAGCCCAACCTGCTACGAGGATCCGACGGCCGACTGTACCTCAGCTGGATCGAGCGAGGTCCCCAACGGATGGCCACCCTGAAGTATTCGCACTGGGACACGGGCAACTGGTCCCAGCCAAGACGCATCGCCGCCGGTGACAACTGGTTCGTCAACTGGGCTGACTTTCCATCGCTGTGTGCGTTGTCCGACGGAACGCTGGTCGCCCACTGGTTACAAAAAAGCTCGGCGGGAACCTACTCCTATGACGTCAAGTTGAGTCTCTCGCACAACGGCGGCCGGTCCTGGTCGAAACCCGTTTCACCACACCGTGACGGCACGCCCACCGAGCATGGCTTCGTGTCGATCGTCCCGGTGGACAAGAAGACCTTTGGCGTCTTCTGGCTCGATGGACGCAAGATGATCGTCAAGGGAGGCGAGATGGCATTGCGTTACTGCACGCTGGGACGTGACGGACGCCTGGGCATCGAGCGAGTTGTCGACCAGCGAGTCTGCGAGTGCTGCCAGACCGGTGCGGTGGTCCTGGACAACGGCGACCCATTCGTCGTGTTTCGAGATCGGCTGGCTGGCGAGGTCCGCGACATCACCTCCTCGACACTGCACGCCGGCCGCGTGCGACGATCTCGAAGAGTGCATGCCGACAACTGGGTGATCCAGGGTTGCCCGGTCAACGGCCCGTCGATCGACACCCATGGCAAGTCGGTGGCAGTCGCGTGGTTCACAGACGCCGAAAAACACCCGGAGGTCCGGGTGCGATTCTCTCGAGATTCGGCGACCACGTTCGGCCGGACGATTCGCGTTGACGATGGCGGGTCGTCCGGACGGGTCGACATCGTCCTGACCGATGCCAACACCGCCGCGGTGTCATGGCTGAAGGTCGACGGCACGGCTGCCGAAATTCGCTGGCGCATGGTTCATCGCGACGGAACGATGACACCGTCTCGACGCCTGGCGGCAACCCTGGCAAGCCGTTCGTCGGGTTTCCCACGGATGGAGCGACTCGGTGACGACCTGTTCTTTGCCTGGACCGCCGCCGCCAGGCCGTCACGAATTCACACCGCTCGCGTGGCCCACTAGGCCATTCGCCCGGGGACCGTTGGTCCCCGGTTCGAGCCTGGCACCGCGGGCCTCGTGTTGAGTCGGTGGCCATCCCGCCAGCAGGTCACTATGCTCCGCCGCCATGGCGTCACGCAACTCACCACTGAACCCGGGTGTTCATTTTGACAACTTTCGCAGTTGGCTGAAATTGGAGGGCGAGGCGGAACAGCAACGCATGGAGTCCCGTCGCAATCGGCTGACCCCAGCGGAAGCCGAACGCAGCGGATCCACGCTGCTCAACATGGTGGTCACCAGTCACACGACCGGGCTGGGAGGGCGTTACCTGCTGACACTGCAGAAGCGACACGCCCCCGAACGACTCCCCTGGCACCGTTTCCGGGTCGGCAGCCCCGTGTCACTCTCCTCGGAACAGGATCATCGCCCCCTGTCCGGGGTCGTCAGCGCCCGTCGTCGCGATCACATCGAGGTCGCGTTGAACAAGTGGCCGGAAGGCGACAGCTTCCGGGTCGACATGACTCCCGACGATGTCACTCGCAAACGGCAACACGAGGCAATGGATGCGGCGGAACATGCCACCGGCCGACTGGCCAAGTTGCGAGACCTGTTGCTGTACCACGCCGAACCAGATTTTGGAGAGCTCCCGGAACCCGAGGGAGCCGGGCATCTCGACGATTCCCAACGCCAGGCGGTTGCCTTTGCACTCTCGGCCCAGGACCTGGCAATCATCCATGGGCCGCCGGGAACAGGAAAAACGACCACCGTGGTCGAGGTCATCCGCCAGGCCGTCGCCAACGGCGAACGGGTCCTGGCCTGTGCGCCCAGCAACACCGCCGTCGACAATCTTCTCGAACGGCTAATCGCCACCGGCGCCCGGGCCGTCCGACTGGGCCACCCGGCCCGGGTTCTCGAGGTCGTCCGCAGCCACACGCTGGACGCGCTTGTCGACCAGCACGACGCGAAACCGGTGATCCAGGACATGCTCAAGGAAGCCGATCAACTCGAACGCCGCTCAAGACGATTCACCCGCGCCCGCCCCGCCCCGGGCCAGAAGCACCAGCAACGAAAGGAGGCTCGTGAACTCCGACGACATGCGAGGATGCTCGAACAACACGCCATCAACCAACTGCTCGCCGACGCCGAGGTGATCTGCGCCACGGTCAGCTTCGATTTCCGGGTTCTCGAC
>PBOU01000125.1 GCA_002724415.1 Planctomycetaceae bacterium
TTCGTCCTCTCCGAGCCGCGATTCGCCAACGCATAGTCGATCCATAGCACGCCGTCTTCGTCGGCCTCCCTGACCGCACATTCCAGGATCGAAACACCAAATCCTGACGAAGGCTCAACTCGATCCGTCAGGAACTTCCCCGTCAGGAGTCGCCTGCGGCCAGGGTCAAAGTCCTCTTCAGCGTTCAACTTGAGACTCCACCAAGTGCACAGGCGCGAAGTCTTGCTCCGCAACGGCCGCCACTATCTTGCTCGATGGTTTCATGGCATCTAGTTCCATGACTTTCTGGTGGTCCCATCACTTTCCGGGCCTGAACCAGGAAATCGCCGGACATGAGATCGATAACCATCAATCACGATTAAAGGGGACGGATTGCAACGGACCCTTATTCGTCTCCACCCTTCCCCTCTTCACTCTTGCCCCATTCTGCGCTGATCGCCCATCACTCTTGCTATTTACTATCAAATTTGCTATCACGAGACGAGGTGGCAGAAGGAGTGAAGCGGCATGGGTCGATTCGATGGGAAACGGGTGTTCGTTACTGGTGCAGGAAGCGGTTTCGGACGCCGTACATCCGAAAGATTCGCCGAGGAAGGAGCCTCGACCGTCTACATGATTGACCGGCTGGAGGACCGCCTTGAGGTGGCCGCAGAAGCAGTCAGGTCACGAGGAGCCGAAGCGGTTCCCATGTGTTTCGATCTTGCCGACGGGGAGGCTTGCACTGCCGCAATGGCACAAGCCCTCGCTGACGACCAGCACCTGGACGTCCTCGTATGCAATGCGGCGCATTGGGCCGAGGAGCATGTCCTAGAAATCAGTTTGGAATCCTGGACCCGCCATTTGGCCGTCAACCTCACAGCGTATTTTCTCCTAGCGCAGGGCGCCGCCCGTTCCATGGTGGAACGTAGGTCGGGCGTCATCCTATTTAATGCCTCGATCGACGCTCAGGGGCATTCGTTGGGTTTTACTTCGTATTGCGTCACCAAAGCTGGCGACCGAGCNTTGATGAAGTCAATGGCCGTAGAACTAGCACGCTCAGGGGTTCGGGTGAACTCTGTGAGCCCAGGACCAGCGGACACGCAACAAAGTACCGACATTGTTGGCGAAGAGTTGATGGCCAAATGGCGTGAACACGGGTTTCCCGAAGTTCCACTGAACCGTCTCGCTACAACCGACGACATTGCCAGTGCCTTCCTCTTTCTAGCTTCCGACGAAGCCTCCTACATCACTGGTCATGACCTCGTCGTCGACGGTGGTCATACAGCTGATGTCTATGAGATCCCCTACGACTGACGTTTCATCTGTTCAGTCGATCCACACTGAAAACGTCGCCGTCCAGCGGATGCTGAGTACTCGGAACGTCTGAGATGTTGGCCGCATATCTCGGGACTACCTGTGTCTCTCCCGGCGACAAAGTCGATGCCATGGTTAGCACTGACGCGTCTCACGTGGACGCCCGAGTTGTTCGACTTGTGCACGGTGACCCCAACCCCGAGGGCCCAGGAGTTGTCGAAGAGGACGCACTCTGGCCCGGTGTGGGGACCCAAACGGGCGGACAACAGCCTCTCCTCACAGGCTCCTGGATCGAACTGCCCTTGAATCCCAACGGCCTCCAATCGCCCACCCTGGCTTTCTGGGTTTATTGGACCGGAGATTCCCCGGATGNACAGACTCTGGCTTTCCTAGGCCATCAAGGAACCGAGGTCCTCCGCCTCGTAATCCGGCCCGATTCACATCTCGAGGCCACCGTCGGGGAATCTGAAGAAACAACAGTTCTGGAATCCCCGACTCCCATTCACAGGGGGCGCTGGTATTTCGTAGGTATCAGCGCTGATGCCCGTACCGGCCAACTGGGCATCTTTTGCGCAGAACGCGGAACCTCCGTGTTCTCAGTCAAACGAACGCGGGCAGGGTGGAATGGCATACCCCGGGGCTGCGACACGCTCCTGCTGGGTGCTTCGCTCGAGAACCACACCATCCAGAACTCCTATAGCGGAAAAATCGGTGGAATCAGGATCTTCGAAGGCCTCCTCGATGACATCGACCTCAGTGACCTCAAACAGGGGGCCGAGCCTGAAGGTGGCCGGTGTGAGGGGGCCTGGGATCTTTCACGTCAGACCGCTGGAACACGAGTTGTAGATGTCTCAGGCCAAGGCAGGCACGGTCAAATCCACAACGGAGCTGCCCGAGCGGTGACGGGGCCCGATTGGCAGGGAACAGATACGACTATTGGATCCGCGCCTCGTCTCTACGACGCAGTACATCTTCACGACGATGACCTTGCCGATGCTAGATGGCTCCCCACCTTCACTTTTTCTGTGCCANCAGATGCGCGAAGTGGAATCTACGCAATACGACTATCGACGCAAGAAGAGGAGGTCGCGCTCTCTCTTGTCGTCGGGCCGCCACCACAACCGAGCACTCCAGTGCTCTTTCTCGTTCCCACCCTCACCTGGCTTGCGTACGCCAACTTNGACTCAGGAGACAAACACCGCATCGGGCTCTCGCTTTACGACAGCCACTCCGACGGCTCACCCAACTACTACGCATCTCAAAGAAAGCCGACTTCATCCACTCGGCCAGACGCCTACTTTGAGCCAGAGAAAACCGGTGGCGGCTCCGTTCCGCAAATAGATCCTTCNCGGCCGGGAATAACGGAGAACGCGACACACCTCGTGATGGCCGACTTGTACGTGATCCATTGGCTCGAGCACCTCGGAATCCCCTACGAGGTGATGGGCGATGAACACCTCCACGAGCATGGACCTGATGCTCTCACCCCCTACTCAGCCGTGATCTGCGCTGGCCACCACGAGTACTGGACAACAGAGATGTTGGATGCTCTAGAGATATACCTCGAGGCGGGCGGCAACCTTCAGTACATGGCTGGAAACGGCCTTTACTGGCCCACNTCGATAGATCCCGAACGGCCCCATTTGATAGAGGTCCGCAGACGCGGTGGGACCGCCACCAACCAGGCGGAGCACGGTGAACTACAACACAGCAGCACCGGACTCCTTGGAGGGACCTGGAGCCTTCATGGACGCTCATCGAACAGACTTGTCGGGCTCGGGATGGCCGGACAGGGATTTGGTAGAGCACCCGGTTTCCGACGATTGCCGGACTCACTGGATCCACTAGTTCAATTTGTGTTCGACGGAATCCCGTACGAGGAGACGATCGGTGACTTTGGCCTCAACCTTGGCGGTGCTGGCGGATTCGAATTCGACCGCATCGACAGGACCGAGGGAACTCCGTCCGGCACACTTCTCTTGGCATCGACCGTCGNGGTCCCGTCCTCTTTCTTCAGGGCAATGGAACACGGTGTCGGTCGTGGCCACGCCGACCCACTCGTCCGGGCAGACATGGTCTATCTCGACCGGGGGCCAGGGTCGGTCTTCGGCGTTGGGTCAATAACCTGGACTGGTTCGCTCTCGCACAATGACTACAAGAACAACGTTGCCAAAATAAGCACCAACGTCCTCAATGAATTTGTTCGCAGAGGACCTCCAACGCTTTCCGACGAACTTGACTCCTGAGCTCTAGCGAAGTTCCACCCNCAACTAGNGCTGGAGAACTATCTAGATTGATAAAAGAGTTTCTGTTCTCTCGGTTGGCATCTAATAGGTCGCCCGTCCACCTGATATGTCATAGACCGAGGCGGTAGAGAAGCTGCANCGGTCTGAAGACAACCAGGACACCAATTCGGCTACTTCGCCCACTTCACCGATCCGACCCATCGGGATCTTCGACAACATATAGTCAAGGACTTCCGGAGCCGTATTTTCATTCATTGGCGTGGCAATGACCGCTGGAGCTATTGCATTCACTAGAACGTTTTCGGTGGCCAACTCTTTGCCAACAGACTTTGTGAGGCCAATAACTGCAGCCTTCGATGCCGAGTAGGCAGAAAGTTTGGGATTTCCCTCTTTNCCGGCAATGCTCGCAATATTTACTATNCGACCCCAGCCAGCCTCCCGCATATATGGCACAACCGTTCGAACAGTNTTGAAGGTNCCCGTTAGGTTCACATCGATGGTCTGCTTCCANTGATCAGGGTCCACNTCCCATAGGAAGGTATTTGGTCCCACAATCCCAGCGCTGTTCACNAGCACGTCGAACGGACCGTTTTCCGATACCAACGCAATCACCGCATCNAGGTCGGTCACGTCNAGTCGCAGAACCTCATGCTCGGAATCGCTTGCCGAAGTGGGCNCGCTGCTATCAACATTGACATCGGTAGCTANAACCCTGAGGCCGTCCTGTCGAAGCCGCNTGGCGCACTCNAGTCCNATTCCCTGACCGGCGCCGGTTACCAGCGCTGAACGGTTCGGTTCAGTCATNCTCTATCCCTTTCATNGCGTACTCCGACCCCCCCCGTCGGCTTNCCTNTCACTCGGGCAACGGCAAACCATTCAGAGNCGCTTCCTCNAACCACCGGACNGAGCGATCGATGCTCTCGAGAAGTGGCGTGTAGGAGAGCGCNCCNAGTCGNNTNTCNAGTGAAGCACTATCGACTGCCTCNGGGAATGGGAGGAGGTCCTCNCCGTGGGTGATCTCGGTGAAGTTCGTNACCTGCTTGATTCCCTCGACAAATTCCGCAATCGACGCCACGGTTCCACCNAGTCCGTGGACCTCGGAACCTTGCGGCTCNAGTCGGGANGACTGGACGAAGTCCCGGGCGGCATCGGGTGCGAACTGGAGCGCCAAGGATCCGCCATATTCAATATGGAAGGCTTGCTNCCTCACGGCTGCGAGTACCGCTGATGTGGGCTGCGAGGTAAGTCCTTGGTCTCTTCCGGGGCCATAGATCGTATGGGGTAACAAGCCGACGCTCGGAAGCCCGTAGTCGGTCTCGTATATCCGAGCGGTTGATTCGTTCGCGCACTTCCAGATTCCATAGAGCGTCGTTGGCAACCGTCGCTCTTCAGGCCCGATAGTGCTCAGTTCATAGTCTTCTGCATTGCCGAATACCGCAACGCTGCTTGCGTAGACGAGATGTTCGATGGAGTGCCGGAGAGCTGCCTCGAAGACATTTACGGTTCCAACAACGTTCACGGCGGCGCCCATTGGTCGATCCGCTCGACAGAATGGGACCTGTAGGGCGCCGAGATGAATGATTCGAGATACGCCTTCTGCAGCCGACATCACCTGGTCCGAATCGGTCAGGTCTCCCTTGACGTACTTGATCTGCTTTCGGTCCTCAGGGCCAATGACGAGTTGGTGGCGACGATCGTCTTCGCTGATATCAAAGGCCACGACTTGGCATCCATCTTCAAGGAGAAGACGGATTACCCAGGACCCAAGGCATCCCATCGCCCCAGTAACCAGGCAGGTATCTCCGCTCATACGCATTGATTTACCAGCGAGCCGATCCCATCGATTGTCGAAACCAGTACATCACCTGCATCCAAGTATTGAGGGGGCGTCCGGCCGAGCCCTACCCCGGAAGGAGTCCCAGTAAAGACCAGGTCTCCGGGGCGCAGTTCGCAAACGCCGGATAGGTAGCTAACCAATGCAGGGACTCCATTCAGCAATTGCGACGTCCTCGCCTCCTGCACCACGACGTTGTTGAGTTCACACCGGATGCCCAGATCCCATGGATTGTCAAACTCATCGAGAGTCACCACACACGGACCCAACGGTGCAAACGTCCGATGT
This sequence comes from Planctomycetaceae bacterium, assembly GCA_002724415.1. GTDB lineage: Bacteria > Planctomycetota > Planctomycetia > Planctomycetales > Planctomycetaceae > UBA8437. The sequence goes on from PBOU01000125.1 coordinate 5,662, forward strand.
GATTTTCCAAGACTGAACTGCGGATTTGTGCCTTGAAGCTGAAGTTCGCGCTCACTCACGTCTTGTCCAACAGTCAGTCCCGCAAGCACTTGCGAAGCGTCGTCTTCGCTGACATTGCGTGCCCGCTCCCCTATCACTGCGACCATCTCCACTTCCCAATCGCAACTTCCAGGAACCAGGTGTATATCGCCCCGCGGTCCTGTCAGGGAGGACGGATATTTCGTGAAGACCATGGGATTATCAGGAATCTCCATGGAGGACTCCACTGCATGGTCACGATAGTTGAGCCCTATTGCAAAGATCTGGCCTGGAGCAGGCACTGGACATGTGAGATCGCGATCCTGGTAAGGGAGGCCTTCTGCGAGATCCTGACTACGCGCCCATTCTCTGAACGATGACCAGCGCTCAAGAACTTCCATTGGGTCTTCGCTGAACTCGCCCGCCGACGTATCTTGCACATCTAGATAGCAACCCTCACCGATTAGGCAAGAGCGTCCGTGGCGAGCTCCAAATCTCATTGATCCCTATTTTCTCTATAGATGGTCTTGTCTGGCCTCAGGGCCTACCCGCCCTTCGATGATCGATTTCCACAACCAGGTGGGAATGTCGCCGATTCTTTAGGCACTCACAACCAACCTCGAGTGAGGCATCCACCAGGTGGACTATTGAAAAGTTTATAGCATTACGCAAGACTGTTCCACGTCGAGCGCTAGCCACCGTTCTACAACCCAGAAGAAGGAGAAGTGGTCGATGACGAACTCGGACGGAACTCCGCCAGAAGAATTCAGCCAGGAACGCTTCTACGAGGAAGGGGCAGCCGGGGGGATGCACTCCTCCGAAGTAGAGGAATTCCTCGCCTCCCCTGACAGCACATGGCTAATCAAGTTGACGACCATCAAGGAAGACGGTTGGCCAATGACAGTACCCCTTTGGTACCAGTGGTCGAATGGCGCATTTTTCGTTGTTGGGCGCAAGTACAGCCTCTGGGTTGAGGACCTCAAGCGTGAGCCACGCTGTTCGATCTGTATTGAAGAATTGGCCCATCCAAGAGTCCGGAAGGTCATTGCACAATGCTCCGCTGAGATCGTTGAAGGCCCCGCCATCGCTGAGGGTTCAGCCTGGCTTCCAGTGGCTGAAGAAATGGCGTGCCGGTACGCAGGGCCAGACGGCGCAGAGCAGTTGGTTCCATCACACGATTGGGAACGCTACCTAGTGCGCCTAGTGCCTCGAGAGGGTCGACTAACGACTTGGCAGGGAGCCGACTGGGCGGCTCGTTATTTTGATCCGGGCCAAAGGCCGGACCTCGAGGCGCAAGATTCCTAACTCTCTCCGGATGACGATTAGACCTCCTATCCCAGCAGCCGGAAGCCTCCAGTGAGCCCAGATACCGATCTCAAAAAGTCTCTTGCCTTCTCGCATAGAGCTCGCGACCTGAGGCGCTCGACTATCCGGGTTCTCTTTGACGCCGCAGACCAAAACCCTGATGCGATACGGCTGGAGGTTGGCGAGCCCTCCTTCACCACCCCGCAACACATAATCGATGCCGCCAGCAGCGCTGCAGCCGCCGGCTACACCCGCTACGGCCCAAACGGCGGCCTCACCTCCTTGCGCGAGCTACTCGTCGACAAGATTCAGAAGGTAAATGGGTTCAAGGCCGCGTTCGACCAGGTTGTAGTTACCCCGGGAGCAATGAACGGGCTCTACTCCATCTACGCAGCACTTCTGAACCCGGGTGATGAGGTACTTCTACCAACGCCCGGGTTTCCAAACATGGACGAAACCGTCCGTCTGCTCGGCGGGCAGCCCGTCTTCTACGAGCTAGAGCGACACGATGGCTACCTACCAGACCCCGACAGAATCGCCTCCCTGGTGACGCCACGGACAAAGGCACTTTTTCTCAATACGCCGAACAATCCAACCGGGGCGATGCTCCCTCCAGAACGAATCGAAGCCATTCTCTCAGTCACTTCCGAGCGTGGCGTATGGGTTATCAGCGACGAGGTCTACGACCAATTGATCCTTGACGACGGACTCCCCTACCTGTCGCCCGGATCGGTCGATACCTCCATGCCGATCATCTCTGTTTACAGTTTTTCAAAGGTCTATTCGATGACCGGCTGGCGGGTCGGCTACGTGGTGGCACCACCTGCTTTGGCTCAAATCTTGAGAACACTCCAGGAGCCACAGGTTTCGTGCCCCAGCACCATCTCCCAGAAGGCTGCCGAGGCAGCGCTGACCGGCCCACGTGAACCAATCGAAGCAATGCGCTCGGCGTACGTAGAAAATCGAGACTCTGCCTGGACTCGGCTGCTGGAGCTCGGCCTAGAGGGCTTCCGCACCCAAGGCACCTTCTACATGCTTATCGACATAGCGAAATCTGGACTGGCCCCCCTCGATTTCTCTCTTCGCCTACTCGAAGAGACAGGAGTAGCTGTGGCTCCCGGCGAGGTGTTCGGACCAGGGGGCAACGAGGTCATCAGGATCTCTCTAGCAAACGACCGTGAAAATATCGAACTTGGCCTTGACGCCCTGTCATCTTTCATCGAGAAAGCCCAGTCGCAGACGTCATAGGCATTGAGAGCAGAAGGGAAACAGGACACATTGAAGGAACTACTGGGGGTTCTCGACTCATACGAGGACGAGGTACTCGAATTCACCAAAGAACTGATCGCTATTGACAGCGCCAATCCTCCGGGAGATGAACGGGCAGTCGCGCAAATGGTGGTTGACCGACTCAGAGACCTAGGCATTGACGACGTCAGAACCATCGGTCCCGAAGAAGAGCGACCCAGCGTTCTGGCAGAAGTTGAAGGGGCCAAGTCCGGCCCATCACTCATCCTTTCTGGCCACATAGACACCAAGCCAGCAGGTGACCTAACCGCCTGGGATACCGACCCCTGGGACCCCGTAGTTTCCGAAGGAAAGCTTTACGGCCTGGGTTCTGGTGATATGAAAGCCGCGGTCGCAGCAATGACCTACGCAGCAGCCGGCCTGAAAAAGGCTGGACTTCCTGCTGGAACCCTGAAGTTGGTCTTCACCGCCGATGAAGAAGCGGGTTCGGTAAAGGGATCTAAGTGGCTGGCCGAAGAAGGCCTTCTGGAAGCCGATGCGGCAATCATCGGTGAGCCAAGCGGAGTGCACCAGGAATGGGAGGCTCTCCATCTCGTCTCACGAGGTGCCGCACTGTTCAAGGTCATAGTCCGAGGAACTCAGATGCATAGCAGCATCACCGATCGACTGCCGGCAATAAACGCCAGCGTGAAGATGGCCGGACTGATGAGTCGGATGGACAAAGACCTCAAGGAATGCCTCACCTACCCTGAACACCCGCTCTCTCCTCTGGGCCCCACTGTCAATGTGGGAGTAATGGTCCAAGGTGGGGTGTTCTATGGGATCTGCCCGGGTCTCGGAGAGTTTGCGTGTGATATCCGAACTCTGCCAGGAATGACACAGGAAGCCATGGAGAACGATCTGCAGAACTTCCTTGACGTCGCCATGAGCGAGGATCCCGAACTCAATGCAGAGCTTGTATTTGAAACCTGGGTTGGGGCGACTGAGATCTCACCAGAGGAGCCTGTCGTCGGAGCACTACTGACCGCCTCTCAGGAGGTCCTGGGATCGACCCCGAGACTTGAGGCATTTCCCGGGGCAACCGATGCTCCCCACTTTCAGGTAACTGCCGGAATACCCACGGTCGCCGCATTCGGACCCGGGCTACTTCCACTGGCCCACTCCCCCAACGAATACCTAGAGATTGCGAGCGTCGCCAAATCGATGCGGATCTATGCCCTGGCCACTGCCCACTTCTTGGGCACAGAGTCCGGGTAATTCCGTTGGCCTCCACAAAGGAGTTCTGCGACCGGTACCGAGGTCTCTACATCGGCGTCGTTTGCGACGCGATGTACGAGCTCGGCATTGAGGAGCCTGTGCTTCCAAGCGCCCTAAGGCCTCTATTTCCCGAGCAGAGAATGGTTGGCATCGCACACACAGTGCTTGGTTCTGCAATTGAACCAGTGGTGTCTTGGGACGCAGGAGTCGAGCGAATCACCTCCTACCTGAACGTATTCGAAGAACTAAAGCCCGATTCCATACTCGTTTCCGTCAATCGCGGTTCGACGGTCGGACACTTTGGGGAACTGACCGCCAACGCTGCCAAAGCCCAGGGGTGCGCAGGAGTCGTGCTGGATGGCAACCTGAGGGACGTAGAAGGGCTTAGGGACATCGGCTTTCAAGTCTTCTACCGGGATCTCAGTCCAAAGAACGCCATCGGGCGATGGGAGATGGTGGGGCACCAGGTCCCAGTTGAGATCGGGGATGTCACGATCAGCCCGGGCGATCTCATCTTCGCCGAATTCGAAGGGGTTCTGGTGGTTCCCGAGCGGAACATTGCTGAAGTACTCGAGAAGGCAGAAGAGATCATCGCAGCCGAAGCTCTCGTGCGGGCAGAGGTTCAAAGCGGCTCAACACCGCTGGAGAGCTTCGACCGTCACGGACACATCTAACCGGTAGTTGCCCAGGACCAACCCGGCTACCGCAGAGAAACTTGACCAAGAAGGTATGGCTATGGAATCGGTTCCCGTAGTAGTCCCTCAGATGGGCGTCGTGGAGGAATTCGTCCTACTGGAATGGCTCGTCGACGACGGATCGTCCGTCTCCGAGGGCCAACCACTCGCTTCCATCGAAACAGAGAAGACGGAGTTAGAGGTCGAATCACCTGCAAACGGTCAGTTGCAGGTGCTCCGTCACCCCAGTCCCGAATCCATTCAGATTGGCGAACCGCTAGCAAACATCATTTCGGGTAGCCAGTAGAGACCCCTGCCCAAAGCACCTAACACTTCATCGTTCGTAGGACCGCCTCGACCACTTCCGATGCTTCCGGCACCAATTCCCGCTCTAGCGGTGGACTAAACGGAATCGGAGCTGATCCAGCACCCACGCGAAGAACGGGTGCCGCCAACTCGCCAAATAGGTGTTCGTTGATCTGGCTAGAGATCTCAGCTCCAAACCCACCGAAAGTCCAAGCTTCATGGCAGATGACTGCCCTGCGAGTCTTGGCTACCGAGGCGAGAACGCTTTCAATGTCAAGCGGGACAAGGCTTCTCAAGTCGACAACTTCAGCGTCTACCGAATGTTCTTCGAGCAGGACCTGCGCTGCCTCTAGCGCGTGCTGGGCCATCACGGAGTAGGCGATCAAACTGACATCTGATCCTGAACGCGCTACCGAGGCTTCACCCAATGCGATTCGATAGTCCTCCTCCGGGACTACACCTTTCCGGAAAGTGATCTTCTTGTTTTCCAAGTAGATGACTGGATCATCATCAGCGATTGCGGACCTGAGCAGTCCTTTGGCGTCAGCCGGATTAGAAGGAGCAACGACCTTCAGGCCGGGCATGTGGGAAAAGAACGCCTCAAAGCTCTCTGAATGCTGGGCACCAGACGACCTCAGGACGCCATCAGATGCTCTGACCACCATCGGAACGCTGACTTGACCACCGAACATGTAGCGGAACTTCGCCGCTTGATTGATGATCTCGTCCATCGCTCCCATCGTGAACTCGACAAAACTCAACGACGCCACGGGCCGGAGACCAGTCACGGCAGCCCCTACTGCCGAGCCGAGGATAAGTGCTTCCGAAATAGGCATGTCCAGGATTCGCTTGGGCCCGAACTCTTCCAACAATCCG
>PBOU01000126.1 GCA_002724415.1 Planctomycetaceae bacterium
CAATTCCACGCCCATCGCTCCCCCATACAGATCACTCGCGAACAACAAGGCCCCCTGAGAACCTGCCTGAAACTCAAAGGCACTCACAAGAACGAGAACGGACATTTTTTCCGATACATCATTCGTTTGCATCTCTTTCGTGGCAAACCGGACATTCGGATCGACTACACGTTTGTCAACGACAACGCTGCCAAGACCATGAGCCAGGTCGCCTCGTTGACCTGTGGGTGGAAACTGGCCGGAACCGATCCCGCGTTCTATCACCTCGAGGGGCCCCGCACGGACCCGACACGGTTGTTCCAAGTCGATGACCGACGCTTTCGAGTGAACAACCAGCCCGCCGGCCGGACGGCGTCTGGCTGGGCGGCCACATGGAATCGCCAGGGCGGCATTGCCGTCGGCGTGCGTCATTTTTGGCAAAACTGGCCCAAGTCCCTTTCTGTCGGACAACGAGGCCTCTCAGTGGGAATTCTCCCGGGATTCGCCAAGGGCACTTACGACGGACGGCCAATTCGCGACGAGGCCAAGCTCTTTTACTATCTGCGAAACGGCGAATACTCATTCAAGATTGGAGTCGCCAAGACGCACGAGATGTGGGCAACTTTTTTCACCGGAAAACCGACCCCCGAAACACTCGATGACCATTTCCGGTCACGCCAGCAACGACTCCTCGCCCAGGCGACGCCCGAACGAATCGCCGCCACAGCCGTCCTGGGAGCGATGCCGCCCGCCCGCCCCGGCCCCACCGCAGCGTACGACAAGTGGTTCTCCGGTTTTCTCGACAAGCACATGCACGGCCAGGAGGAGGTCCGAGAGTATGGACTGCTCAACTTCGGCGACTGGTATTCGATACCATGGGATTCCTGGGGAAATCTCGAGTACGACACCACGCGGTGCTTCTTCCAACAATATCTCCGGACCGGCGATCGGCGATTTTTCGACCAGGCCGAACCCGCGGCTCGCCACCTGGTCGACGTGGATGTCGTCCATGCGGTCAACCAACCAATCCGCGAATATGGCGGGAGTTGGCAAATCGAACCCGGTGCAATCTGGGCTCATTCGGTAGGACACACCGGTGGTTATTACGGTCGTTACGACGGCGAAAAATACCACGACATCGCCCCGCTGATCATGAAGGGGGCATACCAATTGGGACTCGTGGACCTGGGCCACCATTGGATTGGCGGTGCATTTGATCATTTCCTGCTGACCGGTGACCGCAGGACCCAGGAAGTCGCCGTCATGGTGTCCGACGCCATGGCCCGACGGACTCCCACCCGTTACACCGATCACCTGCGGGGAATTGGCTGGCCGCTCCAGATGATGATGGCCGCTTGGGACGCCACCGGCAACCAGGCCTACCTCGCTGCAGCCACTCGCCAATGGAGGCGACTCAGGCAACATCTCGACCCGGACCGCGGCTGGGTCATCAAGTTGGCATTCGGCCACTGCAGCGAAGCCAGCGACGCCGGACGGTGCCGCGGCCAGAACGCCTACATGCTGGCACTCACACTCAGCGGATTGGCCCGTTACCACGAGGCCACAGGCGACCCCGAGGTGCTCGTGGGGTTGACCGCCGGCATCGACCAGTTGATCCGCGGTTGCTGGGACGAAAAGCACAAGGCCTACCGCACCACAACCTGCAAACACATGCGACACATTCCACCATCGGGACAAAATTCTCCAGCCGCGCTCATCGCACAGGCCATCGCGTACGAGTCCAAACTCACCGGAAACCGTGAACACAAGAGGATCGGACGAGAGGCCCTGCACACCTTGATTGCCGCCGGACTCAAGAACCTGCCGACAGAGAACTTGAACGGACAGACCGGATACGGCAGCATGATGTTCCTGTTCACTCCCTATGGCTTGCCATTGCTTGAAGACCATCCCCAAAAGGTCCCCGATAGGACACAACCATGACCAACGACACCAACCGCCGAGAGTTCCTCCAGCACTCCGCCAGCACGACCACCGCGGTGGCCGCCACCGGAATCGTGGGAGCCCACGCCGCAGGAAAGCCACAATCCAAAACCGTCCGCCTGGGGATCATTGGGTGCGGCGGAATCATGGGCCACCATGTCAAGGGGCTGGTCCAGCGACGAGAAGATGTTCACTTCTCGTGGTTGTGCGATGTTGACCCTCGTCAAATCCGCGCCAAACAGGCCATCATCGGGAACTTCCAGTCGAATGCTCCACGCACGACTCAGAAATTCGAAGACGTCCTCGATGACTCCAACGTCGATGCGGTGATCATTGCCACTCCCCACCACTGGCACGCCCCGATCGGCTTGCCAGCCCTCGCCCAGGGAAAGGACGTTTACGTCGAAAAGCCTCTCTCTCACGTCTTCAACGAGGGACCGATGATGATCGAGGCCGCCAAACGTCACGGTCGTGTTGTCCAACAAGGCAGCCAGATGCGCAGCAGTGCCGTCACGGCCAAGGCTGAGGGCCTGCTCAAGGACGGACTGATTGGCGAGGTGATGGTCGCCAGAGCATGGACCGCCGAGACACGGAACGTGGTCAAGCCCGTCCCCGACAGCAAACCGCCGACCGGAGTCGACTACGAACGCTGGCTGGGCCCGGCCCCAAAGCGGGCCTTCAACCCTCATCGTTTCCACGTGTCGTGGCGGAGATTCAAAGATTACGCCAACGGCGAAATCGGCGACGACGGAATTCACGACATCGACATGGCTCGCTGGGGGCTGGGCAACGACCTTTTGCCGAGTAAAGTCTCAGCCGGAGGCGGCCGAATGATTCTTCACGGCCACAGTTCCGACTACCCCGACAACATGATCGTCCGATACGAATTCCCGGATGGTAAGGTCATGGTCTACGAAAACTACCCGTTCACGGCCTATGGCATGCACGGTTTCGACAATGGAAACGTTTTCTATGGGACCAAGGGCTACATGGTCTTTTCGCGTCGGGGAGCTTTCAGCACATTCCTCGGCCCCAAGAGCCAGCGAGGGCCAACCGAAGGCAAGGAACTTCGCGGCCAACGTGGATACGCCGAACACATGGACGATTTTTTGTCCGCAGTCCGCACAAGGCGGTCCACCACACGGGCCAACGCCAAAACGGCGCACCTCTCGTGTGCCCTGGTCCACTTCGGCAACATCGCCTACGACACCAACAGTGCCTTGACCTTCGACAGCACCGCAGGACGCTTCCTTGGCAACCCCGCCGCTGACAAACTGCTGGGCAAGTCCTACCGGGAACCCTACGGCCTCCCTGCACTGGCCCAGGCAAAATAGCCTCACTGTGGCATCCACCGGACGGAAACACTCGCATCGGCTCGATTGCCGCGAGTGACCTGCGCCGACCCGGTGTCAACTACACGCCGGACAACTCGCCGGCACTGGCCATGGCCTGGAACCGGTCAACTGACCGGGCCACCCCCTCCTCGAGCGAGGTCAACGGCATCCGGGGAAACAACTCGACGGTGCTTTGCGCATCGAGATCGCAGACAAACGGCATCGTCGTTGCGTCGTCCTCCACGGCGATATCGAAATCTGCGATCCCGGCGTCCCGACACGCCTTCTGCAGTACCTCGAGAAACACCTGCGTTTCCACCGTCCGTCCACGAAGGTTCAGTGCGTCGTACCCGTCAAACGGGTCAATGGCCGACAAGGAAAATCCGGCGCCCACATCTTCGACAAAGTGGAAATGCTCGCGACCGTGATAGGGCAACCGGTATCTCTGCCCCAACACCGCAGCCTTGATCGCCGTCGTCGGAGCCGAAGTCAAACCGAGATCCCGCCCGGGACCATAAGTCGTCGCCAACCGGAGACTGACCGTCGGCACGCCCGTTTCGGCATGAAACGCCTGGGCCACGCCTTCACCGGCCACCTTCCAGTACCCATACAGGTTCGGCGGGAGATACGCCGAACCTGCCGTCACCGAATCACCCGCATACAACGACCTCGGTCCATAAACCGCTGCTGAACTCGCGTAGACAAAACGCTCGAGCGAATCACCCAATTGACTCGCAGCACGAAACATGTTCACTGTCCCCAAAACGTTGACATCCAGCCCCTCCATTGGCCGAGCCTGGCAGTCCGGCGTCTGGTAGGCCGCCAAATGAATGATCGCCATCGGTGCGGCCTCGACAATCGCTGCCGTCACTTGCTCAGGATTGGTGATGTCTCCTGCACAAAACCGAATACGATCATGGTATTCCCGTGGTATGCGACTGAAATCCTCCCGACGGCTGAATCCCACCACATTGCCGACTCCATTCTCCAACAAGTGCACAACCGTAGCCGCGCCGATACAGCCCGTCGGGCCGCTGACAAAGACTGTGGACATTTCGAATGATCCTTGAAAGGGAAAGCCGGCCCGACCGAACACGAGGAGTGATCAACCATCCGCCAGCATCGCAACTGGAAGGTTTATCCGACAGTGAGGAAAACCGTCCCATCGGTCAACTCGCGAAGGGTCCCTCCGGGGCAGTGTGTCGCCTGACGCCAGTCGCCCCTTTCCCACGGCGAAGAACCGGCCGCTGTTTTGGAGGACCGACAGCATCACCGAATCGCCGCGCCCCGAAACTCCCGCACAGCATGGGAACCGCCGCCGCGCCATCCGCTCGCACTGGCGGAGCGTATCGGCAAGAATGGACGCCGTTATCGACAGTCCTCACCCAGGATACGATCGTTCACCCAGATGACACGCACCACATTCCACCCGTTGTTTTTCGCCGTGATATTGGCCACTGGCCTCACGTCCACTTCGCTGGCCGCTGACCCCACCCGCCCTGTCGACTTCGACCAATCGGTCGCCGCACTACTGGCAACCCGTTGCCTGGACTGTCATAGCGGCACGTCCCCCAAGGGAGGACTGAACCTCACGGCGCATCGGGAAGCCACCCGTGGTGGGGAAACCGGCCCCGCCTTTGTTCCCGGACGCCTGGAGGCCAGCCTGGCGTGGAAGCGGGTCGTCGCTGGCGAAATGCCCCCCAAAAAGCGGCTCTCAACAACCGAACAGGCGTTGTTGAAACGGTGGATTCTCGAAGGTGCTCGCTGGGGAACAGATCCGATCGACCGTTACCGCTACACGACGACCACACGAGCCGGGACCGATTGGTGGTCTCTCCAGCCACTCGCTGCCCCCACGCCACCGACCGTCGCAGACAAGAAGTGGCCTCGAGGTGACATTGACCGATTCGTCCTTGCCCGCCTCTCGGCAAACCGCCTGTCGCCCACTGCACCGGCAACTCCCCGGCAGTTGGTTCGCCGCCTTCACATTGACCTGACGGGACTGCCCCCCGACCCCGCAACTGTTGCGGATTTTGTCGCCAACCCCACCGATGCCGCCTATTCGAAACTGGTGGACCGCCTTCTTGCCTCTACCGAATATGGAGAACGCTGGGGCCGCCACTGGTTGGACGTCGTTCGCTTTGGCGAAAGCAACGGATTTGAACGCAACGCGCCCAGAAAAAACTTTTGGCCCTATCGCGACTGGGTCATCGAAGCATTGAACCAGGACATGCCGTACGACCGTTTCGTTCGGCTGCAATTGATTGGCGACCTCCTGTTGCCTGGGCGTCAGGGAGCGGCATCGACAGGTTTTCTCGTCGCCGGAGTCCACAACACCGTCGTCGGTGGCAGCAAACGAATGAAGCTTCTCGCACGGCAAGACGAGCTGGAGGACCTTGCCGCNAGCGTGGGCCAGACGTTCCTGGGGCTCACGGTCAATTGCGCAAGGTGCCACGACCACAAATTCGACCCGATCCCCACGACCGAGTATTACCGGGTTATCGCGGCGTTGGATGGCGTCAACCACGGAGAACGTGAGGTGGCGGATTCCAGTGTCGCCGAAGAGTTGGCCGTTTTGTCAAAACGAGTTTCGGCGCTAGAAGTTCAACTTCGCGGCATTGAAACGACCGTCAGAAACAAGATCCTGAAAAAACGCAAGGAGTTCCCAACCAAGGACGACCGTTCCAATCGACCTCGCCCTTTTGCCGAATGGCATTTTGACGACAACCTCCGCGACGCCATCGGGAAGTTGCATGGGCGNGCGATCGGNGGAGCACGNCTCGAAAACGGGGCATTGGTACTCGACGGCAAAACGGCCTATGTGCAGACCTCCACACTCGACACTCCGCTCGCCGAAAAGACACTCGAAGCGTGGATTCTACTCGACAACCTCACCCAGCGAGGCGGTGGCGCGATCAGCATCCAGACCCCCGGTGGGCAGGTGTTCGATTCGATCGTCTTCGGTGAACGCGAACCTGGCCAATGGATGGCGGGCAGCAACGGGTTCGTCCGCACGCAGTCATTCTCGGCGCCGCAAGAATCCCGGGCCACCACCACGCCCGTCCACTTCGCCATCACCTACCAAGCAGACGGAACGATCACGGGGTACCGTGATGGACTTCTGTATGGCAAACCCTACAAGACCGGCTTCCAACGCTACGCTCCAGGAAAGTCCGAGATCGTCTTTGGACTGAGGCACGGACCTGCCGGAAGCAACAAGATGCTTTCCGCTCGCATTCTTGAAGCCCGCCTGTACGATCGCGCGCTGTCACCGGCCGCTGTTGCAGCCTCAGCGGGCAAACCAAGTTCTTTCGTTCCGACCCGCGAGTTGCTCGCCGCCATGAATCCGGCACAACGCAAAAAACACGCCGCATTGAAACTGCAACTCGCCCCACTCCTGGCTCAGCAACAGAGGCTCAACCAGAAAAGCCGTTCCAAGCTCTACACCGTCACCCCACGCCAGCCCTCGGAAATGAAAGTACACATCCGGGGAAGTGTCACCAACTACGGACCCGTTGTTAAACCGGGGGGCATTGCAGCCGTCCCGGGACTCTCCGCCGAATTTCAACTCGCATCCAACTCCGGTGATGCCGAACGCCGCAAGAGGCTCGCCAACTGGATCACATCACCCGGCAACGGACTCTTCGCGCGTGTCATCGTCAACCGCGTCTGGCATTACCATTTCGGACAGGGGTTCGTCACCACTCCCAGCGACTTCGGTTTCAATGGTGGAAAGCCCAGCCATCCCCGGTTACTCGAATGGCTCACGTCGAGGTTCGTCCGGGACAAATTCAAGCTCAAGTCGCTCCACCGGCGGATCCTGCTCTCATCGACCTACCGCCAGGGATCGAAGTCCAACCCGGACGGNCTGGCAATCGATTCCGGAAACAGGNTGTTGTGGCGAGTCACCCCAAGGAGAGCCGAGGCCGAGGTCGTCCGAGATTCCATTCTGGTCGTCGCGGGCCAACTCAACCCACAGCGAGGTGGCCCGGGCTTCGAGGACGTTTCAATCATCCCCAACAACGGAACCAACTACTACCAACCAATCGACCGCGACGACCCGGCGCTGCATCGACGGACCGTCTATCGATTCACACCTCGCGGTGGTCGCACCGCGATTCTCGACACCTTTGACTGCCCCGACCCCTCAACCGCCGCGCCCACACGAAATGTGACAACCACACCGTTGCAGGCTTTGAGCCTACTCAACAACCCTTTCATCCTCCGCATGGCCACCCGAATGGCCCAAAGAATCGCCCGGGAAACCGGCAACGATGTTGGGCAACAAGTGAACCGGGCGTGGCAACTCGCCATCCAGCGTGCACCNAACAACCGCGAGCACCGCCTCTCGGCCGAACTTGTCCAAAAACACGGGCTGGCTGCGTTGTGCCGCGGGCTCTTCAATGTCAACGACTTCGTGATCATCGAGTAAACCGTGATTGCCGATTACCAGACTTTCGATCGACGTCAACTCCTGAACTGGGGAAGCCACGGCCTGGCCGCCACCGCGGTCGCCGGACTGTTGGGTTCCGACTCACCAGCCGACTCAGCCCCCCCGACTCCAGGGACGCTGCCCAAAGCGCGTCGGGCCATACAGATTTCGCTCATCGGCGGCATGAGTCACGTCGACTCGTTCGACCACAAGCCAGAACTCGACCGCCACCACGGCCAGTCACTGAAAACCGACGAAACACCCGACATCTTTTTCGGCCGTGTCGGACTCCTCCGTCGCAGCGACTGGAAATTCAAACAGCGAGGCCAAAGTGGCCTCTGGATTTCCGACATGTTCCCACACATCGCGGGCATGGCTGACGAACTTCTGTTGCTACGGTCCATGGTCTCGGACTCTGCCAATCACACGCCCGCCCTGTTTTTTCTGAACAGTGGCTTCGGAGCCAACGGATTCCCCTCCACCGGAAGTTGGCTTTCTTACGGACTTGGCAACGAATCACAGTCGCTCCCGACGTTTGTTGTACTCCCAGATGCTCGGGGTGGGCCAAACGGTGGAGCCAGCAACTGGAGCAGCGGTTTTTTACCCGCACAACACCAGGGCATCGTTTTCCAGGGCGGCAACCAACCGGTCCGTGACCTCTTTCCATCAACAGAACAACCGCCCGGCCGCGATGAGGCCGTCAAACATTTCCTGGCTTCGCTGTCACAAAAAGCCCACAGTGACACAAGCAACAGCCTCCTGGACGCCCGTATCCGAAGCTACGAATTGGCCGCCAAGATGCAGACGTCCGTCCCCGAGGTCAGCGATCTTTCGGGAGAACCGCGGCATATCCAGGACATGTACGGTTTGCACGACAAGACCACCTCAGATTGTGGCCGTCGCTGCCTGTTGGCTCGTCGCCTGCTGGAACAGGGGGTCCGATTCGTTCAGATCTACTCGGGAGGCCCTATCGCCGGGAGCCCACGCGCCAGTTGGGACGCTCACGAAAGCGTCAAGCAAAACCACGGATTCGAGGCATCCCGGATCGATCGGCCTGTCGCCGCACTGCTCAAGGATCTTCGGCGGCGCGGCATGCTTGACGACACGCTGGTGATGTTCACCACCGAATTCGGGAGAACCCCGTTTGCACAATCGGCCGCCAACGCCGTTGGCCCTGGCCGCGACCACAACCGTTACGGTTTTTCCGGCTGGTTGGCCGGAGCCGGTGTACGGCGTGGAGCCTCCCACGGCTCCACCGACGATGTCGGCTGGAAGGCCGCCGAACATCCGATGCCCTGGCACGATTTCCATGCCACGATGCTCCACCTGTTAGGCCTCGACCACACCCGCCTGACCTATTACCACAATGGGATCCAACGTCGCCTGACCAATGTACACGGCGAAATCCACACAGGCATCCTGGGCTAACCTCTCCTCTCTCTCTCGACAGGGCTCTCGCCATGTTTAACCGGCTGAGTTTCCAACTCCAGTTGACACTCCTGGCATGCGGCGTTTTCGCGGCCTCATACAGCCCCCTTGCGGCAGCCGCACCCACCAAGGCTGCCGACGTGATTCGGGAATCCGGCATCCAGGGCGGCCTGGTGATTCATCTTGGCTGTGGAGAAGGTGAACTCACCGGAAATTTGCGAATCAATTCGCGATTCCAGGTCCACGGCCTGGACCGCGATGCCACAAGCATCGATTCCGCCCGAAAACACTTGCTCAAGCGAGGAGTCTATGGCCATGTGACTGCCAGCCGACTGGCCGGCAGTGAACTGCCTCTTGTCGACGGCCTGGCCAACCTGTTGATCGTTGACGATGCCCAGGGGATCCCCCGTTCCGAGATGCTCAGGATCCTCGCTCCCCAGGGTGTTCTGATGACACGCTCGACTGACGGATGGGCGCGTCATCAAAAACCGCGTCCAGGTGACATCGACGACTGGACCCATTACCTGCATGACTCAAGCGGAAATGCGGTGGCCCACGACACCCAGGTGGGGCCACCACGCCACATGCAATGGATTGGCAGTCCTCGATGGTCACGGCACCACGATCGCATGGCGAGCATGAGCGCGATGGTCTCTGGGGGAGGCCGGCTGTTCTACATCATGGACGAAGGTTCTCGTGTCTCGATTCAATTGCCCCCCGACTGGAAACTCGTGGCCCGGGATGCCTTCAACGGAACCGTCCTCTGGAAACAACCCTTCAAGAATTGGCACAGTCATCTCTGGCCACTCAAAAGTGGCCCAACGCAACTCGCCCGTCGCCTCGTCACTGACGGGAAACGGATTTACGTCACACTCGGACTCAAGGCTCCATTGAGCGTCATCGACGCCGCCACCGGCCGCCGCCTGCACGATCTTCCCGACAGCGCGGGCACCGAAGAAATACTGGTCAACAACGAGTCGGTGTTTGCGATGGTCAACGATGGCGACTCGGCGCTGGTGAAATACAACGTCGAGTTGAACCTTGGTGACCAGGGGCGAGTTGCACGACAATTCGAATGGAATCGTCAACCTCGCCGACTCGTCGCCTGGAACGCCGTCACGGCAAAGAGAACGTGGCAGGTCAGCACCCGGATCGCGCCACTGACCCTCGTTATCGGCCCCAGGCGAGTCTATTACCACGACGGCGAAAACATCGTGGCCAGGAATCGGGACACGGGCAAAACCGCGTGGTCAGCAGCCGGACCGGTCAAA
>PBOU01000127.1 GCA_002724415.1 Planctomycetaceae bacterium
CAGCCAAGTCCCTGGTGGTATTATGGGCGGGCTCTCTATGTCAGCCGCCGTGACTACTTCACGTCCGGATCACTCAGATCCGGCTGATTCTCTCATTTCCACTGGCACAACGGGAGGGGGGAAGGTCAAGAAAGAGCCGGGACACGTAAGTCGGGCTGTAAACGGCGACCGCGGGATTTCAGTCAGAAGCACCTGCCTACCCGTCCGGCCAGAAGGAATAGAGCCGTGAGTTACGGAGATGGAACCGAAGCCTGATCGCCTTGCCGGCAACGTCCGCCAAGTCGCCTCGCGCCCAGGCGATGCGCCGACGTGGCTTGTTTTCTGACATCGGCTTTGACACAGCCAGGACGGCCCCTTCACGGTCAAGCACCTCCACAACGCTCTTCCCACCAGTCGAATCGATATTGACGTACAGCGACGAAGCGCGAGTCACAAATGGTTTTGTCGTGAGCGTACCTGGGGTATCGCCTGCATCAAGGGACATGAACCCATCCCGTCTGAGGACAGCGAGACAGATCGCACCCCGGTGCGGTGGCGGGTTAGTCGGTGTACCACGATATTTGCCTGCCGAATAGTAAAACCACAACTCGTCACCACGCACCAACGGCGCGCTGGGCGGAAGCATGACCATCGTGTCCCAGGCATCGCCAACCGGCGACGTGTTGATGAAGGGCTCGCGATTGGCGAGTCGTGTCCAGGAATTCAAGTCGCGCGAACAGGCCAGTTGAATATGTTTGAACCCATCTACGTTGCCGTTGGGGCGCGGACCGGTAATGTGAAACATCGATGGCAGGATGATGTACAGGTCCTCGTAGCGAAACACGGCCACGTTGTAGATGTCGACTTTGTAGGAGCTGGGTTGGTTGTAGACGGGATCCTGCAGTTTGGGATCCGCCAGACGAGCTAGAATCCTCGCCTTGCCGCGCTGTTGGTCCCAGGCGTCGGCTTGGTACAGTAGCTTGGGCTTGGTCCAATGCTCGAAGTCGCGACTGGTCGAAATCGCGTGTGCGCGGCCGTATCGTCCACCATGTTTCAGCGTCGCGATGAAAATCCGTGATACAGGGTCGTAACTGAGGTTCGACTCGTCGCTGGATCGGAGCACGGGCACGTTCAGTCGCTTCCAATGAATCCCGTCATGACTCACAATCGGCCGCCGGTCGCGGCCTTTACCCAGGAACCCTTTGTAACGTCGCGCAGGATCAGCGTCATGCGGATCGCGTATCACGTTCGTAATCGCTCGCGCAGGCCATTTCAGCTTGGGATCGAAAGCCAGGATGTTGTTTTCCCGTGATCCACCATACTCGAATTGCCGGAGGATCGGCCTCGTCCAATGAATTCCATCTTTACTTTCAAAGTACGTGGGCCCGGCCATGAAATCCGGTTCACGATCGATGGCGTTGACCCATAGTTGAAAAACGTTTCGCTCCTCGTCCCGGGCAGGTACGCTGCGGGTCTGCACGAGGTACTTTTCCCATGGCCGCTGTGGAGTAATGACAGCTCCGCGTTTCTCGGGTTGATGTAACGTTCTAGTCAGGTTCTCCATGCTGCCGATTGCATAGTCGTCCAGGAATAGCTGGCGTCTACCCGGCGGCAACTGAACCGGAGTATTGTCTTCCGCGCCCCCGACTTGCGGATACGTGATGAGTGCCAACAGGAAGAAATGACATTGCGACAGATGGTGAACCGCAAATCGATTTTGAGACATGAAATCAAGTCGGTGTGAACCGATTTCTTCAGAGGATTATTTTGCTGGTAAGTTTTCCCTCGGCCGTCTGCAAAGGTTGTTCTATGCAGGCGGCCGTAGCAGTTCACGCCCCGGCCACGCCGAGGACGGAACAGACAGCACAAGCGTCAGAATAGCTGGTTTTCATTTCATCGCTCTTGCCTGCTCATCGTCACGATTCCTTCGCAGTCGAGAATAAGTCGCGCTTCCTTATTCCCTTCATCTCGACTTGAAAGAATGCAGATTTCCATATTCGAATATAAATCGAAGTTGAATAACCTTTCCTCGCTGCGCCTTGAAGCTCTTCGCCATCTTCCGTTGAATTCGAGCGTCAACTCGGTCGCCTGTTATTCGACAATTGGCCGCTGGTCGCGTTGTGCAGGTGGCGATCACTTTGCATGGAAAGCAAACAGTTCAGCTTCAAACAGAATGAAACGCAGGCGCACGATGCCGGCTGGCAGTGCCTTGCCGCTTTTGAAGGTGAGAGGCGCACTGAGCGAATCTCCAGCGACAAGGGCCTTGCAGTCTTCACGGCTGAAACCAGGGATGACTTGACCCTTCGCGTCCAGGATTTCGATCTGGACCATTCCGTTGGGTGCGGCTGCGTTCACGTGGATCTGTTTGCCGTGAAGCTTGAGTGGAACCGTGGTCACCACTGCATCCTGCGACTTGTCGTCCGGCAGCAGAGCGGCGAAGCGGTCCCTGGGCAATGTTGACACGCCAATGCTGCGACGGCGGTCGGCTGCCTTTCGTCCGCCGCCGTGTCCGTAGTTCTGGCCGTCGTAGTAGAACCACAGCTTGTCCTGAAAAAGAACTGGTGGCGTGTTCGCCATCATCATGACGCCGCTGTTCCAACTGTCTGGTTTGCCGTGAGCGATAAACCGCTCCGGAGCCGACAGGCGATTCCATGTCTTGAGATCGCGACTTGAAATGAGCTGGAAATGCATGCTGTTCGTCAGGTCGTTGAGGATCTCCAGCAGGCCGAGGTATTGATTGCCGTAGTTGAACGCGAACATCCCGTAATGATGCGTGCCCGCGGGGTCGACCTGGCTTGCCGGATTGTCGACCCACTCCGGTGTCAGCGACTTCTGCGGTGTTGTCCAGTGCACCAGATCGTCGGACTCGGCATACATCCGACTGCGGACGCCCTTGTGCATCGTCTTCCAGAAACCCAAATACTTCCCGCGGCGAGCGTCGTAACTGGCGCTGCTGCGATCGAAACCGCAGACCGGTTTGGGCTCGGACTGCATGTACTCCCAGCGAATGCCGTCTTTCGAGCGGAATGGAAAGTGTCCGTGGTCTTTGATGCGGAATTCGTAACCTTTGGCTTTGATGAGCGGCTCGCGATAGGGCCAGCGTCCCTGGTAAGCGAGCATCCGGAACGGGTAGTCCTGTCCCTGGTGGTGAAAGACCGAAAAGCTGTCGAAGTGGCTGCCTTCGTGTCGCAGCACGATGTTGTTGTCTCGCGAGCCGCGGTATTCGATGTGTCCGAGTTTCGGTCGAGTCCAATGGACTCCGTCGTTGCTGGTCGCGTAGCACAGAAAACTGCTGTCAGCGATGGAAGCCTTGCCTTCGCGTGACGGCCAGACCATGCCCCAGCCCAGGTACCACATGTGGAACTTCCCGTCGATCCAACGGACCGAGGGAAAGATCACCATGCCGTTTTCCCAGGGACGATCGCCGATGAGAACCGGGTTGTCCGGATGCGGATGTGGTTTGTTCAGTCTTCGCCGCGTGTTCTCCGCTGTGTCGATCAGGTAGTCATCGACGAACAGTTCGACATCGCTCCCGATAACGACAGGTTGTTTCGGTTTGGTCCGCTTGGCTCGGCCGGGCCTTTGCCAGAGCTGTGCCGGAGTCGGTCCGATGGCTGTTTCTATCGCCGACGGCGTGAACGAATCTGCCGGCGGCATCTCCCCGTGCTTGAGCGCCACCAGTCGGACCTTGCGGAATTCGGTGACCGTCGGCTGCTGAACAAGCCCATAGTCACGGAACTCGACATACTTGGCGGCCGGTTGCTTTGAGTCAGACTGCAGGCGGAGATCTCGACCTTCCTCACGAAACGCCGGTTTCGCCATGTCGTCGATGTAGAACTGCTGCACCTTCTCATCAATGTCGACAAGAATCCGGAATCGATGCCAGGTTCCAACCGAAATTGTTTTGGGGACGGTTTGCCAGGCAAATCCCTGCTTCCGGTTTGGCAGAACCTTCCACAGCACGACTTTTCCCTGGCCTGCGAACGAAGCGCCGCTCCGACCGGCCGCCGCAACGAAGCTGAGTCCGGCGTGCTCTTGAAACCTGGCTTCGAAGTCCAGGTAATACCGCGATGGCAGGTTCACTTCGCGACTCAGCGAATCGTTGGCATATTCCTTGGTCACGTGGTGGACGCGGCAAACGCCATCCTTCGCCAGCACCCAGCGGCTGTTGCCGCGCTTGTTGTCGAGCGTCCAGCCGAGCGTCTCTGGCGACGCCCCTGGATTGCCTCGAGAAAACGTATCCTCAAGCAACACCTCGCCAGGTTCACGTTTCTCATCGGCAAAAGCCCGTAAGTTTGGGGATGCCAATCCCATAGCGACCGCGCCGAGGATCGCTGCGGTTGTCGGCCATTGTCGCCGCAGAAGAAATGGTGTGTTCATATTGTGTCAATTCTTGGTCTGTGTTTCGGTGAGACCGGATGTCATAGCGTACAACCGCTGTAGCTGATCGGACCGCAGATGCGCTGCTCGATGATGCCGTGTGCAGTCTCCTCGCGCCTTGATCTGGATTACTCCGCTCATCTTCGCCGACATTTCCCAGATGGAATTGATTCCGACTGCACCAACGGTCGGTTGAGCCGATGACAACCACGGTGTGGGTGACAATCCATGTATTGTAGTTGTGTTTTTGCCTTTCCTGACACTCTTGAAACGTTCAGAAGTGCCGCAAAACGAAGCTGGAAGCGCACCGTCCCCACGTTCGTTTTCAAAAATGGCGATTCTGTATCTAGGCACAGCGTCATCCTGGTGCAGGTAACGGTCTTTTCATTTTCAGCCGCTCGATCCGCCGTAGGATCTGGTGAAAACGCCGCCGGGGAATCGCCACTTCCGCCATTTGAAATGTCACGTAGCGGGCATGACGGACAATCTTGGCCCCGATCTTGATCAGCTTTTCCCGCAGCGTGGTCAACGACCAGTGCCGAATGCCCTGTGGCAATGCCAGCCGCCGCAGAAAGTTGCCCAGGTTGTACGCCAGCGCGAACAGTTGCAGCCGCACCTGGTTGGCGATGAAGCGGTGACAGGACAGCCACGTCCACTTTAGAGCATACTTTCCCTCTTTGATCCACTGCTCGGCGGTGCCACGACCGTTGTAGAATCTGATCACACGATCCTCCGCAGCCGTGTCCATGTTGGTAACGATAAAGCCGACACGGGGGAACAGTTCATCCCGGTGCCATTCCACTTTGACAACCACACGACGATAGCGGTTCCAGCTCTCGCCCCGGTACAGGAACACGCCATATCACGTGATGGGTTTGTTCGGCGGTCGTCCCACCGGCCGGGTTAACAGATCGCTGATCTCCCGGGACAGCACGTCATTGGCTGGGAGGCGGATGACGTACTGGTAACCCTCCTGTTCCAGAAACTCGTAGATCTCCGATGTGGCGAACGCCGCATCACCACGGAAGAAACGCCTCTTCGTTCCTCGATAACGGGAGACCACCGGCTCCAAAACACTCCGCCAGTCGTCGGCACTGTGGACCTGCCCTTCCCGCAGTACGGCTCGTTCCAGATCGCCAAACTGGTTGAAGCAGAACAGAGGGTGGTAGCACTTGCTTTCAAAGTGGCCGTTGTAGGCCGTTCCTTCCTGTTGCCCATGCGTTGGGCTGACCGAACTGTCCATGTCGAGAATGATCTCGTTGACCGTCGTGCGGCGGTGGACCTGTTCTGGGGCACCCGCGGTGAGGAGATCGGTTCGACATCCCAGGCACTGCCACAAGAGGAGAACCGGCGGACTGCGCGGGTGTTCGTGGTGATTGGCACATTCACGCTGATTTCACTGGGCGTCGTGGCCTACCTCCCGCAACCATTGCTGGTGGCCATCTACCTGGGCATCGCGATCCTGGTCGTGACCTGGCCATGGCTGATGATCGGAGTCGCGATTCTCGGCGATCGATTGACGAGGTCCCAGGCCGTCACGTCACCAGGCGGCGAGGGCCCCGCTGCGTGAGCGAGCCGGACACCGTCAGCTTGAACCGTCCGGAAAACATCATCGCCACACGCGCCGAGAGATCGGGGCCACGGCCTCTGGAAAAAAAGCGGAGAGGGGGGGATTCGAACCCCCGGTTGCTGTTACACAACGCCGGTTTTCAAGACCGGTGCATTCGGCCACTCTGCCACCTCTCCGACCCGACTGTCAGCCACCCTGGTTGCAGCGGCCGACTACTTCTTCTCCGATTTCTTCTTGCCGTCCTTTTTGTCCTTCTTCGCGTCGGCCCCGTACGGCTTCTCCTTCTTGGGATCGGCTCCGAATGACTGCCGCAGTGACGTGGCGGCTGCGGTGACGGTCTTCATGGGACCGGTCAACTTCAGGAAGTAGTTGCCCTTGCCCTTGACGGCCAGGATCACCGCCAGCATGCGGGCCCCCTTCATGGGCTTGGTGCGACGCTGGATCGGGGGGCCCACCGGCTGGTTGTACGTTCCGGTGAGATCCAACAGCAGGTACGGTCCCTGGGACGACTCGCCCCGCAGGACCTTCATCTTGCGACCCTCGGACTGGAACTGGCCAATCCAACGGCGGATGTTGGCGTCCGCCCCGCCACCGGTTCCACCAAAGTAAAAGATCGCCAATTCGGCGGCGTCCTTGTCGCCCTTGACCGCCGGCAACTTGAACTGGCCGGCTCGCAGCCGGCTACGAGGCTTCTCCTGCTGCCACGTCGGCGGCACCGTCAGGGTGATGTCTCTCAGCTTGACCGGCTTCGCAGCGGCCTTCTTCGCCTCCTTCTTCCCGGTCTCTTCGGCAGACACCAGCGAGGAAACGGCCAGGGCGAATACAGCCAGCAGCACGATCGGAGAACGGGAGGTCATCGAAGAATCCCCTGGATTGGGAGAACGGGTTGACTTGAGGAGTTGATTCTTGAGCATCGATCTGGGGTTTGCAACGTTGGCACAGGGTCAACCGTTGCGCAACAGCTTCTTGAACCGCGACCACGGTCGGGCGTTGGCCACATCCTTCTTTTCCAGGCCCGCCCGCCGGGCCTGGCACACGCCCCACTGCATCACGTCCATCCCACCGGTGCTGTGCGCGTCGGTACTGATCACGATGGGAATGCCATGGTCGCGGGCCGACGCGGCGTGCAGGTCGTCCAGGTCCAGTCGGCTGGGGTGCGCGTTGATCTCCATCATCACCCCGTGATCGGCCGCCGCCTTGAACAGGTCGGGATAACTGATGTCCGCCCCCGGACGCTTGCCAATCAACCGACCACACGGATGGCCGATGACGTCGACATGAGGGTTCTGCACGGCGGTCAACAGCCGGGCATCAATCTGCTCGCGGGGCTGTTTCAATCCGTAGTGCAACACGGCAATCACCCAGTCGGCCTCGGCCAGCACGTCGTCGGGCAGGTCGAGTGTCGCATCCTCCAGGATGTCGCACTCGATCCCGCACAGCACCTCGATCCCCGAGACGCTGCCGCGGATCTTGTCGATCTGCTTCCAGTGATCCCTCAGCCGCTTGGCGTCCAGGCCGCCAGCCATCGTGACTCGCTTCGAATGATCGGTGATCGCAATGTACTTCCGCTTCCTGGCCTTGGCCGCCGCGATCATTTCCTCGATCGTCGCCGTCCCGTCCGTCGCGGTGGTGTGCA
The DNA here is from genome assembly GCA_002724415.1 of Planctomycetaceae bacterium. GTDB lineage: Bacteria > Planctomycetota > Planctomycetia > Planctomycetales > Planctomycetaceae > UBA8437. The sequence continues at coordinate 7,566 of PBOU01000127.1, forward strand.
TGTGCAGGTCGCCACGGATGTCGGCCAGCGTGACCAGTTCTGGCAGCTTCCCCGACTCGGCCAGCTCGAACTCGCCCCGGTCCTCGCGCAACTCGGGTGGAATCCACGGCAGGCCCACCGCGTCGTAGACATCCTCCTCGGTCCGACCGGCCACCGCCTTGTCCGACTCGTCAAAGACACCGTACTCGTTGACCTTCAATCCCCGCTCCTGGGCGCGACGACGGACAACGATGTTGTGCTCCTTGGAACCGGTGAAGTACTGCATCGCCGCACCATAGGACTCCTCGGGCACCACCCGCAGGTCCATTTCCAAACCGCCCGCCTCGCGTTCCAGCAATCTCACTCGCTGTTTTGTCTCGCCCTGGGCCAAGACCTCCTCGACCAATTCGTGACCGGCCAATGCCTCCATCACCTCGGCCGACGCCACTCCCTTGGCAACAGTCGCCAGAACATCCAGGTCGCCCACGGTCTCCTTCAACCGGCGACTGCTGCCGGCCAGGCTGACCTGGGTGACCGATTCGAGTTCCGAGAGATCCTCGACGATCCGATCGACGGCGACCCGTGCGGTGGCCAGCCACGTCCGCGTGCTGCCCTGGCGTGCGATCGGAATCCCCTCGAGAATCGATTGTTCCGTCTTCGTGCCGAACCCTTTCAGTTCGGCGATCACGCCCTCGGAAGCCGCCGCCTCCAGGGCGTCCAACGATTCCAGGCCCAGGTCCTGGAACAGCACGCCAACCTTCTTGGGTCCCAGGCCCGGGATCCGCAGCATCGCCACCACGCCGGCGGGAACCTGTTCACGGAGTTCATCGAGTTGGTCCAGTTGACCGGTCTCGACGATCGAGGTGATCTTCTCGGACAGGTCCTTGCCGATCCCCGACAATTCCTCGGGCGACCGCTCGGGATCCTCGACCAACAACGCGATGGGCTCGGCCAGCGTCTCGACCGTCCGCGCCCCGTTGCGATGGGCGCGGACCCGGAACGGGTTGGCCCCCTGGATCTCCATCAGGTCGGCCAGATCAACCAGCACCTTCGCGACGTCCGCGTTGCTCATGCCAGTCCCGTCACCATCTAGCGTCCGGCGATCGTGCTGCCGGGAAGTTCCGGACGCAGCGACGGTTGCACGTCAAACACGTTGCGAGCCACGACAACCGAACGCAGCCGCGGGGTGTGCCCAGAACCCAAACGCCGTGCCAGGCGAGTCCGCGACGGGACAACATGATGAGCGACCGTGCCAATGGCGGAATCATCCAGGGCCGTNGNNNCNNNNTTGGCTGCGGGCTTGGCTGCGGGCTTGGCTGCGTCAACCGGCTTCTTGACAGCCGGTGTCTTCGTTGTGGGCTTCTGGAACTTCGGGATCACCTCTCCGGGATCCGCATCCGGATCAATCGCCGGGCGATTGGTCCGGGTGTCTATCCTGAGATCACCAGACGCCTGCGGGCCCTCGACAAACGTGCTGGGCGACGAGGACGATTTTTTCCAACCGGAGGTACTGGCTCCCGACGACGCGGTGCCCGCCGGCAACGTCACCGGACAGCCCCCGTAGCCACAGGGCGAACATCCCCAGGGCGACCCGTAGGGGGAACCGTAGGGTGACGAGCACGGGCTACAGCCAAACAGGCCGCCCAACAGGCCCGGCAACAAGTTCGGCAACCGTGGCAGGCACGGTGCACCACACGGACTGCCATAGGAATTCCCGTAGCAGGGTGCCAAGGCAACCGGCTGGGCCATCACGCGCTGGGGGATGGAGTAGGCATAACCGCCGGCTGGTGGACACCCATAACCGGCCCCGTAGAATCCGTAACCAGCGCCATAAGCCGCCTGGCAGGGGCGGGACACGGGTCCGAACAGAGAATCGATCAGCCAGGGGACCACGCCGGCATCGGCCGTGGCCGTGGACAACGACAGGACCAGGCCCAGCAGGGCCCCAAGTCGCAACAGTCGCCGAGTTTGTCCAGTTGCACTCATCACACTCGTCGATTTCATATCGGTTCATCCTCGGGAGCGGTGTCTTGTCGATGCGGGACGGACTCGGAAACGTCGCGATCGTTCCCATCGACACAACCGGACCGTTATCCTGCCTACATCCTGTTGTACCGGTGCCCGAAGAGCAGTGTCAACAGGCGGCCCGAACGGGCCGTCTGCCCGCAGTCAATTCGCTGAAAGCCGACCACCTGATGACTCACAGCGAGATCGACTTGTCCGGATTGCTACGACTCTGGGACGCATCCTGCCAACCCAACGGCCCGGCCCAACCACCATCTCAACCGGGATTCAGCGGGGCAAACGTGTGGCGGATTGAAACCGCTCGCGGGCCACTGGCCGTGCGAGGCTGGCCCCACCCCGGATTGCCCAGGCGTCGGATCGAGGGGCTGCATCAACTGCTGGACCATGTCGGGGCATCCGTTCCGGTTGCGATCCCCATCCCCACCTCGAATGGCGACAGGCTGGCCCGCTGGAACNAACAACTGTGGCAACTGGAACCCTGGATGCCGGGTGTGGCCGATTTCCACGACAACCCCTCACCAGAACGGTTGTCCGAGGCGATCAAGACCCTCGCGAGCTTTCATCGCTCCGCGAGAGAATTCGTTCCCGGGGACGAGACCCGCGAATGGTTTGGGTCCAGCGATTCACGGAAATCCCCGGCAGTGACCGAACGCCTGGNACAGCTCGACGGCTGGGGACACCGGTGGAACGAACTGGTCNCCCGGGCCCTCCGGGTGACTGGCCNGGCGGAAGAGTGNTCGCGTGCGATTGAAGAAATCGACAACCTGTTTCGTCGTGGCAGANGCTGGATCGGCGACCAACTGGCGATGGTCGAGACAACAACGTTCCGGTGTCAGCCATGCCTGCGGGACGTGTGGCACGACCACCTGCTGTGGACCGGCGATCACGTGACGGGCCTGATCGATCCCGGCAGTTGCCGCATCGACAACGTGGCCATCGACCTGGCACGACTGCTGGGCAGCCTGGTCGAGGATGACGTCGACGGCTGGNAACTGGGCCTGTCCACCTACGAGCGAGAAGCCGGCTTGTCACTGGAGGAAACGAGCCTGGTGACGGTACTGGACCAAAGCGGCGTGATGATGGCCGGGGCGGTGTGGATCGAACGATTGGCCACGGGGCGGGTTGAGACCGGCTGGGCAACACGCATTGGCAGGAAACTTGCCGAGGTGGCACGGCGGATGCGGGCACTGTCGGGCCGTGTCGGCCTGGAGTGAGCCAGNGGGCGATTCAATCGCCTTCAAACCCACCCCTCTGGAGATCCTCCAGGGCCTCCTCGGCGGCCCGCTTGATCCGCTCTTCCGGATCCGCCTCGATCACTCCNCGTAGAACCTCCTCGGATCGACCAGCCCGCAGTTCTCCNATCGCCTCGACCGCCGCNGCCCGGACACGGTTCTCCGGGTCACTGGTCACCACTCGCTCGAGCACTTCCAGGTTCTCGTGCTCTCCGAGTTCTCCCAGTGCACGGGAGGACCAGACCCTCGGCAGCCACTCCTGGTCCTCGACGGCCATCCTTGCCAGCCGCGGGGCCAACCCCGTGATCGCCGCCGCCCCGACCAGCCGCGCCGCCGGCGACCGGGTCAACGGGACCGGATGATCGAGCAANNCGGCGATCTGTTGATGAGACTCCTCGGTGAACACACAAGTCATGGCCAGCAGACTTCTCTCGGCCACGTTACGGACCTTGTTGACCGGGTCCACCAGCGCCGCCAGCAACACTTCGACCGTGGCTGGGTCCGGGTGAAACTCAAGCCCCGAGGCTGCCAGAACCCGGAACTCGGGATTCTCGTGCTCCAACAACTCTTTCAGACGGCCCACGCCCACCGCATCGGGCATTCTTGCCAACGTCTGAGCCGCGGCGGTTCTCGCCGGAGTCCCCACGTCGGGGCTGACGATCAGGCCCGCCAACGCCACGACCACATCCTCGTCNCGAGACTCTGACGCCTCGACAATCGCCTCGTTCCGAACTTCCGAATCGTCGCTCGACAGCCGTTCGACCAAGCCCTCNCTCATCGTGCTCTCCACCCGACTTTCCCAGTGGCGATTACTGCAATTTCCCTCGTCCGGCAATCTCCCACACCTCCTCGAGCACACCACCCCGGCAGGCGAAGAAGTGATCATGAAGCACTGTGGTGAAGTCGGCGTATCCGACGATCAACTCGATCTTGTCACCGATCGTCAGGTCGACAGCATCACCGGCCAACTGCAACTCGCAGTGCTCNGCACTCATNCGGACAACCTCCGTCTCGGGATGATTCTTGACCAGGGGGAGGTGGGCATCGGGNCTCAGCGTCTTGCGNCCGCTGTCNAGAACAGCCCGNTGCTTCTCGGGACGACTGACCACCGTCGCCANCACCGTCAGCCCGTACTCCAGGCCGGTGACNCCCATCTGCAACTGGTACATGGGATCGGCAAAGATCCCGCCNCCGGCCTGCAATTCGGTGACGGCCGGNCAGTCACTGGTGTACTGGTAGCTGCCGGTCCCGCCGGCACTGACAATGTCGCAGCACAACCCCTCNCCCCGCATCGCGTCCCGGGTTTCCTCGAGCAGTTTCATCGAGGCCTCGATCTGTGTCCGTTTCTCGTCGGGGTCCTCGACACGCAGCAGGTGGCCCTCGTACCCCATGATGCCGACCAGTTCGAGTCCGTCGAGTTCGGCTGTGGCACGGGCCAACTCGATGGCATCGCGGCCGGGCAANACCCCGACCCGATCCANNCCCACGTTGATTTCCAGGATCACCCGGCAGGTGACNCCCGCCTCGTGNCAGGCCGCCGCCAGTGGCTGGGCCTGGGCGAAGTGGTCCACCGCGACAATCGGGTCGGCCGTCTGGCACAGTTGGGCCACGCGTCTCACCTTGGGATCACCCACGATCATGTTGGCGATCAGGATGTCGGTGGTCCCCCCGGCGGCCATCACCTCGGCCTCGGACACCTTCGCGCANGTCACCCCGATCGCCCCCGCCTCGCGTTGNCGACGNGCGATCTCGGGAGTCTTGTGGCATTTCTCGTGTGGCCNCCACTGCTTGCCACGCTCGNCCATGAACGAGGCCATCCGCTGGATGTTGGACTCCATCACATCCAGATCGATGCAGAGCGCAGGGGTGTCAAGATCAGCCTGGGGAGTCCCGGGAGTGGCAAGAGCGGTCATCGTTCTGAATACTCGATTCGGTGGAGGAATGTGATCACTGGCAAGGTCGTCATGATAGCCAACCGGACATCAAGGTGACATCGTCAGAAAAAACTCTACCGCCGACGGTTGACACTTNNNGACGTCTTGCTACGATGGCCCTTTGCGGTGCTCGTTAGCACCGTGATCGGCTTGTCCGTTTCGACGAGCAAGCCAATGCCTTCGGGCAGTTCTTTGACAACTTGGTTGGTGGCCCTCGTTCAGCGATTTCAGTCGCTGGATCCTTCGGGATGCGGCTGATTGCACGGGTTTGACCACTCGTGCATCCAGCATCAGACTTTTCTCTGCTAATAACCCGTTCCTCACCAGAACCCTCGAGCGGCTCTCCTCTGCCCGGTCTTTGACCAGGTGGTTGAGAAACAAGAGGCGGATGGGGTGGAAACGGAAAAGCAGTCATATGAAGGGTTTGATCCTGGCTCAGAATGAACGTTAGCGGCGTGGATTAGGCATGCAAGTCGAGCGAGAAGTCTCTTATTGATCCCTTCGGGGTGAAGTAAAAGACGGACAGCGGCAGACGGCGTAGTAAGGCGTAGGTGACGTACCCTAGAGACCGGGACAGCTACGGGAAACTGTAGGTAATACCGGGAGATCTCCCAGGACATGATCGTCCTGGGAGCAAATGGTGAGATTCCGCTCTTGGAGCGGCCTACGTGGTATTAGCTAGTTGGTGAGGTAATGGCTCACCAAGGCTACGATGCCTAGGGGGTGTGAGAGCATGGCCCCCACGACTGGGACTGAGACACTGCCCAGACACCTACGGGTGGCTGCAGTCGAGAATATTCCGCAATGGGCGAAAGCCTGACGGAGCGACGCCGCGTGTGGGATGAAGGCCCTTGGGTTGTAAACCACTGTCAGAGGGGATGAAGTCCTTGGAGGTTATCCTCCTTGGTTGACAAAGCCTCAAAGGAAGCCCGGGCTAAGTACGTGCCAGCAGCCGCGGTAACACGTACTGGGCGAACGTTATTCGGAATCACTGGGCTTAAAGGGTACGTAGGCGGCCAGATTAGTCAGATGTGAAATCCCACGGCTCAACCGTGGAACTGCGTTTGATACTGTCTGGCTTGAGTGAGATAGGGGTGTGTGGAACTTCCGGTGGAGCGGTGAAATGTGTTGA
>PBOU01000128.1 GCA_002724415.1 Planctomycetaceae bacterium
CGGCGGGTTGGGTCTCGGCGGGTTGGGTCTCGGCGGGTTGGGTCTCGGCGGGCAATTGGGCTTCGGCCGAACCGGGGCCGTGCCACAACAGCATGGCCAACAGCAACGGGAGTCCGACTTGTCGAGAACGTTGTTCGATCATGGAGAGTTGCGTTTCGTTCGCGGGGCATTGGGTTGGGGGATGGCCGATTCCCTGGCGGCGGGCGTTCCGGCGAAGCGTTGGCGCAGATCCCGGTAGAGCGTTTCGGCCGCGTCCGTCTGGTTGTCACTCAACAGGGCGTCAGCGGCGACTTGCGTGGCGTGAGCGGCCAGGAACCGGTCATCCTCGAAGACGAGGGATGTCCACATCAGGGCACTGGCTGCTGGCTCAAGTTGCTGGCGTCTGAATCGGGCCAGGCCGATCACGTACCACGGGCCACCTCGTAAGTCCATTGGGAGGGAGTGGATATGCCGGGTCCAGGTGTCCAGTTGGCGGGGAGTTGGCTTCTTGTTCTTGATGTCGGCTCGCCAGCACTGTGCGACGGCGAGTTTCCTGACACGGGGATCGGTCGAAATTCGCAACCGGCGGAGTTGTGTTTCGGCTTCCTGGGAGTACGTCGTGTCTCTGAGCAAGTGGCTGGCTGCCAGCAACTTGGCGACGTCCCCGGCCCGGCCTCGCCAGGCCCTGGCCTCGCTGGCCACGGCGGCATCGGCGGTTCCCCGGATTCTCCAGTCCAGCGGCACCAGTGAAAAATGCCGAGACTTGGAGGTGCTCTCGGAGAGATTCAGAAAGTGCGAACCGGCCCGGCGGTAGTCGCCCGAATGCAGGGAGCAGCGGACGAGTCCGGCGAGAAGTTCTCGGCGAACCCAGGCACGAGGTGCCTGGTTGAGGGCTTGTTGAAACGATCGCTCGGCGAGAGTGATCTCGCCACGCTTGAGGTGTTTCAGTGCGGCCTGGTGGGGCGGGGTCCGGACGGTTTTGACCGAGACAATCCGCTCGACGGGAATTCGCCATGGGGCGGACCGTCCCCGAGCCTTGATCACCAGGACGAGTGCGTCGTATTCGGTGATCTCGCCCACGTGGGCGAGTTGTCCACGTCCATCGGGCTGGCGGACCACCACGCGATCACGACCCTGCGCGGGCAATCGTCCCGTTCCGAGCGTGACGGCCATGAGGACGAGGGGCCACACGGTGACCCGGGTCCGGCGGTGTCGCGATCGTTCAGCGAAGGCGTGGGAGAGAAGAGAAGGTCTTGATGTCACGGTAGCGGTACCGTCCGCCGTTTTGGAGGGCGAGTTTCTTGACGTAGTGATTGGTGGTCAATTCGGCTCCGAGTCCGAATTTTATCGTGTGGATGCGTGTGCGGCCGCGATTGCGGCGGAGCAGTCGCTCCATGTCTCCGGGGTGAATTGCCGAATTCGCGTCGGCATCGGTCAGGAAGTAGATCACCTCGGGTTCGAATGACAGGGCCTTGGCCAGGGCGGGGTAGTGAAATGTTCCGCCATCGGGGGTCACGCGGGCAATTTGCTGCCGGGCCAGGGTCTTGTTGATGTCCGTGGCCCGGTGCAGGGTCTCACGACCACCCAGGGTCAGCAGTCGATGTTGCACATTGTAGAAAATGACTTGGAACTGCTGGGTTTCATCGAGGTGTTGCAGGCTGGTCACCAGTTCGGCCTTTGCCACTTCCAACGCGTGTTCCTGGTCCATGCTTCCGGAACGGTCCAGCACATAGACGAAGCGGGTGCCCTGGTCGCGGATGCCCAGGAACTGGGTTTCTCCCTTCTTGAGTCCCGCCAGCGGTTGGATCCGTTTGACTGCAGTACCGGGCAGCAACTGAGACGGATTGGCCAGCGGCGAGGAGGGCGTCCGGGCCCCCGGACCCAGTATCTGTGGTGAAACCGCTTCGGGCAGATTCAGTAGTGCGTCGACTGTGGGACTCGTGCGGTCTTTGGCTTCGGCGGTCGCTGGATTCTCCTGGGGAGGGGTGGTTGAAGGAGTGGCGGTGTCTTTTTCGGCCTCGGCCGAGTTGGCTGTTTTCGATTTGACAACCAGTCCCACGTCCCGGAACTCACCGGCACCGTCCTCCCCGGCAGTTTCCTGGCAGCTCTGGAGTCCAATGGCGCAGGCGGACAGGAACAGCAGGTGAATCGCGATCGAAGCGATCCAACCGGGGAGGGCTTGACCCCGGACGACACCGGATCCCGGGACGTTGGTCATGAGGGGCGTTCCTAGCGTGGCGATGGCGAGTTGCCGGTCCGTCCGGATTCTCCACTGGCCGCTGCTCCACCCGACTGAACCTGTTGCTTGATCTGCTGGATGAACGCGTTGGTGACGTCCTGGACACGGACACTCGGGTCAGGCTTGAACACGAACGACGCATCCGTCAATGGGGCGTTGACCTGGACGTTGCGAAATTCGAGGCTCACCATCGGTCGCAAGACTTTTTGGCCCGTGGCCTTTTTCAGGTAAACGATGCGATGCGGAAAGTGGGTGGCCTTGTCGATGTATACCCTCACCCGGTCGGGCACATATTCTGGCAATCCAGCGTCATCGGCCTGGTCGTCATCGGTGAGCTTCTCAAGGAACGTGGCGTTCCAGGTGCCCTCGATGATGACAAAGGGGCGTTTCTGGAACGTCTGTTCACGCTGTCGGATGAAACTCATTGACTGGTCGAGCGATTCCAGCAGTGCGGCGAGGCCTCCCAGCCCGAGATCGGCTTCGAATTCACCAGGGCGTGGTCGTGGCCCCGAGGACATCCGTTTGAGTTCATTGAGGATGCGGGGCACATCCCTCTTGGTGGCCTGCACGGCGACGCCGATTTTTTGTTGCGTGTAGAGTGTGGTGCCATCACAGACCTGCACCAGTGCTCCCTTGGTGCGGCCGACCTCGAGATCGAACTCGAGCCGTAACTTGTTCCCTTGTCCCTGCATGTACTTGCCGGTGGCACGGAATTTTTTTCCACGCACCACCACGGTCTCGACAATTTCCGCCTGGAAGGGAATCAGTGTCTTGAGTTTCCCTCGGGCTTCGCGAAGCGCATCGGCTGGACGTTGCCGCCTGGTGGTCTTGGTGGCTGTCTTGTCGGCCTTTTTGGCCGGCTCGGTTTTTTTTGCGGCTGTTTTCTTGTCCTGCGCCAGCAGCCCGGCGGGGTCAGTCACCAGAGTGCCGGCGATCACCAGGGCCAACAGGACCAGTTGGGAGTGTCGGAAATTCAGGTGATTGGGCATGCGAGTTGTCTCGTTGTGCCGATTAGAGAATCTGGGTGGCATCTTCATGTTGTCCGGAAAATACGGAAATTGCCAAAGATCCGGACCACAAACGGTCGAAACCACAGGTGGAGTCTGGTCGTCAACAGCGATCGAGATTCTTGTGGGATGTTGGACCGAATGATTGAGGCGACCGGGTGACCAAATCGGTTCTGGACCATTCTAGGGACAACCTGTCGAACCCGTCGATGGGAATCGGGAGAGTCAAGAGGACTCTACAATGAAATACTACTTCCTGGCACTGGGTACATTTCTGGTCGTTTGCGTGGGTTGCCACGTGGACGGTCGTAGTTTCGGCGACAGCGGTGATTTTCACGCTCCGCCGGCTCACGCATTGCAACGGCCCGGGCCGATGGTCGATGGACCGGGGCCGGGCGTGCTGCCGATGATGCAACCGGGAGGGACAAACCGTTCGTTTTCCACCCGGCGGACTCAACTCCGTTTCATCCGCCCGGTGGGGATGAAGATTGGTTGGAAGGCTGGACCTGCGTACGCCGACAACCAGCGAGTGACTCCCACGACATACGACTTTGTCCAGGGAGCCACCTACCGGTTGAAGTTGACCGAGATAGCGGGCCGGGAGGGCATGACGCTCTATCCGACGATGCAGGTCTATCCGGCTCACGCCAACACGGATGCCTACCTGGCGCACAACAGTGTCCCGCTGGAATTGACCGATGAGGACCTGGACCAGATTGAGAGCAACAACTTCGTGACCAAGGTGATCTATCTGCCGGATCCTCAGCACCAGGAACTGGCGGTGGCGGGCGTCGAGATGTTGGTCTCCACGCGGCTGGATCCGGGTGTCGACCCGGTGTCCGAGGCCGATCGCCGCGGCACGATCATGGTGGTGTTGCGAGTCGGGAACATGGACCTGGAGACGGCCAACAGTGGTCCCGGTCCGGCCGGTGGTGCGGCGATGCTCGGACCCGGTGGGATCCAGCCGGTGGCCTTCCAGGCCGTCGTGGGACCTGATGGGGCCAAGGGACAATTCGTCGCTCCGACGCCGATTGCGATCATGGATCAGGGGATGCCCGGCATCCCCGGGCCAATGTTGATGGGCCGTCCGGGTGGTCCCGGTATGCCGGGGATCAACCCGGTCGCCGGTACCGGTGGCACTCCCCAGTGGGGGATGCCAATAACTCCAACGCCGATCGGGCTGCCGGGGCCAGCTCACCTGCCCCTGGGTGGTCCGGCTGGCTTGCAGAGCTACACGGTCAAGAACAACACGCCTGTCGAGCGGCATGATCCGGTGAAGGATTTCCGGGTGGTGGTCAAACACGAGCCGGGCATTCGGATGCCCAAGCCCGTCTCGGAGGTGATTTACACCGAGAAACACCCGACCTTTGCACCGGGAACGCTGAGTCGGCCGGCGTGGTCGAATCCTGGGCAGTAGTGAGTGCCGCTGACGGGGGGAGCGACCAAGTGTGGAGTGACGGGTCGCTCTTCCAGGCGAGCGAGGCCATGTCGCTCCCGGATATTCCATTTCGCACCCCAGCAGCTGTGATTTCACCTGCCATGTTCCAGGGTTCATTGCCGACAGTTGTGACGTTCCCGGCCATGGTGGCGGTGTTGTTGCTGTCATTGACATCGCCGGCATCTGCCCAGTCACGGTTGAGCCAGAACGTCTATCAGCCGCTCAACGCTCGGATGACTCCGGGTCTGGTTGGACGCCTGTCGGCCCAGGCGGGCCGGTCCGGACCATCCCACGTGCCGTATTTCCAGCCGGTGGAGGTGCGACTGGCCAACACCGGGCCGAGTGGCGGTGGACGGGTGACGTGGTTTTCCGCCGGGCAGGGTTCCAATGGTGCGGTCACAGCCGCGGCGCCACACACAGTTGGCTTGTTGGTTGGAGCCACCTACCGGGTGCAGATCAGCGACATGCCCGCGTTTCCGGGCGTGAAGATCTACCCGACGATCGAGATGATCGATCGGCTCCATCCCCCCACCGAACGTCGTTACGAATTCCCGGTCCCTGTCGAGTTGACCGGCGAGGACATCCGGCTGGCACTCAGCGGCCACCTGGTGACACGCGTCGTGTTTCTTGAGGAGCCTCGGCTCTCGGCCGGAAATGAACAGACCCGGCCGATGATGGTGCGGGACCTTGACCCTCGTGCAAACGCACTGGCCGAGGCCGACCGTTCCGGACGGCCGATGGTGATCCTGAGACTGGGCAGCCGATCGGCTCCGTCGGGACAGGCGGACGACTTTTTCCACATGGGGCACCCCCGCCAACCGATAGAACTCTCCCGGTCGAATGGATCGACGGGGGTGTCACGTTTTCGCAGATCATCGCAGGCGCCGGGGCGTCTTGAGGGTTCGGTTCGTATTCGGTCGGCCGGGAGTCCGAGACTCCAGGTGGCGGGAGGCGATCGTTGAGTCAGCCCCAGAAAAAAATGATTCGAAACAGGTGGCTGCGTTGGGGGCGGGCCTGTGTGTTGTCCGGATTGTTTCCGGTGCTGATCTCGTCGGGATGCTCTGCGGTTCCGGTTGCTCGCCTGGATGCGGTGCCGTCGATCCAGCCGGTGGAACACGCCGCCGCGGCGACGGACTCAGGGCCAATCCGGTTGACCGGGGTGTCGGAGTCGAGGATTCAGCCGGTGGTACATCTCCCGGCGATGCCGCGCCTGAAACAGGTGGAGGCGGATGGTCCGGGAGGTCCGGACCCGTCGGTGGTGGAACAGTTCCCCGACGAATTCGTGATTGACGGTGGCGATCGTGGCGACCCAGTGCATTACCAGTCGTTTCTGCGTTACGGGGTGGAAACCGAGGACACGATTGCCGAGTACACCGATGACGAGGGGGCCAACCACGTATTGCCGACCAATCGGGTGGCCGTCTACGCACCGAGATTTGCCACGGTGCGGACCGTCCAGTTGCCGGTCGAGGGGTTCGGTGTGGAAAGAATGGCGGCGGCTCATCGATTGTCTCGCGAGGTGCGATTGACCACCCGCGAGGGTTTGCGGCAGCACAACCAGCAAACCGGAGCGGTTGACGCCAGAGTGCGATCACGGGCCAGCGGGTTGCTGAGCGAGTCGACGACAGCAGGAGTGTCTCGACTGATGCGGTCTGGCGAACATGTCAAGCTGATCAACGTGTTCGGCGACACCGGTCGCGTGGTGGGTGGACGAATGGACCAGGCCGATGTGGCCCGGTTGGCCCGGTCGCTGGAGAATGCCGCGGCCTGGGCCGGAGACGAGGCGCCACGTGCCACCGCTTCGACGGCCACCGGACAATCGATCCAGTCGGTGCCGTGGGTGGGTTCCTACACCGGCGTCGAAGTCGAGCACAAGGAAATCGGCCAACTGAAGATCGTCAAGTTGGCCGACCGCAAGACGGCCCGATCCGACGACGTGATCACCTTCACGCTGCGGTTTGACAACGTGGGTGAACGCCCGCTGATGAAAGTCCGAATCGTCGACAATCTTTCGCCCCGCCTGGCTTATATCGACGACAGCGCGACGCTGGGCTTTACCGACGAGGACGGGAAGACGCCTCCGGAGAAAGCTCGCGGTGGCCGGATCACTGTCGATGACAACGAGCAGGGCAGCCGCGTGCTGGTCTTCGAGTTGGACGAGCCGCTGCCCGGTGGCGTCGGAGGCGTGATCACCTTCAAGGCCCGGGTGCGCTAGATCCGACGGCGGGCTTGCCTTCCGCGGCAGATTACCCTGCAATCGGCGGCATGTTCCAGGTTTGTGACGCCGCATCGACCGGACTGGACCCACGTCGCTGGGACCGGGTGCGTGAATTGGCCCAGGAGCTTTGCGAATCCGGAGCGGTTCCCTCGATCGGAATTTTCGTGGCGCGGGGCGAACGGACCACCGGCACGATGTTGTTCGGCCGGCAACACCTGGATGACCCGCATCGGACCATCCGTGATGACGCCATTTTTCTGATCGCGTCGATCACCAAGCCGATCGTGGCGATGTCGGCGATGATCCTTGTCGAGAATGGTGAGGTGAGGCTGGACGATCGTGTGAACCGGTATCTGCCGGAGTTTGGCACGGGGGGCAAAAACGGTATCCGTGTTCGTCACCTGTTGACTCACACGTCGGGGTTGCCCGACATGCTGCCGCAGAACCGTGAGTTGCGTGAGGCGGGTGCGGGCCTGGAGGAGTTTGTGGCAGGCACCTGCGCGGTCGAGCCCGATTTCAAGCCCGGCCGTGGCGTGCAGTACCAGAGCATGGGATTTGCCATACTGGGCGAGTTGATCTCGAGAGTGACCGGGCAACGGTGTGCCGATTGGCTCCAGTCCCGGATGCTGGATCCACTGGAACTCGAGTCGACTCGACTGGGTGCTCCAGACGAGTGGTTTGAGGGGGACCGGCCGGTGGCGGACCGGATCGCGGAGATCCGGGCTCCGGCCGAGCAGGACGGGGTCGACTGGAACTGGAATCGACGCTACTGGCGGCAGTTGGGAGCGCCGTGGGGCGGGTTGTTGACCACGCCTCGCGAGTTGGCGGTGATCGGTCGCATGATGCTTGAGGGTGGCCGTGGAGTGATTTCACCGGCGTCGGTCGCCGCGGCGACGCGAAACCAGTTGGCCGCCATGAAGGACGTGCCGGAATCCGACCGTCGGTGCAAACCGTGGGGACTGGGGTGGCGGTTGAATTGGCCGGCGACAAGCGCGAATTTCGGCGACCTGCTTGGCCCGGCCACTTACGGTCACTGGGGGGCCACCGGGACCCTGATGTGGATTGATCCCGGGCGGGACACCGTGTGCGTGATCCTGACGACCGAGCCGCAGGAACCACACGGTCGTGAAATCGCGAGGCTGTCCAACGCGATTGCAGCGTCGTTGGTGTGAGTTGCCTTGCAGGCAACGGCCTTCTTGAAGGCTCAGCCGCCGGTGCTATACTGGCCATCGCCAATCGGTTTTCTGCGCAAGTGGCGGAATTGGCAGACGCGCCAGGTTGAGGGCCTGGTGGGCCTTACGGCCCGTGGAGGTTCGAGTCCTCTCTTGCGCACTTTGATGGACCACGCGAATAGGACCCCCGGGCTGGCCAGAGCCGCACGGGGGTCTTGTCGTCATCAGTCGTCAGCCAGTTGGTATGGGTCGCCCAGCCGCTGCATTTCCTGCCTCAGCAGGGTCTCGAGTTCTTTCCGCTGGGCTGCGTACCTGGGATCGTCAGCCAGGTTGACTTGATTGGCCCCGGGCGTGTGTTTGAGCAGGCGGGCCACGCTGGGAGCCTTGTGTTCGACCAGGAATTCTCGCGGGTTCTTCTCCAGATCAAAGAGTTGGGTGCGGCGGACGGTGCCGTCCAGGACGTCGTACTTGATCAGCTTGAATCGGCCAGTCTTGATGGCACGCATGCCCGGCTTGGTGCCGCCGGTGTAGACGCCGTACAGCGTGTTGCGGATCGCCTGTTGTTTGCCGTACAGCACGTCCTTGAAACTCCGGCCCTCCACCGACTCGGGGGGTGTGATGTCGGCCAGGTCACAGAAGGTCCGCAGGATGTCCAGCAGGTAGATGTAACCGGAGGCTCGTGTGCCGGGCTTGATGCCGGGCCCGGTGACGATGAACGGGACTCGCCAGGTGTGCTCGTAGAGATTTTGCTTGCCCGTCAAGCCGTGTCGTCCAACCGCGATTCCATGGTCGGAGGTGAAGACGACGTAGGTGTTCTTCAATTCACCGGACGCCTCGAGTTGCTTGAGCACGCGTCCGATCTGGGTGTCGATGTTCTCGATGCAGGCGTACTCGCGTCCCAGTTCGTTGCGGATGGTGGCCGGGTCGCGGCGTTTCAAAACTCCCTGGACTCGCACCTCGTCTCGCAGATTGGGGTGCCCGTGAGGAAACGGGTGGGCCGGCAAGTAGTTGCTGGGCAACGGTGGTGACTTGGGGTTGACCGTCTTTCCGGGGCCGGTGTTGCTGGCTCCGTACTTCCGGGCCAGTTCTTCCGGGGCGTTCCTGGGATCGTGAGGATGCGAGAACCCCATGTAGATCAGGAAGGGGGCGGTGGAACCGGACTGTTTGCGGCTGGAGAGGTACTCGATAACTCGGTCCCCATGCCAGTGACTGCCGGTTTCATTGTTGCCACCTCGACGAGTGGCCTCGTGCCGTTCGTTGAACAACTGGTTGGCTTCACGAAAGCTGTTGCCCCGCTTGCATGTCCGGAACGTGGCGTAGCCGGCGCGATTGAAGATTGCCGGCAGGCTGTTCCGGGCCGCCTGTTTCCGCGAGGCCGGGGTGGTCGCCAGTCCCGGACCCCGGGCGCCGGGGATCCGCCAGACGGTTCGGCCGGTCATGATCATCGTTCGTGATGCCGTGCAGACGGCACCCGACCAGGCACCCATGTGGTGCGCGTCATCCAGTACGATCCCACGACGGGCGAGCCTGTCGATGTGTGGAGTCTGGCAGATGGTGTTGCCGTAACAGGAGAGAGTTTCCGGCGATTGGTCATCGGTGAGGATGAACAGGAAGTTGGGGCGTTTGGCTGCCAGGGCGGGTGAGCAGAGGGCCAGGACAAGTGACGTGATGGCCAGGAGAATGGTCTGCATGAATCGGGAACACATGGAGGTGGCCTTGTGGAGTGTCATGAGTTGAGACCCGTCGCGTGGGATCGAGAATCTCGCATTGGTCCGGCCCCGTCAACCGGCCAGTTGGCGGCGTTTGGAATGAATCGTTATTGTTGCCGTTCACCGCGTAACGATTGCCCGGGACACAGCGGAACTCCCGTCACCATGCGAAGCCGGACCCCATTGTTCAACACCGAAGCGGAACGCGAGGGCCTGCGACGGGCCTCGCGATTCAATGCGCAACTGCTGGACCATCTCAGGCCACATGTCGTGGCCGGTGTCACGACGTCGGAGATTGATCGGCTGGCGTATTCCTACACTCTCGAACATGGACACACCCCGGCCTGTTTGGGCTACCCCGGCGAGGTGGTGCCGTATCCCAAGAGCATCTGTACCAGCGTGAATGACGTGGTGTGTCACGGCGTCCCCGACGATCGGCCACTGCAATCGGGAGACATCGTCAACGTGGACCTGACGACGATCGTTGACGGGTGGTACGGGGACCAGAGCGAGATGTTTCTCATCGGCGAGGTCAGCGACGAGGCCCGGCACGTGGTGCAAGTGGCCTTCGACAGTTTGTACCTGGGCATTCGCGCGATCGAGCCGGGTGGCCAGGTTGATGCCATCAGTCGGGCAATCTACGAGTACGCTCGGGGAGAAGGTTTGGACGTGGTCCGTGAGTACCAGGGGCATGGTATCGGCCGCCGCTTTCACCAGGATCCGGGGATTCCTCACGTTCCCACTCGGCCACCCAATCGTACGGTGATCCAACCGGGGACGTGTTTCACGATTGAGCCAATGATCAACACCGGTACATGGCACACCAATCGTGTCGAGAGTGACGGGTGGACCGTGCGGACACGCGACGGAGGGCTCTCGGCACAGTGGGAGCACACGTTGTTGATGACCGAGGATGGGCCGGAGATCCTGACGCTGACCGAGGGTGGCCCCAAAGAGGGCCAGCGGATCTAGTCGTGTCGACGGCCACACCGCCGGCTGGGGCCGCAAACCGATCTTGCCAGGCGGCCGCGGTGCCGAGTAAATAGCCGTCGAATGGAGTGTTCCGGATGCGGGGCATCGATCCATTCCTGTCCCGCCCGCATGTGCGCTAGCCAATAGATGTCCGCTCCGGCTCACGGTCCCGTCTCCGAGACTCAACGGCTTGCCACCCGGATCGATGGTCCGGTGGTCCTGATCGGTGACGTGCACGGGCAGGTCGATTTGCTGGACCGGCTGATGGATCGGCTGGCAAGGCGAGAAGATTTTCGCGATCGCTGGGTGGTCTTTCTTGGCGACCTGGTTGACCGCGGTCCCGATCCCCGGGGAGCAATCGAGCGTGTGCTGGAGTTGATGGCTGCTCATCCACGGACAACCGCTGTTTGTGGGAATCACGATTTGGCGATGGCGGCTTCGCTGGACCTGGTGCCGACGCCTGCCGAGGCCCAGTGGGCCAGTCGCTGGCGACGTGGCTACCAATGTGAAACGACCTTCGCGTCTTATGGTGTGGCGACTGGTGACTTCGAGGGGCTTGCGCAAGCCGTACCCGATGACCATGCGCAGTTGCTGTCGACGTTGCCCTGGGTTGTGGAACATCCGCGGGTGATCTGTGTGCACGCGGGACTGACTCCCGAGTTGCCCACCACAACCCAGTTGAAAATATTGCGAGAACGCGATTTCAGTTTGCACCGGCCGGCATGGCTGTGTCGCCAGGATCTGGGACCGGACGTGTCGCCCCGCGACTGCCGTATTCCGATCGCCTCGGGCCACGTGGCGCGACGACAAGCTCATGTCGGTTCGGATCGGATTCTGCTGGATTGCACCGGGGGGCTGGGCGGTGAATTGACCGGGTTGTTGTTGCCCGAGTACGAACTGGTCACATCCCACCGTGAAGCGCACCCGGTCCGTCGCCATCGCTGGTGGCCGTTTGGACGGCGGGTCGCGTAGTAAAGCCGGATTATTTCAGGCGGCCGGGTGGTCGCACGCCTGAGCCAACCTGCTTGGTGGCCGAATCGCCCAACTCGGCCCGCGCCCGTGCGGCGAGGCTCTTGAGCCTCGCGACCACCTCGGGGTGCTTTTCCAGGACATCGGTGGTTTCGCCGATATCCCGGGCCAGGTCGAACAATGCCAGGGGCGTCCGGGCCTGGGTGTACTTGGTTGGCTTGCCCCCGGTTCCGCCCTTGCGGCCTGCGAGGCTGCGGTAGCTGTGTGGGAAGTGCAGTTTCCACCGACCGCTTCGAACCGCCTGCAGGTGTCGTCCCCAGTAGAAGTAGTACGCCTCGTGTGGACTCTTGGCTCCCTCGTGGCCGGCGATCAGTGGCCAGATGTCGTGGCCGTCGATCTTGTGCTTTTGTGGCAGTTGCTTGATACCGGCCAGCCTGGCCAGCGTGGGCAGGATGTCGATCGTGCCGGCCACTTCGCCACAGACGTGCCCGGCGGGGACCTGTCCGGGCCACCACATCACCGTGGGTTCTCGCTGCCCACCATCCCAGGTGGTGCCCTTGCCTTCGCGGAGTGGCAGGGCGAGGCCGGAGTGGGTGCCGTAGTTCAACCAGGGGCCATTGTCGGAGGTGAAGATGACCAGCGTGTTGCGGTCCAACTTGTGTTTCTTGAGCGTCGCGACGATCTGGCCCACGCTCCAGTCGATCTCCATGATCACGTCACCGTAGAGGCCTCGCTTGGATTTTCCCTGGAACTTGTCGCTGACGTACAGGGGGACGTGGGGCATCGAGTGGGGCACGTACAGAAAGAACGGTTGATCCTTGTTGTTCTCGATGAACTTCACGGCCCGCTGGGTGTACCAGGTGGTCAACTGCGCCTGGTCCTTGCCGGTCACTTTTGGGTTGATGATCTTCTCGTTTTCGAACAGTGGCAGGTGGGGCCATCGCTTGAGTCGCTCGGCCATTGGCAGGTGGGCGACCCCGGGGTGGTAGGGCCACATGTCATTGGAGTAGGGGAGTCCGAAGTAATCGTCGAAGCCGTGACGGGTGGGGAGGAAGGGCAGGTGGTGTCCCAGGTGCCACTTGCCGTAAATCGCCGTGGCGTATCCCCGGGTCTTGAGTACCTCGGCGACGGTCCATTCGCTCTTGTTGATCCCGTGTCGGGACTTGGGGCCGAGGGCTCCCTGGATGCCGATGCGGTTGGGATAGCAACCGGTCAACAGGGCAGCACGGGAAGCCGAACAGACAGCCTGTGCGGAGTAAAAGTCGGTGAAGCGGGCGCCCTGCCGGGCCAACCCGTCCAGGTGCGGGGTCTTGATGTCCGGTGAACCAAAGCAGCCCAGGTCCTGGTACCCCTGGTCATCTGTGAACACGACGACGAAGTTGGGTCGGTCCGTGGCGTCTCTCCGGTCGGCTCGGGCAACGGCGGTCGCCGTTGTCAGTGCCAGCGTTGTCAACACCACGTGGAGCGGTTGGAGGCGGGGCATGGTGATTTCTCGGCTGCAAGAGGCGGGATGTGTGTGGCCATGCGAATTGAGACCTCGCACCGCTTTAGCCTAGGCCCCCGTGAGGCAGTTGGGTACCTCCAGGCCGGTTGGACGTGTTTTCGAATCCGGCAAGCCGGCCAGTCGCGGTTTTCACGCTCTGCCCGGTCATGGCACGCGGATGCGTTCTTCGATGATCGGTGACAAGCAGCCCGATGGATGGGGCGAGCGAGACGATGGGGGCCTATACTCTAGATCGGCGATTGCGACCAAGTGAAGGGACGAGGACGACGATGGGTGGCTTCAGGGACTCGAGGAATCGGATCGTGACACCCCTGGTCGCTGCGGCGCTCCTGGGGGTGTTGATGACACCCGCGGTGGCCGGAAAGTTCAACGCGGTGTTGAAGGTTGGCCAGAAGGCTCCGGAGTGGTCCGGTTTGCTGGGCGTCGATGGCAAACGGCACTCGCTGGCCGACCTGAAGGCGGCTCGGGGCGTGCTGTTGGTTTTCTTGTCCAACCGTTGCCCGATGACACGGTCCTACGAGTCGCGGCTGAAGGCCCTGGCTTCGGGATACCGCAAGCAGGGCCTCGCGGTTGTGGGTGTCAGTATTGGGCAGGCACCGGCAGATCGCTTGGCCAAGATGATTGCCCGTTCGGCATTGTCGAAATTCAATTTCCCCTACTGTATTGACCTCACACAGGAACTCGGACGACGTTACGGGGCGACCTGCACGCCTCACGCCTTCCTGCTCGACAGCCGCCGCCGAGTCGCCTACATGGGAGCGATCGACGACAATGTCGATCCGGCCAAGGTCGAGCACCATTATCTGCGGGACGCGATTCGCAGTGTCCTGGCCGGCAAACAGCCGGAGGTGGTCGAGACATTGCAGAAGGGGTGTGAGATCAAGTACGTGGCGAGGTGAGTCGCGTGTTCCTGTCGTACGCAATGGAGTGGCTGGCTGTCGC
This sequence comes from Planctomycetaceae bacterium, assembly GCA_002724415.1. GTDB lineage: Bacteria > Planctomycetota > Planctomycetia > Planctomycetales > Planctomycetaceae > UBA8437. The sequence continues at coordinate 14,150 of PBOU01000128.1, forward strand.
GGTGGGTGGACTGGGCCTGTTGCTGGGCATTTTGATTGGCCGGTCCTGGGGCGTCCGCCGACGGATCGAGTTGGCGGTCCAGGATGCAGAAACCTCGGCTCGCACCGACCCGCAGACCGGGCTCTGGAATCGGCGGGGATTTGCGGATCGTTACAACCGGAGTCGAGACGGTCGGAGGAGATCCGACTGGCCGGTGTCGGTGCTGTTCATCGACGTGGATCGGTTCAAGTCCGTCAACGACACACATGGACATCCGGCCGGGGATCACGTGATTGGTTGCGTGGGCCATTGGCTTGGTGAGAGTTGTCGGGAACACGACACGGTTGCACGACTGGGAGGAGACGAGTTCGCGGCGCTGTTGTTGGGGGCGACCCTGGATGAGGCGGTGGAGGTGGCCGAGAGGATTCGATCCGGTGTCGAATCGATGGCGGTCCCCACCGGACAGGTCGACTGGAATGGGACGGTGAGTGTTGGGGTGATCGAGATCGAACGCGGCGAGGACTTGTCGTCGGCTCTCGAGCGAGTGGATCGGGCCGTCTATGCCGCCAAGGAGGCCGGTCGCAACCGGGTTGTGGCCCGACCGGTCGGTTGACCGCGGGGTGCTGGCAACCCGCGGCAGTCTCGCTACAACTCGTCCAGTTCCAGCGTCTGGCAGTCTGTGCCCTCGAGCATCAGGTCGATGGAGGCTTCGTCCTTGAACCCGCTGCCGGTGACCAGGCAGACAACCGTCGCGTTGCGGTCGACGTGTTGCCCGGCCACGGCCTCCAGGCAACCGGCCAGTGCCGTGGCTCCGGCCGGTTCGCTGAAGATACCCTCCTCGGAGGCCAGGCGGCGTTGTACGTTCCAGACGGCCTCGTCGGTCACCAGGTGACCACGTCCTCCGGTGGGACGCAGTTCCTGGACGACCAGGTGTCCGTCGTTGATGTTGGGGACCTGGAGTCCGCTGATGCGGGTGGTGCAGTCAATCGGCTGGGCGATGCCATCGGTTCTCGAGAGTGCCGAGGCCATGGTGTCGTTTCCCTCCGGTTGCACGCATTCAATCGCCGGCGAACTCGTCAGCCGTCCCTCGGAAACCAGGCGACCGAAACCGCGGCAGACAGCCACGCAGAGACCTCCTCCCCCGGAAGGACAGAAGACGTGGTCGATGGGCCGGCTGAATTGCTGTTCGGCCTGCTCGGCCAGTTCGAAACTGATCGTCTCGACTCCGGTCATTCCGGGGACGCTGTAGATGTAGGAACTGACCTGCAACCGCGCGTCGGGAGCCTCTCCCCGAGCCATCAGCACCTCGAAGGCACGTGAGGAGACATCGGCGTCCAGCCCAAATCCACGGATCCGGTAGACGTTGGCACCGTAGGCCATCATCTGGCGGAGCTTGCCCATCGGGGCTGTTTCGACCACGGCGATCTCGCACTCGAGTCCCGCCGCTGCACAGTAGGCGGCGACGGCCGATCCGGTGTTTCCACTGGAGGTGGCCACACAGCGCTCCTGGTTCTCGGCCTTCATGGCCGAGATCGCTGCGGCTCCAAAGCGATCCTTGAAGGAACCGGCTGGGTTGCCGGCTTCCAGTTTCAACCACAGGTTGTCGAGTCCGATGGAGGGACCGATCGATCGGGACCGGACCAGAGGAGTGTTGCCTTCCCCCAGTGTCACTCGGTGCTGTTCTGGCACCGGAGTGATCCACTCGGCCCATCGCCAGATGCTCATCCTCGGTTTTCCTCGTGTTGATGTGGCTCAGGAATCCTGCTCGGTGACGTCTTCCATGATCACTATCACGGAGTCGTTCTGGTGCACCCTGGGGTAGGTGCGGATGGCCAGGACGTAACCGGCCTGGTTGCAGTTGATCTCGCGCACGTCGTCTCCCCTGACGTTGGCCACATGGCCGAGGATGTCGCCCGGGGCGACCTGCTGGCCGAGTTCCACCGCGGGCGTGAATTGGCCGGTGATTGGCGAGGGGTTCTGAACCTGCATGTGCCCGGACCCGTCCCGCGGGTCCTCGATGACCACGGCCACCTTTGATTCGGGCTGTTCGCGTTCGATCATTCCCAGTTCGCCCATCACGTTCAGACAGCCCTCGACGTAGGCGTCGACTCCCTCGGGTGAACAGCGGCCGCCGCCGAGGTATTCGGTGTAGATTGCCGGCACCCCCGCGTCCCGGGCGACCGACAGCGAGCGGCCGTCGAGTTTTCCGCAGGTGCCCCAGATGACCGGCAGGTTCAGGGCCCGCGCCATGCGTCTTTGGATGTCGAGCCGTTCCGGGTCGTCGGATAGTCCGTAACCGGACATTGGCCAGACGTCCATGACAATTCCACCGGAGTGGAGATCAATGTAGTAGTCGGCCGATTCGATCAGTGCCGTGAGCGCCACGGCGGTCCGCAGGGTCACGCTTCCCTGCGGATCACCCGGGCAGACGCGGGCGAGATCCAGCCCGTCCTCGGCCGTGCGGTTTCCGTTGAGGAAGGCCGCCTCGTTGACCACCGGTACCAGCGTCAGGCTGCCGGTCAGTTCCTCGGCGCTGACGGCATCGGCCAGTCGCCGGATGGCCGACATCGACTCGAATTCGTCTCCGTGCACGCCACCGGTGATCAGGAGATGAGCTCCCCCGGTTGTTCCGACAATCTCAATTCGTTGCAGTTCGATGGTTTCGGTCATGATGCGTGGCATACTATAGGTTCCCCTCGGATGAGGGAAACCAGTGAGGTGATTTGAGACCGACCCTTGTGGACGAGACGAGACGATGAGTGACGTGGCGCCAGAGACGATTACCCTGGAGATGATGCGGGAGTCGCTGTACGCGGCGGTGGTGTGCGATGCGCTGGACGGCCTGGGATACACCCACCAGTCCCCCAGGGTTCCCTTGTTGCCGTTGACGGTCGAGGGCACTCTGGTTGGTCGCTGTAAGACCACGCTGTGGGGGGACATGTACCATGCCGACCCCAGCCCCTACGAACTGGAACTCCTGGCCGTTGATGGTTGTCGGAGCGACGACGTGCTGATTGCAGCGGCGGGTGGGTCGGAGCGATCCGGGATCTGGGGTGAATTGCTTTCGACGGCCGCCACCAACGCGGGATGCGTGGGAGCGATCGTTGATGGGGCAGTGCGGGACATCCGGCAGATGACCGAGATGAAGTTTCCGGTTTTTGCACGCAGCCGTAATATCTATGACAGCAAGGATCGACAGAGGGTCGTTGACATCGACGTGCCGGTGGAGATCGACGGCGTGAGGTTCTGCCCGGGGGACCTGGTGATTGCCGACGTGGACGGCGTTGTGGTGGTTCCCGCGGAGATCCAGAATGAGGCCATCCGGGCGGCATGGGACAAGGTGCACGCGGAGAACATCACGCGGGATGCGATCCGCGAGGGTATGAAGGCAACCGCCGCCTACAAAAAATTTGGTGTGTTGTAGTAAAGGGGAAATCGAGATGGCGACAACCGATGCGACGGCCGGTGGCCGTGTGGCGCGTTCGATGGAGATGTACGAGCGGTTGCTGGAATTGATCCCGGGAGGGACCCAGTTGATCAGTCGCCGCCCGACCCGTTTTGCGTTGGGAGTCAGTCCGGTCGTGGCCACTCACGGCAAGGGATCCCGGATCTGGGATGTTGATGGAAACGAGTACATCGACTGGGTCAGTGCCATCGGCTCGGTCATTCTTGGCTACGCCGATCCGGTGGTTGACGAGGCGGTCAAGGCCCAGATCGACCGGGGCACCAATTTCTCGATCACTCACGAACTGGAACTCGAACTGGCCGAGTTGCTGGTGGAACGGATTCCGTGCGCCGAGATGGTCCGGTACGCCCGGGGTGGTGGTGATGCGTGTGCCGTGGCCGCCCGAATCGCGCGGGGCACGACCGGGCGGGACAAGATCCTGTTCTGTGGATACCACGGCTGGCATGACTGGTACCAGGCGGCCAACCATTCCAGTGACGCCAATCTCGACGAACACCTGTTCCCGGGAATCGAGCCGATTGGTGTGCCCAAGGCGCTGGCCGGGACCGCGATCCCGTTTCCTTACGGGGACCTGGAGGGATTGTCTGAACGGCTCGAGCGTCATCGTGGTGAGGTCGCCGCGGTGATGATGGAGCCGATGCGTTCGGACTTGCCGGCGGAGGGATATCTCGAGGGAGTTGCCAGTCTTTGTCGGGACCACGACGTGGTGCTGATTTTTGACGAGGTCTCGACCGGGTTCCGGCCCTCCGATGCCGGAGTTCAACCGGTGTTGGGTGTCGAGCCCGACATGTCGGTCTTTGCCAAGTCGATCTCCAACGGGTATGCGATGGGCGCGGTGGTGGGACGGCGCGACGTGATGGAACCGGCCGGACAGATGTTTGTATCGAGTACCTACTGGGGTGAAGCGGTTGGCCTGGCTGCGGCCTTGGCCACCTTGACGGAACTCCGCACGCGGAACACCGCACAAACATTGGCCGACAATGGAGCCGCCTTGAAGGCACGGCTGAATGCCGTGGCCGCGGAGGTGGGAGTGGCAATCCGTTGCACCGGGATTGATTACCATCCGCACCTTGAGTTTCCCGCCGAGGATCCGGTGTTGAATAACAAGCTCGGAACGTTGTACGTTCAGGAAATGGCCAAGCGAGGCAACCACGGGTACACCTCGTTTTATCTCAACGAATCACAGGGAGCGGCTGAAATTGAGATGGCCGCCGATGCGGCGAGGGAGGTCTTCACGTTGATCGGTGAGACGATTGATGACGGTCGGATCGACGATCGGTTGGAGGCTCAGGAACGACAGGAATTTTTCAGGCGACTGGTGACATGACAGACGATGCGACGACCATTGCGACCGCGACGGCGGTGGACGAATACACGCAGTACCGCGATGACTACCTGAGGGATGGATTTGTCGTGGTCCGCGGCTTCTATCGCGGCGCGGGTTTCGACGAACTGGTTGGTGAACTCGATCGGTACATCTCCGAGGTCGTCCCCACGTTGCCGGATTCGGATGCTTTCTTCCAGGATCGCAAGTCGCCCGAGACGCTCAAGCAGATGCAGCATATGGTGGATCCGTTTTTCGCGGAATTCGGGAAACGGGAACCGTTTGTGAGCCTCGCCGAGGCGTTGATGGGTGAACCGGTGCGTGCCCAGCGTCCCGAGTGGTTCAACAAGCCACCGGGGACCGATCATCCCACGCCGCCGCACCAGGACAACTTCTACATCAACCTCGATCCGCCCCCGTTGACCATGTGGCTGGCGCTGGATCCGGTGGACGACCAGAACGGGTGCCTGCGATATTGCGCGGGGACACACCGCGACGGACTGAGGCCACACGCCAGGACCACGGTGCTCGGATTTTCACAGGGAATCTCTGATTGGAGCGACGAGGAGGCGGCCCGGGAGACGCAGGTCTTTCTCGAGCCTGGTGACCTGGCCGTGCACCACGGCGAGTTGATTCACAGGGCCGACCCCAATCGGACAACTGACCGCCAGCGGCGGGCCTTTGCCCTGGTCTATTATGCCGGGTCGGCCGAACGGAACCTCGAGGTCCACCGGCAGTACATGCGGCAGGTCGCCGAGCAACACGAGGGGATGGGGTTGGAGACTGACGGCTGAGCCGACAAGGAACCGGGCGTCGAATCGTTCAGACCTCAACCCAGGTCTGCGTGTCGGCCGCGTGCATGATGGCCAGGTTGCACTTGAGTGTCTGCAGCCCGTCTTCGAAGGGACAGAGCGGGGTTTTTGATTCTCCGGAGACGTAGTCCAGAAACCGCTGGGCCTGGAGCACGAAGAGGTCGTCTCGCTCCATTGGCTCCAACTGGTGCACCGTCCAGGGGGTTTCCGGTTCTGTGGCCACCTGCCATCGCATCCGGTGAGTCTCCACGCGGATCGTCCCGCGTTCACAGATCACCATCAACTGACCCTCGTTGGGAGCCTGGTGCTGGTTCATCGAGTAGTGGGCCATCACGTTGCCGTGTCGGGCGATGACATGGACCGAGTCCTCGATGTCGACACCCGGGAGCGCCAGGTGGTCGCAGTCGGCAGCGACACGGGTCATTGGTCCGACCAGCCACTCGACGAAGTTGACCACGTGTGTCAGTCCATCCTGTATCACACCGCCTCCGGTGGCCCGGTCGGTGTAGTAGATTTCACGATAAGCGGGTCTGTAGTGTGGAAAGTGCTGTCCGGAGACAACGCCGATTTCCAGTGGTTGACCAAAGTCACCCGAGAGGATCTGGTGGCGGACTTCGTTGAGCAGGGGGTGGGCCCGCATGACATAGGCCATTGAGAATTTTGCGTCGTCGTCGGCGACCAGTTCCCCGAGTTGCTCGATTCCCTCCAGTGACACCGACAGGGGTTTCTCGCAGAGCACGGCGACACCCTGTTGCAACAGGGTCACCGCCATCGGGACGTGCAGGTGGGCCGGCGTGCAGATGACAGCGATGTCGGGGCGGTGCTGCAGCGCCGTGTCGAGGCTGGAAAAGCTGTCATGGACCGGGTAGCGGTTGGCGACCTCGTTGCGGAGATCGTCGTTGATTTCGCAGATCGACACCTGGCACCGTCCGGTGGACAGGAAACACCGCGTGTGCCGTTCGCCGATTGAACCGGTTCCGATGACCAGGACGTGTGGTGTTTCGCTATTGCTCACGTCAATTCGCCCCGTTCAACACGTCGGCGATGCTCTGGTCCAGGATCGCAACCATCTGGTCGATTTGTTCACCGGTCACCGTCAGTGGCGGTCCCAGTGCGATCCAGTGTGGGTCGAAGCGGCTGATCAGCCCGTTTTCGAGTGCCCGGCGACCGATGGCCTGGCCGATGGGGGGATCGAACTGTTCCTTGGTTGCGGGATCCTTGACCAGCTCGATGCACTGCATCAGTCCCTTGCCGCGGATGTCGCCGATGATGCCGTGTTTCTTGAGCGATTCGAAACCGGCTCGCAGCCGTTCGCCCTGGGTGCGAACGTTGGCACACAGGTCGCGTTCGAGGATTTCCGAGAGCGTGGCGAGTCCGGCGGCCGAGGAGATCGGATTGCCCTCAAACGTGTGCCCCTCGACAAATCCGGGGTTCGACTCGGGGTCGCCCCAGAATGCCTCGGCGATGTGCTTCCGGCACAGCAGGGCGGCGATCGGAGCGTAGCCCCCCGAGAGTCCCTTGCCGAGGCAAAGCAGGTCGGGAGTGACGCCGAATGTCTGGGCTGCAAACATCTCTCCGGTGCGTCCGACACCGGTGATGATCTCGTCAAAGATCAACAGCACGTCGTGACGGTCACAGTATTCCCTCAGCAAGGGCAGGTACTCCTCGGGCGGATCAATGATGCCGCCGGTGTGCCCGATTGGCTCGACGATCACCGCGGCCACGGTGTCGGGGTCCTCGAGATCGATGACGTCATTGACCAGGGACGCGCAGGTCAGGCCACAGTCGGGGTACTGCTTGTCGAACGGACAGCGGTAGCAGGTGGGGGGGAAGACGTGCAGGAACCCGGTGGCCAGCGGTTCGTTGACCGCGCGGCGAGACTTCAGGCCACCAGCCGACAACGAGCCCATCGTCGATCCGTGCCACGAGTGGTACCGGCCGATGATCTTGTACTTCGAGGCATTGCCCTTGAGACGGTGATATTGCCGGGCCATCTTGATGGCCGCCTCGGTGGTCTCGGATCCACCCGAGAAGAACTTGGTGGCGGCCATGTCGTCGGGGGCGACCTCGACCAGCTTGTTGGCCAATTGGACCGCGAGCGGGTTGGTGCCGTGCATGACCGGCGAGAATGTCAGCGTGTCGAACTGTTGCTTGATCGAATCGATCACCCGGCGGTTGTTGTGTCCGACGCTGACGACGTAAATGCCCGAGAGGCCGTCCAGGTACTGCTTGTCGTTGATGTCCCAGTAGTGGACACCGTCGGCGCGGGCCATGATCAGTGGGTCCGCGGCGAAGGACTTCATCTGGGACCGCACCATGATCTGCCGGAGGAACTTCTCCTCGCTGGTCTGTGCATCTGAGATGATTTCGGTGGGAGTGGTCATGAGTGGTTTCCTGGATCGTTGTTCATCTGTGGTTGTTGGTGGTTGGCAGCACCGTGCCGAATTTGATTTCGTATGTCGAGGCCGACCAGCCGGTCCCAGGCCATCACCAGTTGATCATAGATGGGGCCGGGTTTGCCATTCCCAATGGCCTTGGAGTTGAATCGTGTGACAGGGGCCAGGCAGTAAGGAGTGCTGGCCACCAGGGCCTCGTCGGCACCCGGCACATCGTCGGGCCACAGATCCCGCCGGACCAGTGACAGGTCGCATGCCTGGCACAATTCCGCGATCACCTCCACGCTGATGCTCTGCAAGACGCTGTCGATTGCAGGAGCGATGACCTGCTGGCCGCTGACCAGCAGGAATCCGGCCGCGGTGGTTTCTGTCAGCCGGCCCTGCTGGTCCAGCAAGACCGCCCGGGACCCCGCCGCGGTCTGGGTCGCCTCACGATCGGCCAGGTAGTAGTGGAGACGGCTGCGGTGCTTGATCGACGGGTCGACACACGTGGCGGGCAACTGCTGGACCGAGGGAGTGACCAGGTGCAGCCCCTCGGCCTGCATCGTGTGCCACAGGTGAAAGGGCAGCGGGAAGGAGTGGGCGCACAGGGTCGGTCCCACATCGAACCGGTCGGCCGGTTGTCCCGAGTAGGTGGCGTATGGGCCAGCGGTGGCGAAAATGACCAGCCCCAGATCGTTTTCAGTGTCGAGCGAGACGGTGTTGTGGGCCACAAGGTCACGGCAGATGCCAGCCAACGCCTCGGTTTCCAGCCCGATGTCGAAACCGACGGTTGCCAGGGAATTGGTGAAACGGTCGAGATGCTCTTCGAGTCGGAACAGTTCGTGGTGAAAGGTTCGCAAGGTCTCCGAGACGGTTGCCCCCTGGACGATCCCGGCGTCATACACCGGCAAAACCGCCTGGTCGGCGGGCACCAGTTCTCCGTTGAGGTAGGCGAGCGGTTGCTGCATCGGTGGAGGACAATGACCGGGTTGTGTGTGTGGCTGGTCGTTTCGAGGTGGCCCCGCTTGCCAGCATGTGGCTATCGTATCGGTTCGATCAGTGAGGAACAAAGCGGTCCGAATCGACAAATGGGAGAGAGGGATCGATGGATCCACTTGGGGCGATCAGTGCGTTGCTGACCTTGACCGCGATGGAGATCGTGTTGGGGATCGACAATGTCGTTTTTATTGCGATTCTCTGTGGACGTTTGCCCGAGGAACAGCAACCACTCGGACGTCGGCTTGGGCTGGCTGCGGCACTGGTCACCCGCATCATGTTGTTGTGCCTGTTGTTCTGGATGCTCGATCCCAACAACAGTTTCTTCACCCACGCCCTGTTGAACTTGACCGAGGATGTCGGGTTTCCCGAAGAGTGGCTGCTGGATGACCAGGGACTGTTGCAGGAGAAAATCAACGTCTTCACCGTCCAGGACCTGGTCCTTTTCCTGGGGGGGATGTTCCTGATTGGCAAGAGCGTGCACGAGGTCCACGACGCGCTGGAAGGCGAAGACCTGCCCGAGGAGACTGGCAAACCGGTGAGTTTTGTCAGCGTGCTGATCCAGGTGGCTCTGCTGGATATCGTCTTTTCGCTGGATTCGGTGATCACCGCGGTTGGCATGGCCGAGGACCTGTGGGTGATGGTGGCAGCGATCATCATTGCGGTTGGCGTGATGCTGGTCTTCGCGGACCGCATCAGTGGTTTCATCGACTCGAATCCGACGGTGAAGATGCTGGCGCTGAGTTTCCTGATCCTGATCGGCGTGATGTTGACCGCCGAGGCGATGGGCATGCACATCAAGAAGGGCTACATCTACTTCGCAATGGCGTTTTCACTGCTGGTGGAAATGCTCAACATGCGGGCCCGGCGGCGGCGGATTGCCAAGACAGCTTCCGGGGCGACCTAGCCGGGCATCGCGTCGATCGACGGGGGCGTCTCCTCGCGGTATCGTGCCAGTTGCTCGCGATCCAGTTCGACACCCAGGCCGGGGCCGTCGGGTGCGGTGGCCACTTCCGGACCCAGTGCCAGTGGCTGGGTGATCAGGTCGGCCTGGTGATACAACGGCCCGATCAGGTCGGCTGGATAGCGTTCGCTGTCGATGGTCTCGTCGGCCATGGCCAGGTGCAGCATCGCGGCGGTGGCAATGCCCAGTTCCAGGTTGCTGCCCATCGCACAGACGATGCCCGCCTCGCGGGCGACTTGCGAGATCCGTCGCATCTCGGTCAGTCCCCCGTGCTTGCCGGGGTAAACGGCCAGGATGTCGGCCGCCTGGTGGCGGACCAACTGCACCGCATCGGCGACGGTGAAACAACTCTCGTCGGCCATGATCGGGATGTCGGATTTTTTCCGCAGGGCCGCGAGTGCCTGCGGGTCACCCGCGGCGATCGGCTGTTCGGCAAACAGCACGTCGTGTTCGTTCAGGGCAGCCATCATCTCGATCGCCGTGTCGCTGTCCCAGCCGCAGTTGGCGTCGAAACCGATCGGCACGTCGGGGCCCGCGAGTTCCCGGACCGCACGGAAACGGGCCAGGTCGGTGTCGGCATCCAGGCCGACCTTGACCTTGAGCGTGTTGACACCCCAGTCGAGGAAACGGCCGGCCAGGCCGACGGCCTTCTCGACCGGAAAGGCTCCCACGACCATCTTGATCGGAGCGGATTCACGAACCTTGCCGCCCAGCAGGTCGTAGACCGGGGCGTTTTCGGCCTTGCCGGCGAGGTCCCAGATGGCCATCTCGACGGCCGCCTTGGTGAAGGGGTTGAAGCGGATCACCCCATCGATTGTTTGCCACACCGACTCGATTTGTCGCGGGTCCATGCCGAGGATTGACGGGGCGATCAACTCGTCGATCGCCGCCAGGCAGCCGGTGCGGGTTTCTCCGCTCCAGCGAGGAGCCACGGTGGCTTCGCCCAATCCGACCAATCCCGTGTCGGTCTCGACCTCCACGATCACGTACGGCGAGGTGATGTGTTCACCGTGGGCCGTCTTGGTGGTCAGTTCCGGGACCAGCGGCACATGAATCGGGGTGGCTGTGACTCGCGTGATTTTCATTGGGGGACGTCCTCGCCTGGTTCCGGCGCTGGAGACAATTCGGTGACGGGGGTGTCGCCAATCCTGACGAACGAAAAAGAGATCGCCGCGACAGCATAAAAACCAGCGTGGAGCAGGATGAGGACATCCCACCGACCATCCCACATGGTGCCGTCGCCCTTGATGTTGTCGACGAGCATGCCGACCACCGGGGTGAACGCGACGCCGGCGAAGCATCCGATCATGTTGGAAGTGCCCGAGACAATCGCCGCGCTCTTGCCACCGAGGTCAATCAAGCCGGCCCAGACTGCCGGGCTGGCAATTCCCGAGAAGGTTGATCCCAGCGTGATCAGTACGACCACCGTCAAGTGGTCGGATGCAAACGCCGAGCAGACGGTCAGTACGGTGGTCAGGACCAGTGATACGCAGGCCAGGCCGCTGCGACTCAGGGTGCGATTGCCAGTCGTTTTCTGGATCACGTCGATCAGCGCACCGCCGATCAGTCCCCCGATGATCACTCCGCCCAGTGGCCATGCGGAATAGAATGCGGATTCTTTGACACTCAGGCCGTGTCCCCGTTCCAGGAACTCGGGGAAGTAGGTCACAAAGAGGTTGTATCCGGCCGCTCGGAATGGCGCCTGGATGCACATCCACAGGATCGCCGAGTGAGTGAGGAATTTCCAGATCGGTGGCGAATCGGCGGGAGGATCCGTGGTGGCCGAATTCACGGCAAGTTCCTCGGGCGTGTTCGTGACGGCCACGCGCGGGTGTTGTTCGGGACGGGTGCGAAAGACCAACCAGAAGAGGATGGCCCAGGCGACTCCCACCAGCGAGTAGGCCTGGAACACGCTTCTCCAGTGCATTTTCTCCATCAACTCCCCGGTGATCCAGAATGTGGCCATGCCGCCGACAGACATGGCTACTCCGATCATGGCGGAGACCGATCCGTGAAGCCGCGATGGGAACCAGTCCTTGATCACCTGGGCCGTGTTGGGAACCAGTCCGGCCTGCGACAGCCCGAAAGCGAAACGACTGATCAGGAGTGGGACCAGTGAAAATACGAACGAGGTCCAGACTGTCATCGCCGACCACAACACGCTGAACAGTGGCAGGGCATTGCGGGTGCCGATCCGCAATCCGATCACTCCTCCGGGTATCTGGAAGACGAGGTACCCCAGTGCGAACACGCTGAACACCCACCCCATGTCCTCGCTGTTGAGGTTGAGTTCGGACTGGATGGTCGTGCTGGCAACAGCCAGGCAGTGCCGGGTCAGGTAGGCGCTGCTGGAGGCTAGAGCGACCAGGACCAGGACCACGATCCTCAACCCGAGTGGGACGCGACATGTCTCGGACGCATCCAGAGAACTGGTCCCATCTGCTGAGGTCGTTGGTTGGCTCATTCGAGCATCCCTCGCAAGGCGTTGGCGGTGATGGCGCTGACACCGTCATCGATAGTGATGGAGAGTGTCCAGCAGAGCGAACCGACCGAGAAGACCCGGCCGCCGGATTCGGTGTCGTAGCTCACCAGGTCGGCCCCCGAATCGTCGGGGTTGATGCCCTTGGCCAGGTGCTGGAGGTTGGCCGGTGAGTCGGGACAGATCTTGTCGAGTTCGTGCCCCGATGCTCCACCGGGACAGCGTTCGTGTAGGCTGCGGTGTCCGAACAGGTCGCCGGGCCCCAGTCCCGTGCCGGCGAAGACCGGGGCGTCTGCCTCGAGCACCCGGTAGGGGGCCCCGGACTGGAAACCGGAGTGCGTGTAGGCCAGGCCCAGCAGGTTGGCTTCGGATTCACCTCTCAAGGCGAACTCTCCCTCCCGCCGGCACAGCATCGTTTGCTCATCGGGGAATTCGACCTCCGCGTACAAGCCACATCCGGCCAGGTACATCAGCCGACCTCCGTCGTGGTGCACCCAGTTCTTGACCCGCTGGTACATCTGCGGCGACCAGTATTCCGGATGCGTGTTGAGTACCAGCACGCGATAGGATTCCAGCGGCACCCGGTCGAAGTGAAGTTCGGTTTCGCTGTAGAGGTCGTAGGCGAAGTTCTCTCGTTCGAGCCAGCCCAGCAGTCGCCATTCGCCGGGGGCCAATGCCGAAGGGGTGCGACCACGGATCGGTGAGGTGATCTCGTCGTGTTCGGGAATCACGGCGTTGACCGAGGGGCGGTCGAAGGACAGCGGGGCAGCGGTTTCCTCGTACGGCCACGTGTCGGGGCGGAGGTAACGCCCGAGGTCCTGCCGGGCATTGACCACCGGTTGGGCGGTCAGCCCGTCCTGGCTGAAATAGTTGCTGCGGCCGCCGAACTTGTTGTACGCGTTCCAGGTGATCGTCGAGGCCAGCACACAGATGTCGGCGGTGGGAGCCGTCGGTGAAACGATCCAGGGAAAGTTGGTGAAGCGACCGTCCAGCGTGGTGGCGTGCAGGTAATACAGGCCACCCCGGTCGGGCGCCACCAGGCCGTGTTTCTGGAATTCGAGCGAGTACCCGGTCTGGTTCCAGGCCACGCCGGTCCCGGTGTAATCGCCGTCGGGAGTGATCTGCATCATCGCCCGGTGACCGTGCTCGTCACACCAGCCGTAGCTGGTGATGAACTCCTTGGTCCATCCGTAGCGGAACAGGTCGAGCCGGAACTGATCGACCGAATGGACCCGGTACTCGGACATCTCGCCCGATCGGCACCAGTTGGGCCACATGTACCCGAGAAAGCCGTCTGAGAGCAGGCGGAACAGGTGGGGATGGTCGGCGGTGATCGTGGCGCGTGTTCGCTTGGAACCGAACCCGGGGCAGCAGGCGACCACCTCGTAGTCGCCCTCGTCCAGGTCACCGTAGAGGGCGCCGGCCGGGCTGGAGGTCAGTGTCCAACTGCGACCGCCCTGGCGGAATTCCAGGACGGCTCCACAGAGGGCCGAGTGATTTTCGTCGCTGACGTATCCGATGAGCATGGTGCCTGCAGTCGTTGGGGCTACAAAAAAGGGGCCGGGTCCGCCGTCAGCGGATCCGACCCCTGGTGGTCGGGGCGAGAACCTAGAGTTCCTTGATCATGATCTTGCGGAAGTGGATCGGGGCGCCCTCGGACTGGAGTCCGAATGGTCCCTTGCGGACGACGTAGGGGCCGGCCTTGCCGATCAGCACACCGTTGAGCTTGGCAGTCAGCACGCCGTCCCTGGAGACGATGTGCAATTGATTCCACTCGGTGTGGGGCTTGCGAGCCTTTTCCCGGGCCTTCTTGTCGCCGTTGTTTCGTGGCCCCTTGGCGCCACCCATGGCGAAGATCATCGCCAGGTTGTCGTAATGTCCCTGGACCTCGACACATGCCGGCCAGACCTTGTGCTTGCCGGCGATGTAGTTGAGGACTCCGCTGTTGCCCTTTTGTTTGGGATAGCGGAATTCGAAGGACAACTCGTAGTTGGTGTAGCTCTTCTTGGTACAGATGTACCCGTTGGGCGTGCCGTTGCATTCGATCACGTCGCCATTGACCTTCCAACTCTTGGCGTCGCCAACGGCGACGAAGAAGTCCTTCTTCAGGCTTTTCAGCGCGACGAATCCCTTCTTCTTCTCGGCGGCGGTGCCCTGCGTGGCCTGGAGGCCGATCCCAACCATGAGGGTGGCCAGGAGAGCGAGGGGGAGGATGCGTTTGATCATGATGAGAGTCCTTGGGAGTGAATTGGTGTCAGCGAATGAGTGTCGGCGAATGAGTGTCTTGAAGCCTGTCATTCAGGAGAGGATCGGCTCGATGACATTACCGGCCACATCGGTCAGGCGGAAGTCCCGGCCTTGGAATGGGAAGGTCAGTTGTTCGTGGTCGATACCCAGCAGCCTGAGCATCGTGGCGTGCAGGTCGTGGACGGTGACCACGTTTTCTGCGGCGTTGTAGCCCAGTTCGTCGGTGTTGCCATGCGAGGTGCCTCCCTTGATGCCGCCGCCGGCCATCCAGATCGAGAACCCCTTGATGTGGTGGTCCCGTCCGCTGCCCTGGGCCATCGGCGTGCGGCCGAATTCTCCAGCCCACACCACCAGGGTGTCCTTGAGCATGTCCCTCTGCTTGAGATCCTTCAACAGGGCGGCTGCCGGCTGGTCGACCAGCTTGGCGGTTTTGGCCGAGGCAGCCTTGATGTTGCCGTGGTGGTCCCAGCCGCGGTGGTACAACTGCACGAAACGGACGCCGCGTTCGGCCAGTCGTCGGGCCAGCAGGCAGTTGGCGGCAAATGATCCGTCGGCCCCCTTGGTGCCGTAGAGATCCAGCACGTGCTTGGGTTCGTCGGAGATGTCGATCAGCTTGGGGACGCTCGCCTGCATCCGGAATGCCATCTCGTACTGGCTGATCCGCGTGGAGATCTCCCGGTCCTCGACCAGTTCGTTGCGGAGTTGGTTGAGCTTTTGGATGGCGGTGATCACGTCGCGTTGTCGATCACGGGTGACCCCGGCCGGGTTCTTGACATACAGCACCGGGTCGCCCTTGGAATGGAAGTGCACGCCCTGGAAGCGGCTGGGCAGGAACCCGCTGTGCCACTGCCGCGAGGCGATCGGCTGGTTCTGACCACCACCGACTGACGTCAGGACCACGAAGCCGGGCAGGTTGTCGGTTTCGGCACCCAGGCCGTAGGTCAGCCAGGCCCCCATCGACGGGCGACCGCTGATCGTGGTGCCGGTGTTCATGAAGGTGTGGGCGGGGTCGTGATTGATGGCATCGGTCTTCATCGACCGGATGATGCACATCTCGTCGGCCACGCTGCCCAGGTGGGGAAAAATGCTTGAGAAGGTCTGTCCGCTCTTGCCGTACTGCTTGAACTCGTGCTGTGGCGCGAGGCAGGTCAGTTTTTTGCCTTGCAACTGGGCAATCGGCTGGCCCTTGGTGTAGGACTCGGGCATCGGCTTGCCGTTCATCTCGGCCAGCTTGGGCTTGTGGTCCCACGTCTCCAGGTGGCTGGCTCCTCCGGCCATGCACAGGAAGATCACTCGCTTGGTTTTTGCTGGGAAATGCAGGGTTTTCAGGGCTCCGGTCCACCTGGGGATCCGTACCGTCGGGGCGGCCGCGGCAGCCGGTGCGTTGAGTTGTTCGCCGAGCATCGCGGCCAAGGCCATGGTTCCGATGCCCTGTGCCGACCGGCCCAGGAAGCAGCGACGGGCCAGGGGCAGAGAATCATCGGCCAGCATGTGGGCGGCGGGTGTTGAATGCGGATTGGTGGAGTTGGTCATGAGCGTGGTGTCACCGTGATGGTGGGAACTGGATGAGTGCGTTGGTCTCAGGAGCGGCTGATCGTCTCGTGCAGGTTCAGCAGGATGCGGGCCAGTGACATCCAGGCAGCCCGTTGAGCCACGGCATCGTTGGTGGCCTCCTTCGGGGGGCTGAGTCGCCCGGCGGTGAGCGCCTTGCGGGCCACCTCCGGATGCGCCTTGTAGTCAGCCAGGTGCCGGTCGAAGACCGATTGCAGGACCTGGATCTCCTCGGGCCGCGGGTGCCTGGAGAGCACCCGGCGGAAGGCCCAGCCGAGTTTCCCGGTGAAACCCTCGGATTTGGAGCCGATGATCCGTTCTGAGAGTGCCGCGGCGGCCTCGACGTATGTCGGGTCATTGAGCAACACCAGGGCCTGTTGCGGCGTGTTGGATCGTGGTCGTTCCACGGTGCATTCTTCGCGACTGGGCGCGTCAAAGGCCAGCAAACTGGGGTGCAGGAACATTCGCTGCCACCAGGTGTAAAGCCCACGACGGTAGACCGACTTGCCGGCCGAGGATTTCCACGTCCGGACGGGGAAATTCATGTGACGCCAGTAGCCGGCCGGCTGGTAAGGCTTGACGCTGGGGCCTCCGATCTGCGTCACCAGCAAACCACTGACCGACAACGCGTTGTCGCGAACGATCTCGGCATCGAGGCGAAAACGCGACTGGCGAGCCAGCAACTGGTTGTAGGGGTCGCGTTTCTCCAGGGCCGGGCTGACCAGGGATTTCTGGCGATAGGCACCCGAGTTGATGATCAACCGCACCATGTGCTTGATGTTCCAGCCACTCTCGATGAACTCGACAGCCAACCAGTCCAGCAGTTCGGAGTGAACCGGTCGGCTGCCCTGGGCTCCCAGGTCATCCAGCGGGGCGGTCAGTCCCTGCCCGAAGTAGAGTTTCCACAGCCGGTTGACGAAGGCACGCGCCGTCAGGGGATTGTCCTTGCGGACGATCCAGCGGGCCAGGTCGAGTCGGTTGGCCCGCCGTTCGCCAGTTTCCAGGGGAGGCAGGAAGCCGGGGACGCCCGGTGCGACGACCGGTCCGCTGTCGTCCATCCAGTTGCCCCTGGGCAGAATCCGGATTGGCCGTGGTTTGACCGACACGGTCATCAGCGTCCTGGGCAGTTGTTTCTCGAGGTCTGATTTCCGTTTCGTGGCCGCCGCCAACTGGTCCCGGAGGGGCTTCAGGGTCGGGGCAATTGTGCGGAAGTGCGTGGCGAGCGCTTGCTTGTGTTTTGCGTTCCGCTTGGCCGTCGGTACCTTCAGGGCCGCCAGCACGGGAGCGGGTAATGAACTCTGCACGGCACGGAAAAAGAAACCGTATCCTCCGCCACCATTGGCCACCTTCATCAACAGCCGGTTTTCCCCGGCCACGAGATCCAGGGTTGCCTTGTCCTGATCTGGTGCGACACCACGTGTCACTTTGTTCTCGAAGGACGGTTTCCCGTTGACCCACAGCTTGATGCTGTCGTCGCTGCCCAGCGAAACGACCAGCTTACGAGCCACCGGGGTCGAGATGGTTCGGTACAGGTAGGTGGCACAGTTCTGCCCCGGAAGCGAGTGGGGTTTGCCATCGACGAACTGCTTGGCGACAACCCATTTCAGGCCGTCGTGGGTCTTTGACAGGTCGACTTCCTGTTCAGGTGCGAAGGCCTTGGAGTGGGCCTCGTCGAAACTCGCGGCCGGAAAGGGGCCGATCGTGGACCACGGTGAGAGCGAAACGCTGCGAGTGGCCTCGGCGGCGACCTCCGTCTCCCACTTGCGCTGTGCACGTGTCAACTCGGGAGTCGTCTCGGCCAGGCGTTTGTTCAGCTTGGCGATCCGCGTTTCCACTTCCTTGAGGGACGTGTCGATGGCGCCGACGCGGACGGGGTAGGCCGTTGGGTTGCCGACGCCCCGTTCCTTGATGTCAGCGAAGAATGACCCGAAGCGGTAAAAGTCCCGCATGGTGAACGGGTCGTACTTGTGGTCGTGGCACTGTGCACATCCAAGCGTGACTCCCAGGAAGATGGAACTGGTGTTGCGGACGCGGTCGGCCGAGTATTTCGCGAGGTATTCCTTGGCCTGGGCGCCGCCCTCGCTGGTCGTTTGCAGCAGCATGTTGAAACCCGAGGCGACTTTCTGCACCGGGCCGGCCTGGGGCAGGAGGTCGCCGGCGAGTTGTTCGGTGACGAAGCGATCGAACCTCAGGTTGCGATTGAACGACTCGATGACGTAGTCGCGGTACGGCGCGATCTGGCGGGCCTCGTCGGAGTGGTACCCATTGCTGTCTGCGTACCGGACCACATCCAGCCAGTAGATCGCCATGCGTTCACCGTAGTGTGGTGAGGTCAGCAACTCATCAACAAGCCGTTTCCAGGCTCCGGGCCGGGCGTCATTGACGAAGGCGTCCACTTGTGTCGGTGTGGGGGGGAGCCCCAGCAGGTCCAGGTAGACGCGGCGGACCAAGGTCACCCGGTCAGCCGGGGACGACGGGATCAGGCCCTCGGCGTAGTGCCGCGACAGCAGGAAACGGTCGATCGGGGTGCGGACGAAATCGAGGTAATCTGGTGGGGAGGGGAGTGCGGGCCGTGACGGCGTGATCCAGGCCCAGTGTTCCTGCCAGTTGGCTCCCTGGATGATCCACTGGCGGACCAGTTCGATCTGTGCCTGGGACAGTGGTCGCTTGGCGGCGGCCGGCGGCATCTTTTCGTCGGCCGATGCGGAGGTGATCCGGAGAAACAACTCGCTCTTGTCGGGCTGTCCTGCCGAGATTGTCTTGTGGCCGTCGCGAGGTGCCAGTGCCCCCAGTCGGGTGTCGAGCCGCAACTCGGCTTTTCGTTTGCCCGCGTCAGGTCCATGGCACTGGAAGCAGTGTGCCGAGAGGATCGGACGGATGTCCCGGTTGAAATCGATTTTCCGGACCGTGTCGGCCGCATTCGCTCCGGAGACAGCCAGGGGGGCCAGGATGGCCAGGACCGCCGATGGGACAACCCGTTTTGTCCAGTTTCGCTTCTCCATCTGCACGGTCTCCAGCAGTTGCAATCACTTGATGGCGGACCGGACCACGGGGCCGTAGAAGCGTCATTGATCCGGACGATCCTCATAATATGAGTCACCGTCGCGATCGGTGACAACCCATGCTCGGTGACAGCCGACACGCCGACTGACCCATTGAACCCACTGGCCGGGCCGGAGATGATGGCGGGAGCAGTATTTCTTTCCCGCGATCGTTCCATTGTCCGCCAATCGGAGGCCACTCGTGCCTGAACCCCGACTGCCGATTCGTCCCGAGCCCGGACCGGCCTGGTGGGTTCCGTTTGTCTGGATCGAATATGCCATGCAGCGGATCGTCTGTTTTGTGAGTGGCTCGGCCACTCTCAAGGTCGTGTTCGGCGTGTTGGCGCTGGTCGTGGCCACCACGCCGTTGGTCTACGTCATCGAAGCCCCCGAGAGGAACCGGGCCCGCGACCACTTGAAGTGGTTGGTGCTGGTTGATGCCAGTGGCCGTCCCGGCGGCGGTGGTGCCGTCCGCGAGATTCTCGAGGACTTCAATCGGCGTGGTTCGAAATCTCTGGCCGGATTGCGTTTGCGAGAGAAGGACCTGGCTGGATTGCAGCTTCCCGAGGCGGCCCTGGTGCGGGTCGATTTCTCCGGGACGGTATTGGCCGGTGCGAACTTCTCTCGAGCCGATCTCAGCAATGTTGTCCTCGATGGTGGCAACCTGCGTGCGGCGAATCTCTCCCAGGCTCGTCTCCCCGGTGCCACGGCTCGAAATGTTGATCTGCGCGAGGCCAACTTGTCTCGGATCGATGGCCACGAGGTGGACTTCAGTGGGGCGGACCTGAGAGGTGCCAATTTCAACGAGGCCTACCTGTACATGGCCTCTTTTCGGTCGGCTGATCTGACCGGAGTGCGACTGGGAATGACGCTCGCATCCGGGGGCCGTTACCGGGGGACCGACATGACCGCGGCGATGAGCGGTGGCCCCGACTTGCGGTTGGCCGATTTCACCGGGGCCCGATTGGCTGGCGCGGACCTCACTGCCGCCCTGCTCGAGGGAAACCGGTTCACTCGGGCGATTCTCAACGGGGCGAGTCTTCGCGGTGCCCAGTTGCGCCAAGCCGATTTTACCGGGGCACAACTCAAGGACAGCGACCTGACCCGGGCCCAGCTCAATGGCAGCATCCTCCGCGAGGCCGACCTGACCGGTGCGACTCTCACCGGGGCGGATCTCAGTGGAGCCGACCTGGCCAATGCGCGACTGGACGCCGCCGTCGTGGGCCGCGTGGACTGGTTCAAGTGGCTCACCGAACTGGCCTTGCCACCTGTTCGTATCACAGAAATTGCAAGCCAGTGGCGAGTGATCGAGAGCCAGGCGAGCAATGGACAGACGCGTTTTGTCATCCAGGCCAATCGCCAACCGGCGGCTGCCTCGACGGCAAATTCCAACTGATCATCCTGACTTCCTCTCAGAGTTTCTTTCGGAAATCCAGCATGGCGATCGATCTGGCCGTTGTTCCTGTCGCGGGGCAGGGGACCCGACTGTTGCCCTCGACCAAGAGTCAGCCCAAGGAGATGTTGCCGGTGGGCCGCAAGCCGGTCGTGCAATATGTCGTGGAGGAGCTGGCCAATTCGGGAATCCACCGGCTGATGTTCATCACCGGTCCCGGCAAGGCATCGATCGAGAACCACTTTGACACGAACTGGGAACTGATCACGTTTTTGCGAGAAACCGGTCGCGAGGAACTGCTCGAGGAACTCGACTTTGAACGTCAGAGCCTGGAGTACTTCTACACACGGCAGCGACGACAGTTGGGCCTGGGCCACGCGGTGTTGTGCGCCCGGCCCCTGGTCGACGATCAGCCGTTCGTGGTTGCTCTGGGTGATTCGATCATTGGCGTCAATGCGCAGTCGGATATCGTGGCCCGCATGGTCGAGCGATTTGAAGCCGAGAGTGCCGATGTGGTCGTGGCCTTCGAGGAGGTGCCCAGCCAGGACGTGGTTCGGTATGGAATTGCGAGTCCCGGTGGTGATGGTCAGGCGGGCGATATCTTTGAACTGGCCGACCTGGTCGAGAAGCCCTCGGTCGATGAGGCTCCCAGCCGACTGGCAGTCGCCGCTCGTTACGTGCTGTCCCCGCGAATCTTCGACGCGTTGGAGAAAACCGAGCCTGGCAAGGGGGGCGAGATTCAGTTGACCGACGCGATTCGCAGTGTCCTGGCCGACGGTGGACGGGGGATCGGGATCCGATTGCAACCCGATGAACGACGCTTTGATATCGGCAACTTTGGCAGTTATTTCCGGGCGTTCACCGAGTTTGCACTGGCTGATCCACGCTATGGACGGGGACTCCGTGAGCATCTTCGTGACCTGCTCGACGGTGGCACCTCCTGATGCAGTTGATCCGTCAACGAGCCACGGCGCGGGCCGGACTGCTGGGAAATCCCTCCGACGGGTACAACGGCCGGACGGTCTCGGTGGCGCTGGAGGACTTCTGGGCCGAGACGATCCTTTACGAGTGGGACCGGGTCGAGATCCTGTTGAGCCAGGAAGACCAGAGCCGATTTGATTCGGTGGCTGACCTGGCCGAAGATGTCCGGTTGCACGGCTACTACGGTGGCGTGAGGCTGGTCAAGGCGACGATCAAGACGTTCGTCGAGTACTGCCAACGACAGAACATTGTTCTGCACGACCGCAACTTTGCAGTCCGTTACACCTCCAATATTCCTCGAGCAGTCGGGCTGGCTGGCTCCAGCGCCATCATCGTGGCGACGTTGCGTGCACTGATGGAGTTTTACGAGGTGCAGATTCCCCGCCGTGTGCAACCATCGTTGGTCTTGAAAGTTGAGACGGGAGAACTGGGGATCACCGCCGGACTGCAGGATCGGGTGATACAGGTGTATGGCGGGCTGGTGGCGATGGACTTCGGCAACGACGCCACCGAGTCGTGCGAGGGTTTCGAGTGCGGGGATTATCGGCGACTCGATCCGTTGCTGTTGCCCAGGCTCTACGTGGCCTATTCGAGAGACGCCGGTGAACCGACCGAGGTGTTCCACAACCGGCTGCGCGAACGATTTGACCAGGGCGAGTCCCAGGTGATCGAGGCAATGGAACGATTTGCGGAACTGACCAGCGAGGGAATCCAGGCATTGGCCGACGGTGACACCCAGCGGTTGCACCAAATGATGGATGCGAATTACGACACCCGGGCGTCGATTTGCCGATTGCCGGCCGAACATGTGGCCATGGTCGAGGCGGCTCGCTCGGTTGGTGCCAGCGCAAAATTCGCAGGGTCCGGCGGAGCCATTGTCGGACATTGCCATGACGAGGCGATGTGCGAACGCCTGGAACAGGTTCTGGCGCCGCTGGGCTGCCGGGTGATCACGCCAACGATCGCGCCGCCGGAAGACGCCGGTTGACGACAGGGCAGGAGATGACAGTGACCCACCGGGGTCACCGCTAGGGGATCACCACCGAACCGTCGGAACTGCCGACTTCCCCGGAGTTCAACGCGGACGAATCGACCGTGAATCCACCGCCCCCGGTGTTGAGCAGGTCGAAATTGAATTCGCCGCTGGGTGGCGTGTTGGCGCTGGAGTTGCCGGTCAACGTCAGGTTGACTGTTCCGGTGCCGGAGTTGGTGAAGATCGCCTCGGCCACGTCGCNGGTTCCTGAGCCGGAAAGAGCGTTGTCTGAAACGATCCACGTGGACGTTGTGCCGCCGGTGGCTTCCACCNCGATGGCCTGGATGGCGGCGTCCAGGACCGTGTTGTTCAGCAGGTCCAGGTCAACAGCCGCTCCGGTCGCCTCGATTCCCGTGTCGCCACCGGAGATGGTGTTGTGCGAGAGAACGATCACGTCTCCCGTGTTGTTGATGTTGGTCAGGGACACTCCCGCCAGTCCAGCCGAGGCGTTGATCACGTTGCGATGGAGGGTGACGGTTTCCACCGCGTCTCCGACAATCTGCCCGTTGATCGTGAAGTCGGCAACGCGGGTTTCGTCAGCCAGTGTGATGGTGCCATTGATGATCGTGGCGGCGGTGGATCCCGACCCGGGCAGGCGGCGTTGGCCACCCTGTGTGGTCACGCGTTGTTGCCTGNTGCTGGAAAGCANTTCNGTGCCACTGGCCAGTGTGAAGTCCTCGGTGAAGGTGCCTCCCTGGGGCGTGTAGATCCGGCTGCCCGCAGCAGCGGGATCTGCCATCGCGGTGGCAAAGCTGCCGAATGGGGTTTCGAAGGATCCATCGCCGGTTCCTCCGGGGACGACGTGCAGGAACGACAGTGCGGCTCCGGTGGTTGGGTCTGTGGCCACCCGCTCCTGNCGGTGGATCATGATATTGCGAAATCGACGAGTCGGCTCCGCCAGACGGCTGGCGACTTTGGCTCGGTCCATCTCGGATCCTCTCGGACGTTGCATGGCGTTGAATGGAGGCCAACTGGGTGCCGGTTTTGGTGACCGGACGGCCTGCAACGAGTGGAGGGTGATGCCAACGGTCATCGTCCGGCCAAACAGATCGTCTTCCTGGATTCCGAGATTGACGAACATGTGGTCGGTCAGTTCCAGTTCGGTCCGGTGTCGCCAGCCCCAGGTGTCGGGGCTGCCCGTGGCACGGAGGAAATAACCGCCACCGTAACCGCGAACGACCATGTCACCGACGGTGATCAGCGACGTGCCGGCTTCCATGTCCCAGCCGGTCATCGCGGCTTCGTCAGCAATGACCAATTGATTGCCGCTGAAGTAGTTGCCGGCCGGGTTGGGCAGACGATCGTCGGCCATGTCGGGAATGTAGATGTTGGAGCGAACGTCGAGATACTCGCCGAGTGTCTCCAGGCCNATCGTCATCTGGTGGAACCGGTTTTCGTCGGTCTCGCGGAAGTCGTACCAGGCGAAAAGCCCCCAGGTGCGATTGGTGTCCTCGTCGTAGACCCGTTGCCCCACGCCGATGTTGGCGCCGATGGTTGCCTGGTTGGTCACCAGCAGGTTCACGTCGGCAAACAGTAGTCGCTTGTCGGGTTCNTCGATCAGTGGGATCAGGTTGCTGAAGGACGAAAACCCGTGGTCGTAACCCACACCGTCACCGATGCTGTGGCCCAGGCCGGNACGAACCACATAATCCTGGGAAGGGTCTCCGGACCGGACCGCCGCGAAAAGTGATTCGGTCAATTCGCCACCTCGGGCCCCGNTGTCGATCAGCACCGACAGGGATACGAGAATGGCGAGGGTCTGNAAACNACATCGTCGCGACGGAATTCCCATGCTAAACAGCCTCTTCTCCGGGCTCGTTTTTCATTGGCGTCGGAAAGGCTGTCGCCCNGCCACACACGAAAATCCAGAGCAGGCGACCCGTCAACCGACGTTAAAATNTATCGGTTATCCAGATTATCCGAGGTGATTCGATTGTCTGCAAAAGCGGAAGAACAGTGGATGGTCGGGTGCCCTTTCCGCAGACTTCGGTCCCCCGGTGTAGAAAAACTCAAGTTTCNAGCTGTTTTTTTCGGAACCTTGGCCTCAACCGGGGGTTTACCGNTCTTGGGGTGCCGTCCGTCCGGGCGGCNCCCCATTTGAGATGGCCTTGCGGAGCCCCCACTCCGTGAGGTCCATCTCTTCTTGTTCTCAGCTTTTTCGATTGGTAGAAATAAAACTGGAGATTGTTACGCCCGTCGCTTTTCTTCGAGTGACTGCAGGCGTTTCTCGGTTTGGAGTACTTGCGACCAGGAGTCCATTGACATGTTACGCTCTATTTCTTGGCTGCGTGGTGTGACCGCCCTGGTGGCGGTTTCGCTGTTGNCGACGTCCGTGGTGGAAGCCCAGCAGAAAAAACAGCAACCCAATAACCAGCGTCGTGGNCAGCAACGNCAGCGGAGTGGTGGTGGCTTTGGTGGCTTTGGTGGCAGGGGCCAGGGAGNTCCAGGCGCACTGCAGTTGATCGGCCGCGAGGAAGTTCGCAAGGAGTTGAAGATCTCCGAGGAACAGCAGGGGATTATTCGCGAACTGCAGCAATCTGCTCGTCCCGATTTCCGTGCCCTGCTGGGTGGCAACTTCCGTGACCTGTCTCGCGAAGAACGCGAGAAGAAGATGACCGAGTTGCGTAAGACGAGTGAGAAGAAATCCAAGGAAGCCGAGGCTGATCTCTACGGGCTGATCCTCGATGAAGCGCAGAGCAAGCGGCTCAAGCAGATCGTGCTTCAGCAAAAGGGCAACCGCGCCCTGACTGAAGCTGACACCGCCAAGGCTATTGGCCTCTCGGCCGCCCAGGTCACCAAGATCAAGATGGCCATGGAAGCGGGCCAGAAGAAGCAGCGAGAACTCTTCGCCGGCCTGGGGTTTGGTGGACGGTCCAGAGCTGGCCAAAAGGGACAGCCGAAAAGTACGGAACGAAAACGTCCATCCCGCGAGGAAATCCAGAAGCGATTTTCCGAAATGCGGACCAAGGGTGAAGCGATTCGAGCTGAGACTGACAAGGCGATCGCCGGTGTGTTGACCGCTCAGCAGAAGACGAAGTTTGAAGCTCTCAAGGGGCCGAAGTTCGAACTCGCCCGTCGGTCAAGCCGTGGTGGGAGCCGTGGTGGGAGCCGTGGCGGCACTCGTGGTGGCACTCGTGGTGGCCAGGGACAAAAAGGCCAACGCGGCCGTCCCCAGCGTCCCAGTGGTGCCAAGAAACGCGAAGCTTAGGAGTGCNGGTTCGNTTCTGNTGTTGATTGAAATTGGTGTTGTTGAAATNCAGGATCCACCCAGCCTGCGAGTCCGGAGGTTGGCTCCCGGTTGGGTGGCGCGACCAGGATGATCGCGGAATTCTGTCGCCGTTCCTTTGAGTTGAGCGGTTGGGAAAGACAGCCTGTGTTGCACAGGCCAAGAAATGTGAGAGGGATCATGAGACTTCTTGATTCACGGTTGTGGCGACGGATGTTGGTTCTGGTGATCGCGGGATTGGTCACGTTTGGGAACCCATTGGGACTTCGAGCGCAGGACGATGGGGCTGACGATTCGGACGCCACTGTCGAGAAGGCTGCCGCGGTTCCGCTGGTCATCATCAATGCCGCCAGCGTGGATCGTTTGCTGGGGGATGTCAGGTATCTCTTCGAAACAGCCGGGCAGTCCCAGCTCAACGAGTCGATCGAGAACGGCCTGGCTGCCGCCAACAACCTCGAGGGGGTCAATCGCGATAAGCCCCTGGGCATGATGATCTTCCTGGCGCCCGGTTTTCCGCCAACTCCGATTCCGGTCACGTATGTGCCGGTTGACGACATCGACAAGGTGGCTCAACTGATCGGCGGTGGCAACACGCAGTTGAAGCCGGTTGACGGTGAACCGGACCGGTATGAGTTGGTCGGTGGACGTCGTGGAACACAGCAAGTCGTGTTGCGCGGAGGCTACGCGTTCATCAACCAGAGTGCCGAGAATCTGGATCAGAAGTTTCTTGACCCAGTCAAGCTCACCAGTGGGCTTTCGGCCCGCCATGACCTCGCCGTGACATTACGGCTGGACACGGTACCTGATGCCGTCAAAACCACGTTGNTGGGTGTTCTGAGAGCCCAGTTCAACGCCAACATGCAGCAGCGAGATGATGAACCCGATGGTCCCTACCAGCTTCGTCGAGCCAATGAATCCAACGCGCTTGAGTTCATCGAGTTGTTGCTGGCCGAGGGGAACCGGGTGACCCTTGGGATCAACGCGTCGGAGGAAGACAAGGACGCGGTCCTGGAGGTCCAGTTTGAAGCCAAGCCAAGCGGAAACTGGGCCAAGGCGTTGGCGAAGATCGACTCTCGCCCCAGTTATTTCTCCCCACTGTTGGACGAGAAGGCCCCGTTGAGTTTCTCGCTGTCGTGGAAGATGGACGACCGCGAACAGGGGAACATGACGGAGTTCCTTCGGGTTCTCGAACCACAGGTCGCTTCGCAGTTGGAGCCAGTGGAGCCGGCCGTTCGCAGTCTCTTCTCCGCCCTGACCAAGACCGCTGAGACGGGACACGCCGATGCGTTTTTCCAGTACAAGGTGATGCCTCCGGAACGGATGGCTCTCTTCGGCGGCGTGAAGGTCGAGGATGGTCAGAAGCTGTCCACGGCCGTTCGCTCGATCCTGTCGCAACTCAAGATGAATCCCGATGTGGGCGAGATGGAGATCGACATTGATGCGCACAAGGGGGTGTCGTTCCATCGCATTGGCAGTCGATCGGAGACCACCAGTGCGGCCAACCAGCGGATCTACGGCGGGACTCCGTCGGTGTACATTGGCACCGGCCCCAACGTGGTCTGGTTCTCGCTGGGCGACAGCAGTTCACTGGACGCAACCAAGACGGCCATCGACGACCTGGCCGAGGCGCGGGCCACGGTTGGGAAGAAGGTCAGGGGCGCGCCGTTTCAGTTCGTACTGAACATGTCCAATTGGCTCGAAAAATTGGACTCAGAAGGGACTTTCGCCAAGTTGGCCAGGCCGGCCTTCGAGGGAGGCAAAGACCGTCTCCAGGTTGACATCCGGCCCAGTGAGAACGGAATGCGGTTGCAGTTGAGGGTCGAGGAGGGGTACCTGAAACTCCTGGGCTCGGCGATTGGCACCGGCATCCAACGGCGGCAGGAACGGCGAGAAGAACGCCGGCGGAGGCGGGCGGCAGAGGGTGGTGACAGTCCCGCACGCGAACGCCAGCCCTAGGGGGCNGTGGTGTTGAGCCACCTTTGGTAATCGTCACGGGTTTCGGCTGCCGCGTCCTCGTCGGGCGCGAACTTGGCTGACAACTCGTCGAGTTGCGACTGGGTGAATCCCTGGGCACGCCACCAGTTGGCTCCACTGAAGTCAGCGTCGACAATTCGAACTCCGTCCATCACGGCCAGCGAGAGATCGGTGTCGCGAAAGATGGCGGCTTCGAGGTTTGCATCACTGAGGTTCGCGCTGGTGAATGTCGAACCGGTGAAGTCGGCCATGTAAAGGTAGGCGTCGGAGAGGTCAGCCTTGACGAAGTTGGCCTGGTGCGCGTGCACTTGTTCCAACGACGCGGATCTCAGGTTGGCCTCAAAGAGATGCGCCTCGTCGAGCTTGGCCTTCAANGCGATGATCTCTTCCATTTGTGCGGAAGTCAGCGCGGCCTTGCGCAGATCGACGGTTTTGAGGCTGGCCTGGAGCAGGTCGGT
This sequence comes from Planctomycetaceae bacterium, assembly GCA_002724415.1. Lineage (GTDB taxonomy): Bacteria > Planctomycetota > Planctomycetia > Planctomycetales > Planctomycetaceae > UBA8437. The sequence continues at coordinate 42,452 of PBOU01000128.1, forward strand.
CCGCATCAGTTGTGCATCGACCAGGCGGCTTCCATCGAATATGGCCCCCGCCAGGAAAGCACCGGACAAGTCGATGCCGTCCAAGTCCAGTTTGTCGAGCCTGGCGGCTGTCCAGACCGAGTTGCCTTCGGCAACCAGGGTCACAAACGCGTCCCGCCGACTCTCGGGGGTTCCGCCNTCGTGGCAGATCACCCANAAAAGGTGTTCCCGGGAAATTCGAGATTGGCGATCGAGATGACCGTTGGTCAGCCAGGCGTTGAGGCTCAGGAGAATGACGACTCCGCTCAGCCCCCACCAGGCAACTCGTGATTCAGGCCTCGTTATGACAGCCTGTTGAGGTTCTTTACCGTTCGAGTCGGTCATGGTAGTCTCCGCAGTCTACTCCTTGGTTCGCAGGTCGTCGGTATAGCCCAACCCCCGGCCAATTGACAATCCCACGTCGTTAGCCGCTCTGACGGTGTCGCCCGAAGAATTCTTGATGGAAGTCTCGTCTACGCAGATGACCGGTCGATCACAACGCCGTCGCCGAATTTTTCGTTTGCTGGCGATGGGGATGGCGATCGTGCCATTCGTGGCATTGGAACTGGTGTTGTGGGGGCTGGATGTTGCCGATCCGTCGCAGGCGGACGATCCCTCATCGGGTTTCAATCGCTCGGGGCGATTGTTCGAAGTCGACAAACGGGACGGTGTCTACCGGACGGCCACGGCCCGCGGACTGTTCTTTGGTGACCAGGAGTTTCTGCTGGAGAAACCGGAAAACGGCTTCCGGCTGTTTTGCCTGGGCGGGTCGACGGTCCGGGGCCGTCCCTACACGACCGAGTCGTCGTTCACTCGTTGGCTGGGGCTTGAACTTGCCGAACGGACGCAGGGACGGGAGGTGGAAGCGGTCAATTGTGGTGGGCTGTCTTACGCCAGTTATCGCCTGGGGCCGATCGTCTCCGAGGTGCTCGCCTATCAGCCCGATCTGGTCGTTGTCGCCACCGGTCACAACGAATTCCTGGAAGACCGCAGTTACAAGAACGTCAAGGGCCGTAATGCGGTGATCGCCTGGTTGGAGGATCAGGCGATGTCACTGAGAACGGTGACGATGTGCCGGCGATGGATGAGCCAGGAGGACTCGGATACGCCGGAAAAAGACAGTGCGGAGGTGGAAGCCCGGCTGGATCAACAGAGTGGTTACGCATCCTATCAAAGAGACCAGGCATGGCAGGACAAGGTGGTGGCCCAGTACGGACGGTCGCTGGAACTGATGATTGAAGAATGCCGTAAGGCCAAGGTGCCCCTGGTGCTGGTGCGGTTGGGGTCCAATCTCCGGGATTGTCCGCCATTCAAATCGCAGCACCGTGACGGGTTGTCGGCCGAGGAACGGACAAAATGGCAGGCTGCGATGGACCTGGGAGCACGAGAAACCGCCGCGCTCCGTTTCGAGGCCGCGTTGACGGCGTTTCGCCGCGCCGAGGAATTGGATGATCAGCATGCGTTGGTGGCGTGGAGGCTGGCTCGGACGCTCGACCGTCTCGGGCGAAGCGATCGAGCCGCTGTTGCGTATCGCAGGGCCCGTGATCTGGACGTGTGCCCGCTGCGGATGATCGGGAGGTTGGACAAGACATTGACCGCCGTGGCGAAATCGACCGGGACGCCACTTGTTGATGCAGCTGGTAGGATCGAGGCGTTGAGTCCCGATGGTTTGCCCGGCTCCGACTGGTACGTGGACCACGTTCATCCAACGTTGAAGGGGCACCAGGCGATCGCCGGACTGTTGGCCGCGGAGGTCGCGAGCAACGGGTGGTTGGAACTCTCCTCTCCGCTGCCGGCACCGCGTCTTCGCCGGAGTCGCCGCCGGCACTTCCGGCGTCTCGGGCCGGTTTTCTTTGCCAATGGCGCCCGTCGAGTGGGATGGCTGGAGGGGTGGGCACGACGTCATCGACTCGACGAAGAAGTTCAACCACTGTCTTGGGATGAGTACGCCCGCGCCGGATATCGTGCAATTGACTTTGGACAGTGGGAGGACGCCTGGGCGGCTTACGCACAATCTCTAGTGGTGTCCGAGGACGCTGGGCCTGCTGCTGTGACTCTCCTGAGTCATGCCCGAAGCCTGTTCGAACAGGGACGCACCGGAGATGCGTGGGATTTGGTCGAAAAGCTTGGGCAGGTGCCCGAGGCCCAGCAGGGGGCATTGGCCCCGTCCTGGTCCCGCGCGGCACTGGTCCTGGCCGTCGAGCGTGGCGATCGAGAGGCCGTCAATCGGCTACTGGACCAGTACAGCCGGCTGTTGCCGGCCACGGTGAAATCACCGCTGGTGGTCGGGACCGGCTGGGTTGAGGTGATGCCGGACGTGTTGCAGCGAGCCCGACGACTCGCCGGTCGTGGCTAGGCTAGTCCCTGGCCGGGAATGCCGCCACGAAACCGCTCTCGTCGATGGGCAGTTTCAGTTTGACCTTCTTTTTCTCGAAGGTACTGCGTGTACGACTGCTCTTTTGCCACTCCTCGGCCGAGAGCTTGCCGTCCTTGTCCTTGTCGAGTGCCTTGAACGTGTACTTGGCGATTCGCACCGTTCGCTCATCTTTCTTTGGACCGGCGGCGGTCGACACCGCAACAGTTCCACCAGGAGCGGAGGATGTCTCGGCCTTCTTGTCGTCGGAGGACTCTCCGGAGTCACTCGCATCCGTGGAGGCCGTTGTTGTCTCCTCGCTATCCGTTCCGCTGGTCAATTCTCGTGGTGTCAGGAAACCGTCCCGGTTTTTGTCGAGTGTTCGGAACTGCTGGATAGCCGAGAGTTTCCACTCGTATAGCCCCAACTGGCCGTCCTTGTCCTTGTCCATTGCCGCATAATTCTCGGGTAGGTCAACCGTGACACGGACCACGGGTTTTGGCTTGGTGGCATTCGATTCGCCCCGACTCCGGCCATTCCGGCTTCGTCCTTCACGACTGCCGCCCTCACGACCACCCCGTGATCGACTGCCACCCTGTCCCCCGTCGCGCTGCTGTTGCATTCGCTGAAAGAATGCCCGCATTTGTTCACGACGGTCGTCTGAAGATCCGCCGTTGCTGCCGGATCGCATCTGGGAGAAGAAACTCCGCATCCGTTCTGCACGGTCGCTGCCACCGCCGCCGAAACCTCCAAAACCACCAAAACCGCCGCGACTGCCACCTCGACTGCCGCCTCGGGAATCAGACCGTTGGGCCGTGGCCGAACCGGCCCAGATCAAAATGCTGGCGGCAACCAGCAGAAACGGAGCAATTCGACCGGAGGAAATGCGACGAAACACCCAAAAACCAGAATGCCTGCTCATCAGAAATCTCCCATTTTCTCCAGTCTGAACACCGTTGGGCGGTGTTAGTTCCTGTAGGATAGCTCGGAAATTGCTGGAATGGAAACATTCAATTGGTGACATTACCCGGGGAATCGGAATCTTTAGTCGATTACCCCCGAGTTTATTGAGTTTCCCTTCCCTCAAAATCCATCTGGTTTGTCGTTGGTAAGCTAGGCTCCCAGTTAGTATCGTCGTGCCCGGCCTTGAGATCGGGCCAATCTACTCACCCGGCTTGGAACTGTTTTGGGGGCAGTTGCAGTGCTGGAACTTCACATGACTCGGAAGTAACGATCATGAAGACTTCGAAGCTCTCCTCAGCGTGTCAATTCACTGCCGTGTTACTGGCGCTGATCGTTGTCGCCACCGACGCGGACCCGGCGCAGGCTCAGCGAGGTCGACGTGGGGACAGTCTGCTCGACCTGGCCCGGGACCGGGATCTTCGTGAAGAATTGAAGCTGACCGATGAGCAGGCCGACTCGATCGAAAAGATCCGGTCGGAATCTCGGTCCACTGCTTTCGAGAAGTACCGCGAGTTTGGCGGGCGGATCGAGGCGGCCAAGGACGATGCCGAGAAGGCCAAGATCGAGGCCGAGCGGCGAGAGTATTTTGACGGGCAACGCAAGATCGCCGAGGCCGCATTGGCCAAGGTGATCTCGGCCGAACAACTTCGTGGTCTGAGACTCAGCCAGTTGAAACGTCGTGGAGTCCGTGGCGTGGGTGCGGAGTGGGTGGCGGTTGAGTTGAAATTGACAGACGAGCAAAAGACGAAACTCCAGGCCGCGATTTCTGGCCATGATCAGCAGAGGCAGTCGCTGGACGAGGCGCGGCGGGAATTGTTCCGCAATCGCGACTTGTCTCGCGAAGAGCGTGACAAGAAATCCAAGGCTCTCCAGGACCAGGGAGAAGCGCTCGGAAAACAGCGAGACCAGGCGATCCTGGGCGTTTTGAGCGAGACGCAAAAAACCAGCTTCCAGACCCTGGCCGGATTGTCTGACGTGGAGGACAGCAAGTCGGTTGACAAGCCCATGGCCACAGCCGCCCAACCGGATTCGACTCCGAAGTCGGCGACCAAGTCGGCTGATGCGACTTCCCAGCGTGGTGCGACAGTCGTGACGGCCGACGGCAAACCGGTTTCCGGAAGTGTTGTGGCGTCGTTCGGCGCCGGCGTCGACGCCACCGGCGCCAAGCCAGCCAAGTCGCTGCAATTCAACTTTGTTCAGGCGCCATGGTCGGACGTGCTGAAGATGTTTTCTGCCGCCGCTGGCCTGACGTGGGATCAGGAGACAGTTCCGCCGGGAACGTTCACCTATTTCGACGACAAGGACTACACCCCGACACAAGCTCTCAATGTGCTCAACGGAGCCCTGTTGCAGAAGGGATTCATCCTGCTGCGGCGTGATCGCTTTGCAGTTGTCGTCAATGTCGACAATCCGGTGCCGCCGAACCTGATCCCGACGGTTACTGTTGACGAGTTGGCCAAACGGGCCAGCAGCGAGTTGGTGCGGGTCGTGATGCCCCTGGAAGGCAAGGACGCGGCGAAGGCGGCCACCGAAGTGGCGTATCTTCTCGGTCCTCAGGGGAAGGCTGTTGCGTTGTCTGTTGCCAACTCGTTGATTGTTACGGGGCTGGCCAAGAACGCCTTGGAGATTTACACGGTTCTGAAGAGTTACATTCCCGAGGAAGAGAAAGACCTGACCTACGAGGCCTTCGTTCTGACCAACGTTTCAGCCCTGGCTGCCGAGAAGATGGTTCGCGATCTCTTCGGCCTGCAGGCCCGTGGCGTCGGAAATGTCAGTGAGGCTGCTCGTCCTTCCAGCAGTCGTGGCAGCAGCCGTGGCAGCAGCCGTGGCAGCAGCCGTGGTGGATCTGATCCTCGCAGCCGGTTCGCAGCCGCCATGGCGTCACGTGGTGGCAGCAGTCGTGGCGATTCTCGTGGCCAGGCCGCATCGGGCGCAGCCTCCTCGGGTGGAAACGTTTCGCTGACAGTTGATGAACGGACCAACATGGTGCTCGCCATGGCTCCGCCGGCCAAGATGGAGGTGATTCGCAAGGCCATCGAGACCATCGATGTTGCCGCTGGCGATGAGCCGAACCGATTTGCCGGTCAAGCGGCCAGCAACGAGCCGTTTCTGGAGGTCTACAAGGTCAACTCGGCCGACACGATGGAAGTCACCAAGACGCTCAACGTGCTGTATCCCGGTGCCGTGGTCAATGAGGACGGGCGATTTCGCACGATCCACGTGATGGCGAGCAGGGACGGTCACGATGAGATCGCACGGATGATCCGCAAGTTGGACGGACAGGGAGGCAACCAGACCACCGCGATCATCCCCATTCGTCAGGATCCGGTCTCCCTGACCGCGACCCTGCAGGGACTTTACGCCAAGGACATCGAGAATGCTCCATCGGTGATCGCCAATCCGGGTTACCTGGTTGTTCGTGGAAATCCTGACCAGATCACCGAAATCAAACAAATGGTGACACAACTCGACAGCGCGATCGCGGCTCCCTTGGCGACTGGTGGTGGTCCGATTCGCAGCATCCCGCTGGGAGGTCGTGATGTGAACTCGCTGTTGCGAATGCTTCAGTCGGTGACGCCCAATCCCATTCGGATCAGCACGCCGGACAGTGAACGCAGTCCGATTCGCGATCGACGGGTGCCCTCGGCCGACGATCCCAGGGTGCGTCCGACCCCGCCCGCTGGTGGCGGCGGTGGTGGGGCGGCTGGAGCCGATCGGGGTGCTGCCAACTTCAGTGTTCCGCCGGCCAAGCAGGCTGGAGATGGAGCTGGAAGCGGTCCGACTGAAACTCGGGAGCCGCCTGCGGTTGACGAGGCCCAGCGGCATCGTCGGTTGGCCGTTTTTGTTTATAAGAATCTTGATGCCAACAAGGATGGGCAACTGACCGAAGAGGAGTGGTCCAGCAGCAAACGGACCCGTTCACTGTTTGAAACTCGCAAAGTGTCGCTGAAGTTGCCGGCAGACCAGGCCACCTTCATCAAGGCGTTTGTGCAG